>DATBJU010000015.1:0-17547 GCA_036556265.1 Xanthobacteraceae bacterium | reverse complement strand
CTCGACCTCAAGGCGCAGATCGCAGCGAACGAGAAGGGCGTACGCGAGCTCAAGAAGATGATCGGCCAGTTCAGCCTCGACGTCGTGCGCGCCTACATGGGCCATGTGCAGGACAACGCCGCCGAGAGCGTGCGGCGCGTGCTCGATCGCCTGCACGACAGCGAGTTCTCATACGAAATGGACCAGGGGACCGTGATCAAGGTAAAAATCTTGGTCGACAAGAGAAAGCGCGAGGCGACTGTCGACTTTACCGGCACCTCACCGCAGCAGAACACCAACTTCAACGCGCCGGCCCCGGTGACGCGCGCCGCCGTCCTCTACGTCTTCCGCGTCATGGTGGACGACGAGATTCCGATGAACGCCGGCTGTCTGCGGCCGATCCGCATCAAGCTGCCGGAGCGTTCGCTGCTTTCGCCGGAGTTCCCGGCCGCCGTCGTTGCCGGCAACGTCGAGACATCACAAGCCGTGACCAATTGCCTGTTCGGCGCACTCAATGCGCTCGCCGCGGCACAAGGCACCATGAACAACCTTACCTTCGGGAACGATCGCTATCAGTATTATGAGACGATTTGCTCCGGCTCCCCCGCTGGCCCCGGCTTCGACGGCACCGACGCCGTGCATACGCACATGACCAACACGCGTCTCACTGATCCCGAAGTGCTGGAATTCCGCTTCCCCGTACTCCTCGAGGACTTCCACATCCGTCCGAACTCGGGTGGACGGGGCCAATGGAACGCCGGCAACGGCATCCACCGCCGCATCCGCTTCCTGGAGAAGATGGATTGCGCAATTCTATCAGGCCACCGTCGCGTGCAGCCGTTCGGTCTCGCAGGCGGCGAAGCGGGTGAGATCGGGAAGAACTCCGTGCGCCGCAAGGACGGTACGATCGAGATGCTCGACGGCTGCGATCAGACCGTGCTCGATGCCGGCGAGGCAATCATCATCGAGACGCCAACCGCGGGCGGATACGGCGACCCGCACAAACGTCGCGATTGAGATCGGCCGTAGCTACTGCGCGTGGGTAGCCTCGACCGACGAGACATGCTCGGCAATCGCGCCCGCCACTTCGCGCGGATGCGTACTGATCAGGAAGTGACGCGCCCCTGCCACGCTCGCAAGCCTCGCTTTCGGCATTTGCGCGGCAAGAATTTCTGCCGCCCGCCGCATGGCTGGATGGGTTTGCCCGCCGTGGAGAACCAATGCCGGAAGCAATACCGAGGCGTACTCCGACAGCTTCGCCCGAAACGCCCAATGCGCAGACCAGTCGAGGATATTTGTCGGAGTCGTCTGAATAATGTACTCGCGAACGCGCAGAGGCATCCGGTCGAAGCTCCCCGCTCCTTCCCAAAAATCGATGACCCGCCGCGCGGCGTCCTGCTCGCCCGCGCGATACGCTCTCACGTAGTCGTCGCACATCCGCCGGACGCGATCGTACATTTCAGTCTCGCCGCTTTGCCGCAACACATCGCAGGGATTCGCTTCGATCAGCACCAGGCTTGCGAGTCCCGCTATTCGGCGGAGCGCCACGGACAGCGCGACCGAGCCGCCCCACGAATGACCGATCAGATGTACCGCCACACCGGTACGCGCGACGACCGCCTCAACTGCCTCGGCCTGTTGATCAATCGTGCAGTTGTCGGCGGTACGCATCTCCTCCGTGCCGCCGCATCCCATCAGGCTGGTCGCCACCGTCCGGTAGCGGTCCTTGAGAATGTCGATTATGGGGCGCCAGGCGGCGGTTGTGCTGAATGAGCCCGGAACGAATACGAGGCAGGGCCCCGCACCGTACTCGACGTAATCCACGCTCCGCCCATTCAATGAGAAGGTCATCGTCGGACGCCTATCATGAAGCGGTGGAATGCCCGAACGATCGTTCCGTCAGTTCTTGCTGATCCTGCCGCCGGGCAGGTTGAACACGGACGCCGGTTCAGAGCTTGCCTTCTGCTCCGCGATCGACTCGGGATGCATGAGATTGGCGCCGGACATGGAGCGCGCCCCATTTGTGCTATCGCTGGATTTCTTCTGCGCCCCAAGCGAACCCGTCACGACCGGATCGGCGCCGAAGCTTGCGTTCGGAATGCGTCCCGGCGGCACAAGACCATATGGATTCGGCTGGACAGGCGGTGGAGGCGGCGGTGCCGCTTGCGTCGGCCCAGGCGTTCCGAGCGCCTGCCGCACGCGCTCCGCGAGCGGCATTTGCGCTGCCAGCGAGTTCGCCGGCGGCGCCTGTCCGCCAAGCACGAGCGGAGGCCCGGCCGAACGCAGTGCAGGCTCGCGTTCGATCACCCGCGGCCCCTGGATCTGCTGCGGCGCCGCCTGCGACCAGGGCGACGCGGCACGCGCGTTCGCAACATGCGGCGCGTTCTGCGCCCACGGTGAACTCGACGGCGCGGGTCCACGCACGATCGGAACGCTCTCCGGCATGCGCGGCGCCGGGGGCGCCACGGTCATCGGCTCCGGCTTGCACACGGTACGCCCGGAGGCGCGCCGCGCGAGATCGACGTGGATGTGATCGTAATGGAAAATGTCGGCGCCGGGCGCGAGCACGGTGGAAAATCGCTCGCATGCGGCGGCATGCGCAGTGCGGAGGAACCCCTGTTCCTCCGGCGCGCCCTTCCAGCCATCCTTTACCCTGATCTCGCGTCCGTCGGCGAGCCGGAAGGTCGAGATATCGAGCGCGTTACCGAATGCGTGCTCCGAAATCGCAGCGCCGGGCTGGCCGTTCATTGTGCGGCAGGAATAGGCGGAGATCTGTTTGACCTCCGTCACCGGCGATCCAAACCACGCCATCGCTGCAGGTTGGATCGACTCAATGAACCAGGCTTCTACGTTCGCAACCAGCGGACATGCGAGCGTCGCCTTCGGCTCAAGCGCGACGAAGCCGCCGCTCACGGCCGCGACCTTGAACGGCCGCGTCATGCCGCACACGCCGTTCCCGTTCAGCGCCGATCCGGCTTCGAGATAGGCGGAGGGCTGTACGTGCCGCTGCGCCACGCATTGCTCTTCGGCTTCCGCGCGCCAGGGCTCGCGCTCCTCGTAGTCGAAGCGACAAGCAACCAGCCCCAATGCGACGAGCGGGGCGACGAGAAACCAGAAAACGCCGCGCGCCATGGCGCGGAAAATGCGAGCGGCGCGCTTAAGGCCGGATCAACGAAGTTCGTTAACGCACGATCAAACATGCGACGCCGGCGCCGCCGGCCCGCAGTTCACGTCGACCGAACTCGACAGCCACCGCGCTGCCGCCGGATTTGGTCCACAAGAAATTACGGTGCCCAATTACCGGTTGAAATTTTTTTTCTGCGAGCTGTGCTGCACTACCGCATGACGCCGCAATGACAATTTTCCCTCCGCGACCAAAACGCCAATAACCCATGCTGCGATGCACAAAAAATGCGTCTTGCTCTCGCCCCTTTGACCCCTACCTTCGTCCCCTAGCTCAACGACCCAGGAGGGAGACCCTTGGATCTCGTCCAAAGGATCAACGTGCTGGCGATCTGCGCTGCCTTCGTATTCGTAGGAGCAATCTTGCTCGGCATGTTCTGAGCTTAGCTATGTGCCGGCCGGTTCCCGGACGGGGACCGGTAGGGGAGCGGAATAGGGCGCCGGAGGGACCTTCCCCTTCGGCGCTTCCGCTTTTGGAGGGGCCGCCCGACCGTATCTGATAGGCTCCCGCCCGCATGAGCCCGACCGCACAATCGGACGACGACTTCGCCGCGCGCCCGGGCGAAGTCACGATCGACCTGCCCGCCGACTTCGACGCGGGGATTTATTTCATCGGCACGATCCACACGCCATGGAAGAGCCGGGCGGATTGCCCGAAAAACCCGCGCGAGGCGAAGGGTGCGCTCTGCACCATCGTGGTCGATCCGCGTTACAGCGCCGCGCTCGCCGGCATCGAGTCGTTCGCCCAAATCGTGGTCATCTATTACATGGATCGCGCCCGCCGCGATCTTGTCGTGCAGCTCCCGCGCCATCTCAACATTCCGCGCGGCACGTTTTCCCTGCGCTCGCCGGCGCGGCCGAACCCGATCGCGCTGTCCGTCGCACCCCTTTTGCGCGTCGAAGGCAACCGGCTCAAGGTCGCCGGATTGGATTGTCTCGACGGCACGCCGCTACTCGACCTGAAACCGTATCTGGCCTCGGTCGATGGGGTCGAACCCGTGAGTTCCCGCACGAAGTCCGCTTCATCCTCGTGAAATGGACCGCCCGTCGCGCTACAATCGCCGACACGATCGGAATTGTCCGGGATTTCGAGCAGCGGCCCGCCGATGAACGCTCTCCCGCCCGCCGGCCGCGATCTACGGCTCGATTTTTTTCGCGGCCTTTCGCTCTGGTTCATCTTCCTGAATCACATCCCGTCGAACACCGTCAGCTGGATCACGAATCGCCACTACGGATTCAGCGACGCAGCCGAGATTTTCGTTTTCATTTCCGGATACACGGCGGCGTTCGTCTACGGCCGCGTGATGCGCGAGCGCGGCGTTGTCATTGCCGGCGCGCGCATTCTCAAGCGCGTGTGGCAGCTCTATGTCGCCTTCGTCTTTCTATCCGTGATCTACATCGCGCAGACAGCCTATGTCGCCTACCGCTTCGACAATCCGCTGTACGCGGACGAGATGGTCGTTCTGCATTTCTTGCAGCGACCCGAGATCATCCTCGTCGAGGTGCTGCGCCTGCGATTCCTGCTCGCCAACGTGAACATCCTGCCGCTCTACATCCTGCTGATGTTAGTCTTCCCGCTGACGCTCTGGCTCACGCTCCGCAAGCCGGCGGTCGCGGCGGCGCTGTCGGTCGCTATCTGGGGCATCGCATATTTTGGCGGGTTGAACCTGAAGCTCTATCCGGTCGAGCAGGAGTGGTTTTTCAACCCGTTCGCCTGGCAGCTTCTTTTTTTCGTCGGAGCCTGGTGCGCGGTCGGCGGTGCCGCCTGGCTGCGGTCCATCTATCAATCCAACGTCGTGCTGGTCGTCTGCACACTGTATCTTCTGTTCGCGCTCGGCCTCACGATGACCATCCATTTCCCGGTGCTCGCGCGTCGATTGCCCGAGTGGCTCTGGATCTTTCCACTCAATAAATCCGATCTGTCGCCACTGCGTCTCGCGCACTTTCTGGCGCTGACCATTCTCGTCGTCCGCTTCGTCCCGCAGAACGCCGCCTTCCTTGCCACAGCTTGGGCGCAGCCCCTCATCATGTGTGGCCGTCACTCGCTCGAGGTGTTCTGCCTCGGCGTATTTCTTTCCCTGACCGCCAATTTCCTGCTCGCCGAGGTATCCGCCTCGGTGGCCATGCAAGTCCTGGTCAGCGCCACGGGGCTCGCGCTGATGATTGGACTCGCGGCGATGATGTCATGGTACAAGAGCCTCGACCGACGGGCTCCCATGGAGCCCGCAAGAAGATGAGCTGGGGGAACCGCTCAATGGTTGTCGGTGCCGCATTTGCGGCATTGCTTGCGCTTGCCTCACCGGCTCCAGCCGCGACGGACGAGAATTGCGGTGTGCCCGCGATCTTCGCCGAACCGCTCGCGCCACTTTCCCGCACTACGATCGCCGCCAAGCGCGACGGCAAGCTGGACATCCTCCTTCTCTCCGGATCGCCTTCGCAGACCGGCGCCGCAAAAGGACTGCGCTCCTATCCGCTGTTCTTCCAGGATCGTTTGCGCGAAAGACTGCCGGGGCTTGAAATTCGGGTCTCGGTCCGCGCCGCGCCGCGGCGCTCGGTTTCCGAGCTCCTCCCGCAGCTTTCCAAGCTGCTTGCCGACGTTCATCCGAGTCTCGTCATCTGGCAGGCCGGAACCGCGGACGCCTATCGCGGCGTCGACGCCGAAGACTTTGCTGGTGCACTACGAGATGGGGTCACGACGATCCTGCGCGCAAGCGCCGACGTCGTGCTTGTCGACATGCAATACAGCCCGCGCACCGATCAGCTGATCGATGCCGCGAATTATCTGGCGTACATGCGCTCGATCGCAGATTCCATGGACATCCCCTTATTCAGCCGCTATGAAATCATGCGGTATTGGAGTGACAGCGGCACTTTCGATTTCACCTCCTTGAAGGACGACGGATTGTTCGAGAAGGTTCATCATTGTATGGGCAAGCTTCTTGCGGACTTCGTTCTGCGCGCGACCCAGCTCGATGAATTCAAGGGCGCGCAAAAATGAGTCGGAAGACCCTCCTTCTGCCGATGGCTGGTCTACTTGCTCTCGTGGCGCCTGCAATGGCGCTCGATCCGTATCGCATCGAATGCGCAAGCCCGCAGGAACTGATTCAGCTTTCGCGTCCGCTGACCCGCGTCGCCGAGCGTCTTTCGCGCGGTGAAGAAGTCACTATTCTCGCGATCGGTTCCTCATCCACCGAGGGCTATGGCGCGACCCGGCCCGAGTTCACCTATCCGCACCGCCTCGCTGTCGAATTAAGGACAGTCCTGCCGAAGGCCCGCACTCGCGTTTTGAATCGAGGCGCGGGCGGCGAGGACGCACGTGAGATGGTGGATCGCATGGAGCGCGAGATGGCCGCGACGAAGCCCGATCTCGTGCTCTGGCAGGTCGGCACCAACGCGCTGCTGCATGAGCAGGGCGTCGGACCGCAGGCTTCGTTGATCCGTTCCGGTCTGCGGCGCATCCGCGAGCACGGCGCCGATGCCGTGCTGATCGATCCGCAATACGCGCCGAAGGTGTTGCGCGATCCCGACGCGCGGCCGATGGTTTCCCTGCTCGCGAAGGTCGCCGACGAGGCGGGAATCCCGGTGTTCCGCCGCTTCGCGTTGATGGAATATTGGCACGAGCAGCGCGGCATCGCGTTCGCGGAGATCCTGTCTCCCGATCTCTTTCATATGAACGACTGGAGCTACGGCTGCTTCGCGGCCGGCCTCGCCCGCGCGCTCGCCAAGGCGGTAACACTGCCGGCCGCGGAGACGAAAAGGGCGACAGCACGCGCTCCCGCCGCGGCCGAAGCCGCGCCGATCACGTCAATTTCGGCGGCGCGCTGATCTCCAGGCTTTAGCTCTCGCGGAATTCCACCGGCGGCATGGCCGCCCGACTTACTTGCAAGCGGAAGATGTCCGGCCGCGAATAATGACCGGTCACGTCGAGGGAACGCCGCGCACGCGCCGCCGCCTCGCGCTCGATCTCGCCAAACAGGACACCGCGCTCCCGATGCATGGGTCCGGCCGCGATCTTGCCGAACGGCCGCACGATTACTGCGTCGCCGTCGCACAACCAGTCCTCATCATCGGCGATCTTCAGCCGTTCGGGAACGCTGTCCGGCAGATCCTTCCCCTGAATTGCGGTGCCGGTGCCGATCACCCAACAGCCGCCCTCCTTCGCGATATGCTTCATCGTCGCAATCCACTCGTCGCCGCAGTCCCACGTCGGCGCCACCAGTACTTCCATGTTCTGCGCATAGAGAGAGTAGCGGGACAGCGGCATGTAGTTTTCCCAGCAAATGAGAACGCCGAGCCGCCCAACCGGCGTATCCACGACTTTCAGCCCGCGCGCGTCGCCGAAGCCCCACACCATCCGCTCCGGATTGGTCGGCATCAGCTTGCGGTGCCGGTTCAGGACCGCGCCATCCGGGCCGATCACCACCACGGTGTTGAAGAGCGTCGAGCCGCTGAACTCGGAATCGAGCTCATGCACGCCAAGGACCACCGTCACCTTGTGTCGCCACGCCGCCTGATAGACCGGGTCGAGATGGCCGGCGGCAAGATCCACGGCATTCTCGCGCAGCCGATTGTGCAACTGACCCGACAACGACATGTCGCGGCCGGGCTGCAACCGCCATACCCAGGCAGGGTAGCCGGGCACGTACGCCTCCGGGAACACGACAAGCGCCGCGCCATTCGCTGCGGCCTCGCCGATCTCCGCGCTCACCTGGGCGAGTGTCGCCCCACGGTCGAGCACGACCGGCGGCTTTTGCACCACTGCCACCTTGCTTGGCATGACGGCCTCCCTGAGTCGCGCGCCGAAATATACCCGCGCCGTTCGCTTGACGCGCAACGCGTGTTAATTTAACTACTTCGTTAAATACAGATGCTCCCTGTGGAGGATTGGAGATGCCGGAACTGCCATCCCTGTTCGGCGCGCTCAGCGACCCAACTCGGCTCGCAATCGTCGAGCGGCTCCTGCGCGAAGGCGAGCGTTCGGTGGGAGAACTGGCAAGGCCGCTCCCTGTCACGCTGCCTGCCGTCTCGCGCCACATGCGTGTCCTTGAGGAAGCCGGCATCGTGGAACACCGGGTCGACCGGCAGTGGCGCCGCTACCGCGTGCGCGCCCAGGCTCTCCGCGACATTGACGAATGGATGGCGACCTACCGCACGTTCTGGACTGCCTCGCTCGACCGCCTTGAGCGCATGGTTGAGAAACGGAGGCGCAAATGAACTCGGTCGCAGACCGAACCCTCCGCCTCGAACGCATCATTCGCGCACCGGTCGAAGAAGTATTTGACGCCTGGGTCAAACCAGAGAGGCTCGCGAGCTGGTGGGGCCCCGAATACGCGACGATCCCGGAGTACTCCATGGACGTGAGGCCGGGGGGAAAGTGGCGCACCGTGATGCAGCTTCCCGATGGCAACAAGCCGGAAGTGAGCGGCGTCTATCGGGTGATCGAGAAGAACAAGCGCATTGTGTTCACATGGGCCTGGAAGCAGGACGACGGTTCACGCGGCCACGAAACCGAGGTGACGGTCACCTTCGAGCCCGCCGGCAAGGACACGAAGCTCACGCTCGTGCAGTCCATCTTCCTCGAGAGCGCGCATCGTGATCGTCACGGCGAGGGCTGGGCGTCGACTTTCAATTCGCTGGAGAAATATCTCGCCACCCCGAAATGACGATCCCCGGATTTCGCTTCATCCGGCTACGACCTATGTGGGCTCACCCGACATCGGGAAAATCAGACACGTTGTCGTCGCGTGCGCATAGATCTTATCCCCGGCGTCGATCAGCTTGCCTTCCGCCGTGGCAACGCGCGATCCGGCGTGGATGAGCCTTCCCTCCGCGCGCATCGGGCCCGTCTTCACCGTCACCGCCCGGACCATGTTCACCTTGAACTCGAGCGTCGTGTATCCAACCCCGGCAGGAAGCGTCGTCTGCACGCTGCATCCCATCGTCGAGTCGAGCAGCATCCCGGCCATCGCACCGTGCACGACGCCGATAGGGTTGTAGTGGAACTCGGCGGGCTCGAACTCGAACATCGCGAAACCCCTCTCCACCTTCGCCACCCGGAACCCGAGGAGCGCTGCGATCGGTGGTTGTGGCAGCTCGCCGTTGACGATCTTTTGCAGGAATTCGAGGCCGCTGGTTTTCCCCGCCTGGCTGGCCACGATCATGGGGTCCTGCCACGTGACCGTCCGGGTGCGACTCTGCGCCGTTGTCTCCGCTGGATCGCGCAAGCTATTCTCCTCGTCAGGGTGATGCCTTGATTCCGGCCCTTCTCGGCCGGGTACACACAACAAAGTTACGACAAAATGGGCAGACGTATTGGATCAACTTGGAACTGATCCTAGGTTGCCTGTCCTGCTTTTAACCGGCGTTCGGTGACTGAGCCGAACCCGCTTGGAGGAGACACGATGAGAAAAGCTCTGATCGCCCTTGCGACCTCCGCGTGCTTCATCGCCGCGGCGGCCAGCCCGGCCGACGCGCAAGGCCGTGCCGAACGCCAATTCTTCCGCGCGCTCGGCATCGGCGCCGCCGTGGTCGGCGCCGGATTGTTGTTCGGCGCGGCCGCCCGCGCGCATCTCGACCCGAGATACCACGCCTGGGCGCCCTACGAGGGTTACTACGGCTTTCCTGAAGGGCAGGTGGTTTACGCGGGTCCACCGCCGATCGCCTGCCCGGGCGGTTTCTGGGCATATCGAGTGGATGCATATGGCCGGCCCTACGGCCAGGCCCGCTGGACTTGTCCGCCGCAAGGCTACACGGTCGTGCACTATTACTACCGTTGAGAATCAACGCAGCAAACTCCAGTCAACGGCCGCCTGAAGGCGGCCGTTTTGTTTCTTGTTATTTTTTTGCCGCCCGCCCGCGCATGTGCTGGAGCACGGCGGACGTCGGCCAGCAATCGAGTTTGAGCCCGTTTGCCTTTTGATACTCCCCGAGCGCAGCGCGTGTGAGCATCCCGGCCTTGCCGTCGATCTTGTCCGTATAGATTCCTTTTGCGCTGAGAATTCGCTGCATCTCTTCGACCTGCGCCGTGCGCAATTGATCGGCCTTGCTCCACGGTGTCTCGAACGGCCGCGCACCGGAGATTCGATCGCTCAGGTGGCCTACGAACAAAACGTAGAGATCGGAAAAATTGTAGTCCTTTAGAACGAAATAATTTTTCGGCGTAAGGAACGCGGGTCCGTACTTCCCTTCCGGCATCAACAACGACGCCTGCTCGGCGAGATCCGCGTCTGAGAATTTGCGGCCATGCGTGAGGGCAAATCCGCGTCTCACCCACTCGCGCACCGTGAGCACGAAACCGGGCTCCGCCTTCGTGCAGTCGAAGTTCGCCGGCACACGCACTTCGTGCGCCCAGCGGTGTCCGCGCTGCCAGCCCTTGTCCACCAACTGGTTCGCAGCGGACGCGAGCGCGTCGGGTACCGATCTCCAGACATCGCGCTTGCCGTCGCCATCGAAGTCCACCGCGTGCTTGAAGAAATCCGAAGGCAGGAACTGCATGTGGCCCATGGCCCCGGCCCATGAACTCCTCATATCTGCAAGCTTGACGTGACCTTCCTCGAGAATTTTCAATGCCTGGAGAAATTCCTTCCGGAACCGGTCCTTGCGTCGTCCAAGGTAAGCTTGCGTCGCAAGCACGCGGACGGCGTTGTGCGGGAGCTTGTAGCCGCCGAAGGCGGTCTCGCGCGCCCAAATGGCGAGCAGGACGTTGCCCGGCACGCCGTATTCCCGCTCAATGCGCGCGAAGGTCTCACGGAGTTCGGCCGCGAGCGGCCTTCCCTGCTCCGCGTACCGCGCGATCGCCTTCTCGGAGACATATTCCGCCGGCGTCTGCACGAATTCCGGCTGTACGGGCGGCTTCTCCACGCGGCCCGGGATGTCGAGATCGGGCAACGATAGGTCGGGCTCGATCCCGCGCGTCGCCGTGTCGAACGTCGTACGCGAGATGCCGAGTTGCTGCGCCTGCGGCCACAGGGATTGGACGAACTTGTCGAATGCGGGATCGGCTGAGACCGTGCCGGGAGCAGTCGCCACTGCCACGGCGACCAGGAGACACCGAATCGATGTGATTGGAAAATTCATTTCGCTCCTTCGCCAACCTCATCCACGCCCGGCGTCTCAAGTCTGAAAGACATGGATGCCCGGCACAAGGTCTACACTCGGGCCGGCCAAAGGCCGGACCCTTGTGCCGGGCATGACGGCGGATTTGCGGCCTAACGCATGAACTTCTTGTACTTGATCCGGTGCGGAATCTCCGCATCGACCCCGAGCCGCCGCTTCTTGTCCGCTTCGTAGTCCTGAAAGTTGCCCTCGAACCATTCGACGTGGCTGTCGCCCTCGAAGGAAAGGATGTGCGTCGCGATGCGATCGAGGAAGAAGCGATCGTGGCTGATGATCACGGCGCAGCCGGCGAAGTCCTCGAGTCCCTCCTCCAGCGCACGCAGCGTATCGACATCGAGATCGTTCGTCGGCTCGTCGAGCAGCAGCACGTTCGCGCCGGACTTCAGCATCTTCGCGAGATGCACGCGGTTACGCTCGCCGCCCGATAGCGCACCCACCTTCTTCTGCTGGTCGCCGCCACGGAAGTTGAACGCCGCCACGTAGGCGCGGCTTTGCACCGTGCGATCGCCGAGCTTGATCAAATCCTCGCCGCCGGAGATTTCCTCCCAGACTGTCTTCTTACCGTCGAGCGAGTCGCGGCTCTGGTCCACATAGCCGAGCACGACGGACTCACCGATCTTGATCGCGCCCTTGTCCGCCTTCTCCTGACCGGTAATGAGCCGGAACAGCGTAGTCTTGCCGACGCCGTTCGGGCCGATCACACCGACGATCCCGCCTGGCGGCAGCTTGAACGAAAGGCCTTCGAACAAAAGCTTGTCGCCATACCCCTTCGCGAGGCCCTCCGCGTCGATCACGTTCTGGCCGAGGCGCTGGCCTGCGGGAATAACGATCTGCGCGGTCTGCGGCGCCTTCTCTTTGCTCTTGGCGAGGAGTTCCTCGTAGCGCTGATACCGCGCCTTGTTCTTCGCCTGGCGCGCCTTGGGCGAGGAGCCGATCCATTCGCGCTCGCGCTCGATCGCGCGCTGGCGCGCCTCTTCCTCCCGGCCCTCCTGCTCGAGCCGCTTCTGCTTTTGTACAAGCCACGAAGAGTAGTTTCCCTGATAGGGAATCCCGCGGCCGCGGTCGAGTTCCAGAATCCAGCCGGTGACGTTGTCGAGGAAGTAGCGATCGTGGGTGACGATCAGCACCGCGCCCGGATACTGCTTTAGGTGCCCCTCGAGCCAGGCGACCGTCTCGGCGTCGAGATGGTTGGTCGGCTCGTCGAGCAGCAGAAGGTCCGGCTGCTCGAGCAGAAGCCGGCACAGCGCGACACGTCGCTTCTCGCCGCCCGAGAGCGTTTCGACCTTGGCGTCATCGGGCGGGCAGCGCAGTGCGTCCATGGCCTGATCGATCTTCGAATCAAGATCCCACAAGCCTTTTGACTCGATCTCGTCCTGGAGCTTCGCCATCTCCTCGGCGGTCTCATCGGAATAGTTCGACGCGAGCTCGTTGTAGCGCTCAAGGATCGCGCGGCTCGCCGCCACGCCTTCCATCACGTTTTCGCGCACGTTCTTGTTCGGATCGAGCTGCGGCTCCTGTGGCAGGTAGCCGACGCGCGCACCTTCAGCCGCTTGTGCCTCGCCCGTAAACTCCTTGTCGAGCCCGGCCATGATGCGCATTAGCGTCGACTTGCCGGAGCCGTTCATGCCCAGCACACCGATCTTGGCGTCGGGAAAAAACGACAGGCTGATGTTCTCCAGGACCTTCCGGCCGCCCGGATAGGTCTTGGAGAGACCATGCATGTGATAGACGTATTGCCAGGACGCCATGGCGCCAGCGCGCTCCAACATCGAAAACGGGGATGGGCCGGGCGTATGTAACGGTGGGCGATGGCCGCCGCAAGTCGCGCCGGTCAGAGCCGCCCGCGATGCAGTGTCCCATTCGGTCGAAACGCGTGGAACACGAACGCGAACGTGACGTCGTAAGGAACGCCTTCGAACCGCTCGCCCACCCTGCGCTGGACCACGACATTGCCCACGTCGCGTCCGCCCCCGACCGTCGCCGCATCGAGCGCGGAAGCCTGCCCCGCCTCCCAACGGACCACGATGTTGCCGGCCGACACTTCGCCGCGCTCGCGCACGAGCGAGAGCGCCCAAGCCTCGTGCTTCCCGGGCGTCACTTCGACCGCGACCACACGCTCCATGGCATGGATGCCGTCGGGCAGATCCCCTTGATAAAGGAAGGGCAGCTTGCCGATCTCGTCGTATCGAACATAGGGATTTGCACCGTAGCGACGCAGACCCGGATTGTTCGGCACGAGTACTCGACCGTCCGGATGGCGCTTGCGGAAGCGTTCGAACGACTCGAGCCGCGACGGAACGAGTTTCAGCGCCTTGCCCGTCATCTCGCCGACGATTGCCTCCCCGGTGAACTGCTGCCACCAGCTTTCCGTCTGGCGGTCGTACATCACAAGATCGGAATGCCGCAGTTTCCCGGTCGTTCCGAAGTCCAGCATGCGACCGTCAAGCACCCGCTCGAAGACCAGCGCCGCATTGCAGAGCGGGCAATAGGTGACCGCGACCGGCTTGCCGCCGACTGTATCGTTGGCGATCTCGTGCCACATTAGAATGCGGAGCGGATAGGCGCGCGCGTCGCCCTCAATGCTCACGGAAATGACAGCCTCGGTTTCGCTGATGTCCTTCGCCCATCCGCGCGCCGCGCCGCTCACGAGTGCCTCGAATTTGGGATTGTCGATGGAGGGGATGCCGTCCTTCGGTGGGCCGCCTGAGCGGATTGATGCAAGATCAACGGCTGCTTTGGAAAAATCCGTCTTCGACCATTCCGCACGCCACCGCGCCGGATCCGCGGCGGCGGCGTGTGTCGCCAGACCCATGGCGACGATCGCAACCATCACCTTTGCCTGCATCCGGATCATGCGGCACCTGCGGTGGAAAGACGGTGACGGATCATGCCCGTCCTGTATCCTTGTTCGGCGCGGCGTACAGCCGCGTTACTTCGATGGTCGAATGGGGGGCCCATGACAAACGGATTCCGCATCAAGACCACGCTCCCCTCCGAACCGAAGGCCGTCTACGAGGCTTGGCTCTCCGGCCGCGAGCACGCCGCCATGACCGGGGCCGCGGCAACCGCGAGCGCCAAGGTCGGCGGCCGGTTCACGGCATGGGACGGCTACATCGAGGGCAAGAACCTCGAGCTGAAACCCCATTGGTGCATCGTCCAGTCCTGGCGTACTACGAAGTTCGCCGAGAGCGATCCCGACTCGCGCCTCGAACTTTGCATTCACGCAAAGGGCGATGGCTGCGAACTCCTGCTCATCCACACCGAGATTCCGCCCGATCAGGTCGCCGGCTACCGCAGCGGCTGGGTCGAATACTATTTCGAGCCGATGAAACGGTATTTCGCCGCGAGAAAATCGAGTAAGAAGACGCCAAAGAAAGCACCGCGAAGGAAGCCCGCCAAGAGGAGCGCCGCGAAAAATAAAATCACCAGGCGGCACCAGCGCCGCCGCTGATCTGCAATTCCAGCCAAGGCCTTTCCCGAATGGTCATCGCGTCCGTCTCGGACTTCCGCACTCGCGCGCGGCGCCGTATCCCGAAATTCGCCTTCGATTATCTCGACGGCGGGGCCGGTGACGAGAAAGGCATCGCCCGCAATATCGAGGCGTTCGACGAAATCCGGCTGTTGCCGCGCATGCTCGTGAACACCGAGCAGATCGACCTTTCGACCATCTTCTTCGGCCGCAAGTGGGACGCGCCTTTCGGCACGGCACCGATCGGCGTCGGCAATCTCATGTGGCCGCGCGCAGAACAGATGATCGCCCGCGCGGCGCTCGGCGCGAACATTCCGTATTCGATCTCGACGCCGGCTTGCACCTCGCTCGAGGACATCCGCGCCATCGCCGGCGAAAACGCCTGGTTCCAGCTCTACGTCGGCCGCGCCGAAGCGATGGTGACGGGACTTGTCTCGCGCGCCGAAGAGGCCGGCTACGACGTGATGCTGGTCACCGTCGACGTACCGGTGCCGCCACGGCGGCTGCGCGACATCCGCAACAAATTCACGATGCCGTTCGCCTGGTCGCCGTGGGTGATCTGGCAACTGCTCATCCACCCGGAATGGTCCATCCGCACCGCGATCGCCGGCCGTCCCCGCTTCGCCAACATGGAACGCTATGCGCCGATCCAGGGCGTGCAGCCGCTAGCGCGTTACATGTCGTCAAATACCACAGGACGCTTCGACTGGGACGAGTTGAAGAAATTGCGGGACCGCTGGAAGCGGAAGCTCGTGCCCAAGGGCTTGCTCACTCCCGAGGATGCTGTGAAGGCAAAGGAGATTGGTTGCGATGCCGTCGTGGTCTCGAACCATGGAGGCCGTCAGCTCACTTCGCTTCCCACCTCGATCGAAATGCTGCCCGAGATCCGCAAAGCGGTCGGACCGAAATACCCGCTTCTGCTCGACAGCGGCATCCGCTCCGGCGAGCACATCGTCAAGGCGCTCGCATCCGGCGCCGACTTCGTATTGATCGGCCGCGCGATGATCTACGCGGTTGCCGGGCTCGGCAGTACCGGACCGAAAACGGCGATCAACCTGCTCAGGGCCGAGATGCTGCAGACCCTGGGTCAGATCGGTTACACGGATATCGCGAGCTTGAAGGCCGCCGCTCCCGTGCGCGTGCCGCGGTAACACGGAGATTCGACCAGTTCCGGCTACCGCCGCCTCGATTTCTTCTTCGCCTTCCTCTTCGACCTCTTCACGCTCTTCTTCTTGGCGCTCTTCTTCTTTGCCTTGGCCTTCTTCCTGGGCGTTGCGCGCTTCTTGGCTTTTGCCTTGGATTTCTTTGCGCCCCGCGCGCTAGGTGCCGGCGCACCGGACTGTTTCGCGATCGGGCTCTGCGCGGGCAAGGGCTCAGGCGCCGGCCTCGGCCCGCCGCCCGCGAGCAGAGCACCAATCGGCCCCGCCGCCGCGAACGACCGCGAAAGAAATGCGAGCGAGCGGTCCCAAGCCTGCTTCGCGCTCTTCGGCTCGTAGCTTCCGCGCTCGTCGCAATGAAAGCCGTGACCCGCGCCGGAGTATACGTGGATCTCCGCCTCCGGCCGCTTCCTCCGCATCGTCTCGACGTCGCTCGCCGGAATATGCGTGTCGAGCTCACCGAAATGCATTTGCACCGGGCAACGCGGCTTCTCGTCGATGTACCGGATGATCTGCCCGCCGTAGTAGCAGACGGCTGCAACGAGCCCATCGATCCTGGCAGCCCCGAGGTAGGCGACGCTGCCGCCCATGCAGAAGCCGAGGATTGCCACCGGCCCCTCGCGCTTCAGCGCGTTGTAGGCTGCGCGCACGTCCTCCATCATCTTCGCCCAGTCGACCTTGGCGATGAACTCGCGCGCCTTGGCGACTTCCATTTCCGAATAACCGGTCTCGAAATTCGGCGTGATGCGATCGAAGATCTGCGGCGCAAGCGCTACGTAACCCGCCTCGGCGAGCCGGTCGCACACCGAGCGGATGTGCCGGTTCACGCCGAAAATTTCCTGGATGACGACGACGCGGCCGCGTGGCGTGCCGATCGGATCGGCGCGATAGGCGCCGAGCCGATGGCCGTCTGCGGCCGTGAGAAAAAGCTTGCGACCCATGAGGCCTCCCGAAGTCGAACGAAAGTCAGAACTTGATCATATTGATGCGAGTAAGCGTCGTATTGGGACCAACGGCACCGGGCCCGTTGGCGAGATGCCAGGCCGTGTACATCTCCGAGAACGGATCGGATGACATTCCATCCACCGGCACAACAACCTTGAAGCCCATGATCGCCGCCATGGCTGCCGTATTCAGAACCGCGCCGTGCGCCGCGGTCCCCGTTACGATGACGGTCTGAATACCCTTGTCCTTGAGCAGCTTTTCCAGGTCCGTCCGATAGAACTTGTTCACGCTCGACCGGACAGTGGACTCGCCGGCCTTCGGCGCAATGAGAAGATCCGCCTCGGTCGCCTGTCCGAACAGACTGTGCATGACAGCCATGCCCTTCGCGCGAGCCTCGTCGGCGAATTTCTGCACCCTTGGCACGCTCGCAACGCAGCGCGGCCGTTGGCCGCAATTCTGCTTGCCGAAGTCGAGCAGCAACAACGCAGTGGTCTTCACCTCGGCGCTAACCGGCTTCAGTTCCGGCGGCGGCGGCGCCTTCACGCTTCCCCACTCCTCGATGATCGTCTGCGCGGAAGATGGGCTCGCGGGTACCGCACACGCCATCATTGCGACCGCGACAAACCCGGCGGGCCACTGCCTGCGCCGTTTCGATACCATCGTACGCTCCTTTACTGCGGGAAGCCGGGCGGGGGGGGG
>DATBJU010000014.1:0-43031 GCA_036556265.1 Xanthobacteraceae bacterium | reverse complement strand
GACCGGACTTTCGCCGAGCGCACGCAGCTCCTTCACCGCCGTGCGGCCTGTGTTTCCCGTCGCGCCGACTACCGCGATCATTCGCCGTTTCCTCTTGGATAGATCAGATGCGCTCGAAGGCGACAGCGACACCCTGCCCGACGCCGACGCACATGGTCGCGAGCGAGAGCTTCCCTTTCTTCTCCGCAAGTGCACGGATCGAAGTGCCTGCGATACGAGCACCGGACATCCCGAGCGGATGGCCTAACGCGATCGCACCGCCGTTCGGATTCACGTGCCCCGCGTCCTCGGGGATGCCGAGCGCACGCAACACGGCGATCGCCTGGCTCGCGAATGCCTCGTTCAACTCGATCACGTCGAAATCGGAAACCTTGACGCCGAGACGCGCGGTGAGCTTTTCCGTCGCCGGTATTGGACCGATGCCCATGATGCGCGGCGGCACGGCCGCGGATGCCATGCCAAGCACGCGCGCGATTGGCTTCAACCCGTGCTTCTTGGCTGCATCCTCGGAAGCAAGAATAAGCGCGGCCGCGCCATCGTTGATGCCGGACGAGTTGCCGGCCGTAACTGTGCCGGGCGTGCGGAACGGCGTCTTCAGTTTCGCGAGCGCTTCGAGTGACGTGTCCTTTCGCGGATGTTCGTCGCGGTCGACAACGATCGGCCCGCCCTTGCCGCCCGGCGTTTCGACGGGAACGATCTCGCCCTTGAAGAATCCGCGCTCCTGCGCCGCAACGGCGCGTTGCTGCGAACGCAGGCCGAACTTGTCCTGATCCTCGCGCGAAACCTGGAACTCCTCGGCAACGTTTTCGCCGGTCTCCGGCATGGAATCGACGCCGTACTGTTTCTTCATCAGCGGGTTGATGAAACGCCAGCCAATCGTCGTGTCGTAGATCTCGGCAGTGCGCGAGAACGCTTCGGTCGCCTTGCCCTGGACGAAGGGCGCGCGGGACATGGATTCGACGCCCCCGGCGATTACGAAATCCAACTCGCCGGTCTTGATCGCACGGGCAGCTGTGCCGACCGCGTCGAGGCCGGAAGCACACAACCGATTGATGGTCATCCCCGGCACCTTGTCGGACAGACCAGCAAGCAAGAGCGCCATACGGGCGACGTTGCGGTTGTCCTCGCCGGCCTGGTTGGCGCAGCCGAAGAACACGTCGTCGAGCTTCGACCAGTCAGCGGATTTGTTCCGCTCGATCAAGGCTTTGATCGGAATCGCGGCAAGGTCGTCGGTGCGCACCTTGGAGAGCGAGCCGGCATAGCGGCCGATTGGGGTGCGGGCGTAGTCGCAGATGAAGGCGTCGCGCATGGAGACTATATGGCCTGTTTCAGGCCGCTTCGCCATGGGCGGCGGCGGTCCTCGCATGCAGGTCGCGCAGAACCTTCAATTCCTTGTCGATCGGCGGCGGCGTCTCGCCGACTTTGTCGGCGAATTTAACCTTCCAGCCGGTCGCCTCGATCACCTGTTCACGTGTAACGCGCGGATGAAGCGATGCCACCGTCAGCTCCTTCGTCTTCGAGTCCGGCTCCAACACGCACAAGTCGGTAATCACCTTGGTCGGCCCGTCGGTGGTCACGCCCAGCTTCTTGCGGTCATCGCCGCCCTTCCCGTGACCGAGCGAAGTGACAAAGTCGAGTTTCTCGACGAAGGCACGTTTCGAATGGCTCATGGTGATGAAGATGCGTCCGCAATTCGTCGCAATCTCCGGCGCCCCGCCGCCGCCTGGGAGCCGCACCTTCGGCTTGTCGTAGGGACCGACGACCGTTGTGTTCAGGTTGGCGAACTTGTCGATCTGCGCACCGCCTAGGAAGCCGGTGGTGATACGGCCTCCTTGCAGCCAGTAACGGAACATCTCTGGCACGGAGACAGTGAACAGAGCCGTCTCGCACAATTCGCCGTCGCCGATCGAAAGCGGAAGCACGTTCGGCTTGGTTTCGATCGTGCCAGACTCGTAGATCAGAACGATGTCGGGTGCGTGTGTCAGACGCGCGAGGTTGCATGCGGCCGACGGGGCACCGATACCGACAAAACACACGTCGTCGTTCTTGAGCGCGCGCGCCGCGGCGACAGTCATCATCTCGGTCGGGCTGTAATTGGCCATTCTTAATTCCTCAGGCCGCACGCTTCGCGTGGACCGCAAAGGCATCCGGGCCCTTACGCATAACGTTCTCATCGATCCATGTGCGGAAGCTGTCACGTTCTCGGGAAATGCCGTCCCACGCCTTGTAAAATGCGTTGTCGCGTTTGTAGTAGCCGTGCGCATACGACGGATGTGCGCCACCCGGCACGTTGGCGATCGCGCTTACGGTCCAGCTTGGCAGGATCACGGCGTTAGGCGACCGCGGTCCGAAGTCGTCAATGATCTCTTCGACCGTCACGATCGAGCGCTTGGCGCAGAGGACTGCTTCTTTCTGTACGCCGACAATGCCCTCGAAGAGCACGTTGCCATCGCGATCGGCTTTCTGCGCGTGCACGATCGCGACGTCGAGTTTGATCGCCGGCACGGCGGAGAGCAATTCGCCGGTGAAGGGGCACTTGATCTCTTTGATCTTCTGATTGACGCGCGCGAGCTCGGCGCCGCGGTAACCGCGCAGCACGGCAAAGGGCAGTCCAGCCGCTCCCGCGTCATAGGCGCAGGCCATCGCGGCGTGGCTGTGCTCGGCGACCGCGAGCGGAGCAGGCCAACCGTTCTCAACGGCATCGCGAAAGCGGTGCAGCGAGCCGACGCCGGGATTGCCGCCCCAGGAGAAGATCAACTTCTCCGCGGCGCCGACACCGATCAGCTGGTCGTAGATCAAGTCCGGCGTCATCCGGATGAGCGTCAGGCGTTTGCGCTTTTGGCGGATCACCTCGTGACCCGCCGCGTAAGGGATGAGGTGCGTGAAGCCTTCCATTGCGACCGTGTCGCCGTCGCGGAGATTTTCCTCGACTGCCTCGGCGAGCGTCAGAACAGCCGCCATTCGTTGCCTCCCCGCCCCACAAGCCGGTTGATGCACCCTAAGCTATTAAAAAATAAGTTAAATTTTGCAATTTGCTGCCGACCTTAGGGCGTGGGCTCGACCAGTGTCAAGAATGCAGGCGGCGCAATTAGCCGCACAGAAACAAGCATTTTCGATCACCGCGAGGGCGACTTACCACAACCGACCGTAGGCCCGCGAACCGTTCGATACGCGAACGAAAATTCTTGAGTCGGGGCCACCGGTTTCGCTATGCGAACCGACAGGAAGATGACGGGGACAATGGACGACATCACCGCAATTGCGGCGCGAGCCGGCGATCCAACAGAGCGACCGGACTTTGTGACCGCGCTCGCGCGCGGTCTCGCGGTAATTCGCGCATTTGGATCCGACCGGCCCCGTATGACGCTTGCGGACATCGCAAAACGCGTATCGCTGCCGCGCGCCACGGTGCGTCGCTCGCTCATTACGCTTGCGACGCTCGGCTACGTCGAGACCGACGGCCGTCACTTCACCCTCACGCCCAAGGTACTGGCGCTCGGTAATTCCTATCTCATGTCTTCTCCGCTACCACGCGCCGCTCAACCGTTGCTCGAACGCCTCGCGATGACCACGCGGGAGTCTTGCTGGGCGGCGATCCTCGATGAAGATGATGTCCTCCTCGTTGCCGGCGCGAGGACCAACTGGCTCCTCTCTGCCGGCCATTCGGTTGGAAGCCGCCTTCCCGCATTCTGCACGGCGCTTGGTCGTGTGTTGCTTGCGGGCAATCCAGATGAACGGCTCAACGCATTTCTCGCGCGGCTTGCGCCGCAGGCGTTCACACCACGGACCGTCACGGAGGCTGCCGCGATCCGCCGCGCGATCTTGACTGCACGACAGGAAGGATTTGCGATCTCGGACGGCGAAGTGGAAACCGGCCTCTGCTCGATTGCTGTGCCGGTGATCGATCCGCGCGGGCGCACCGTTGCCGCGCTCAATGCAACCGCGCCAGCGGGACGCGTTAGGAGCAATGAGATAATGGAGCGCTTCCTGCCGCTGCTCCGGGAAGCAGCTGACGACCTCCAGCCGGTGCTGGTCTAACCTTCGAAGATCGCGCGATTGCTTTTCAGACGCGCCGTGGCGCCGGGTCGAAATCGGTAACGAGCCGACCGGTCGGCAATGCCGACGCGGGTAGTTCACGCGGCAAATGCCGGCCGAGACTTTTTTTTCCGACGAGGTTTCCGTCGCGGACTACCATGCTCCCTCGTACCATAGTCAGAACGGGCCAGCCCGTGACCTCGATCCCCTCGTATGGCGTGTAGTCGCAGGCGTCATGCAGAATTTCACGGGAAATGCGAACGCGTCGATCTGGGTCCCAAAGAATGATATCGGCGTCGGAGCCGACCGCGATCGTTCCTTTTTGCGGATAGAGCCCATACATCCGCGCATGGTTCGTAGAGGTTAGCGCGACGAACTGCTCGAGCGAGATGCGACCCTTGCCGACGCCCTCCGAGAACAGAATCGGCAAGCGTGTTTCGATGCCCGGTATCCCGTTCGGCACGTAGCGGAAGTTTGCCCGGCCACGGGGGGCGCGCTTGCCGTGCTCGTCGTCGTAACGGAAGGGACAGTGATCCGACGAAAACACTGAAAATATTCCGCGTCTAAGGCCATCCCAGCAGGCCTCCTGGCTTGCCGCGTCGCGTGGTGGCGGGCTGCACACGAGCTTCGCCCCTTCAATCTCGAGACCCGCGATGTCCGACGCCTTGAGCACCAGATACTGTGGGCAGGTCTCGCCATGAACCCTAAGACCGCGCGCCTGGGCGCGCGCGATCTCTTCCATCGCCTGCCCGTTCGAGACATGGACAATCATGATCGGCACGTCGAGAAGTTCGGCGAGGGAGATTGCCCGGTGAGTCGCCTCGCGTTCGACCGGAATCGGACGAGACAAGGCATGGCTCATCGGGGCCGTACGGCCGGCACGTTCCAATCGTTCCGCCAGAAAGCGGATCGCGTCGTCGTTCTCCGCATGCACCATCACGAGGGCGCCCGTCTCGCGCGCAACCGCGAGCACCCGCAGGATCTCGTAGTCCGCAAGCTTCAGCGCCTCGTAAGTCATGAAAATTTTAAATGACGTGTATCCATCGGCGACCACCGCGGGTAGCTCCTGACCGAGCACGCTCTCCGTGGGATCAGAGATCACGAGGTGAAAGCTTGTGTCGACGTAGCAGCGGCCGTCGGCCTTGGCATGATACTCGGTGAGCGCGGCACGCAGGCTCTTGCCCTTCTCCTGAATGCAGAAGGGCATCACAAGCGTGTTGCCGCCAAACGCGGCCGCGCGTGTCCCGGATTCGAAGTCGTCGGCCATCACGATGCCGGGACCGCTCGGCTGGGCGAGATGAACATGGCTATCGATGCCGCCCGGCAGAACGAGTCGCCCGCTCGCGTCGATCGTCTGCACAGCCGAGCCGAGTTCGCTACCGAGCGCGGCGACGCGACCGCCGCGGATGCCGACGTCGCACATCGTCGATCCACTTTCGACGACAACCATGCCGCCGTGAATGACAGTGTCGAACTCAGCCACTCGATCACCTGTTTGCATGAATTATACACGAACCGTTCTCGACGCGTTCGACATGCGAACGAATCGTTGATTCGCGCGTGACCCGCTTAACGACTGCGGCGCCTTTCGGCGCACGGCCCATTCTTCGCCACGAGTCCTTACTCACGCGCGCCGATTAACCGAAAGACTCGCGACGCTGCTGCTGTTCGCGATTCAGCATATGCACCCTTTGTCGCATTTGCAGCCCATTTGCCGCCCCATCCGCGCCCATTTTCTCCAAGCATGTCCGCTGCTTCCGCAACAGCAAGGGAAACGACGAAATGCAGCGTTTCGCTCGCGTCGCCATGATTTTTGCAATGCTTGCCATGGCGACACCGAACTCGTTGAAGGCCGATCCGTACATCGACGACATGCGCGGTCAGCCGATGACCTACACGCCAACAAAAATGACAAAAACGCAGAACGGACGTGGGTCCAGAACAGCCGGTGCTACGACTCCGGCGCTTCAGCTCGCCGATCTTGGCGCTCCGCGTTGGATCGCCGTCGCGCGCGGCTATACAGGGACTAACCCCACAAACCGCAGGACTCTGTGGTGCGCCGACTTCCTCAATCTCGTACTGCAACGAAGCGGAATGAAGGGGACGTCTTCGAGCATGGCCGGCTCTTTCGCGAGTTATGGACAGCGAATCTCCGGTCCGCGGGTGGGCGCGATTGCCGTCATCAGCCGCGGCAAGTCCGCCGGGCACGTCGGGATCGTCACTGGAGTCGACCCAAAGGGCAATCCGATCCTGATCTCCGGCAACCACAACAACACGGTTGCGGAAGCGCCGTACCCTGCAGGCCGCGTGATGGCCTACGTTTGGCCTGCGGGATAGTCCTCCAGGAGAAATCTTGCAGTCGCGCCCGCGGTCCATCGCCGGATCGCGGGCGTCGCGTTTTCGAGCCTCAGGTACCCGTGAATGCCGGCTTGCGCTTTTCCATGAACGCGCGCCGACCTTCCTCATAGTCGCGGCTCGCGAAGCATCTTTCGACGAGCGCCGCGCAACGCTCGAGATCGCGCGCGGAATGCTCCTTCATCAACTCGCCGACAATGAACTTGACTGACGCAATCGTGAGCGGCGCGTTGGCGGCAATCATGCCCGCGTACTCGCGCACGTAGGATTCGATTTCCGCATCAGGCACAATCCTGTTCACAAAACCCATAGCGCGCGCCTCATCCGCATCGAACTGACGCGCCGTGAAGAACATCTCCTTGGTGAACGAAGAGCCGAGCACTTCCACGAACCGTTGTATGCCCGCGATGTCGTAGCCGAGACCGAGCCTCGCCGCCGGCATGGCAAAGCGGGAGTGCTCGCTGGCGATGCGAATATCACAATTTGCGGCCAGCCCCAGTCCGCCGCCGACGCAGAAGCCGCGGATCATAGCGATCGTGGGTTTGGGGAAATCGTGCACAGCGGAATAGGCCCTGTCGACAGCTGTGTTGTAGCGCGCAACCGCTTCCTTGCTGCCACGCTCATTCTCGAATTTCGAGATGTCGGCGCCCGAGACGAATGCCTTGTTGCCGGCGCCCGTGAGCACAACGACGCCAACGCTTGCGTCATCGGCAAGGCTTGCAAGATGCTCCCCAACCTGGTCCCACATCTCGAGCGAGACCGCGTTGAGGCGCTCGGGGTTGTTGAAAACCAAATAGCCGACGCGGCCCTCGGTCCGCGCGAGAATTTTGTCGCTGCCCGCCATGTTCTGAATTCTCCGTGCCGTACGGGCGGTCTTAGCATGCTACGGGCGCGCGACGGGCCTGGGCCGCAGTTGCCCGAGAATTTTCCTTGTCGAATTTAATCAGGGACTTACGATGGGCCAACAGTCGGCGCGGGTGTCTTGCGCACGCGGGTCCGGCCAGTCACACCAAGAACCGAGTCGGGAGAAACGTCATGAGCAAATTCACACGCCGCCAGTTCATGGGCGCGGCCGGTGCGACGGTCGCGCTCGCGCCGGGTCTGCCCACTTTCGCGCAGACGAAGCGGATCACGATCGGCACCAATCCGGCAGGCAGCATCTACTACCAACTCGGCGGCGGCCTCGCGAAGGTTATCACCGAGAAGGCCGGGCTGCAGGCGATCGTGCAGCCGCTCGCGGGCTCATCGGTGGCGCTGCCGCTCGTCAACAACGGCGAACTGACCACAAGCCTGTCGTCAACGATCGACTCGGGTGCTGCCTACCGCGGCGAGGGCGACTACAAGGGCAAAGCGATGAAGAACCTGCGCTCGCTCGTGCGCATCTTCTCATTGCCCTACACGTTCACGGTGCGCGCTGACTCCGGCCTGAAGACGATCGCCGATCTCAAAGGCAAGAAGGTCGTCATGGAGTTCAAGGCGCTGCTCGGTCTGAAACCGATGAATGAGGCGATGATCCGGGCTGGCGGGCTGCAACTGACCGACGTCGAGCATGTTTCCGTTGCGGGGCTGAAGCAGGGCCTGGACGCGGTCGCTGACAAGACAGTGGCCGCGTCGGCGGTGGCGGCAGGCATCGCCATGGTGAAGGAGATGCACGCCTCCGTGCCCGGAGGCATCCGCTATCTCGACGTCAGCGGCCCGAATGCGACCGACGAGTTCATGGCCAAGGCGCTACCGGGCACCTCGCTGACGAAGCTCATGCCAAACGAGCGCATGCCGGAAGTGACCGAGCCGGTTACGATCGGCACATATGACGTGTTCCTGCTCGCCGGCTCGAGCGTGCCCGATGAGGACGCCAACAAAATCACCACGGTGTTGGTCGAAGCCTGGGCCGACCTGCAGAAGGACTACCCCCCGTTGCGGAGCGCCAAGAAGGAGGATCTGTCGCGGGCGACCAACGTCGTACCCTATCATCCGGGCGCAATCGCCGCGCTCAAGGCAAAGAACATGTGGTCCGGCCGAAACGAGGAAGCGCAGAAGGCGATCATGTAACCAGGGCCGATCGGTCCGCGTCGATCATCGCTTTCGGAGCGAGCATGGCCCTGCTGGCGGAATGGATTCGGCGCGCATGCCTCGCCGCGATCACGATCCTGAGCGTGCTTTGGGTGTTCGACGCGCCGCTCCAGGTCGGCTGGGGCGGAATCATCCAGGAGCAATTCCTGCTCGTGATCGCCGGCCTCGTCACCGGCGCGGGCTTCATCCACGCGCCGTTCGGCAAGCGAGCAGGATGGGTCGAAGCCGCCCTCGCGGTTGCGGCGCTCGCATCTTGGGGAACCGCCGCCTACCATTTCAGTGACTGGATCATCGACCCGGCGCATCGGCCGCTTGACCGCTGGGTGCCGGGCCTCGTCGCCCTCGGGCTGCTGGGGCTGTCCCTCTACCAGAACGTGGGCGCTGCAATCACGCTCACCATGGG
Source organism: Xanthobacteraceae bacterium (assembly GCA_036556265.1). GTDB lineage: Bacteria > Pseudomonadota > Alphaproteobacteria > Rhizobiales > Xanthobacteraceae > JAUSIF01. The sequence goes on along the minus strand of DATBJU010000014.1, from coordinate 34,168 downwards.
CGCGATCGGTCTTTACGCCTTCGTCGGCCACTGGTTCCCGGGAACCCTGGAAGGACAATACACCCAACCGAGCCGGCTCATTCTGTATCTCTACTACGACTCGAACGGGGTGCCGGGTCTCGTGCTTGCTGTGGCGACCACGATCGTGCTCGCCTTCATCGTGTTCTCCAAGTCACTGGAGGCGGCCGGCGCCGGCAACTTCTTCGATCACGTCTCTATGGCGCTTCTCGGCAACTATCGCGGCGGGCCTGCGAAGGTCGCCGTCGCGTCGTCGGCCATGTTCGGAGTGATCAGCGGCTCGGCGGTCGCCAACGTCGTGTCGAGCGGTATCGTCACGATCCCGCTCATGATCCGCGCGGGCTTCCGGCCCTCGATGGCGGCCGGCATCGAAGCCAGTTCGTCGACGGCGGGGCAGTTCACGCCGCCCGTGATGGGCGCTACGGCGTTCCTGATCGCCGAGTTCCTGCAAATCCCTTACAGCGACGTGGTCCTCGCCGCCGCTGTTCCCGCAGCCATCTTTTACATCGTCATGTTCATCCAGATCGACAGCTACGCGGCGCAGAACGGATTGGTCGGACTGCCCCGCGAGCAGCTGCCCCGGCTCGGGGGGGCGATGGCGGAAGGCTGGATCTTCCTGATTCCGATCGGGCTGCTCGTGTACCTCATGTTCTGGCAAGGCATGCGCGTGGATCGGGCTGCGATCTATTCGTCGCTGCTCATGGTGGCACTCGGCGCCCTCAAGCGGAAGGATTACGGCTGGCGGAAGCTGCTCGAGGCGATCACCGTCGGCGTCGGCCGAGAAATGATCCCGATTCTCCTGGTCAGCGCTGCCGCCGGCATCGTCATCGGCGCACTGAATATTTCCGGTCTTGCCTTCACGACCACTCTTCTGCTCACGCAAGTCGGCCAGAACGCGGGCATCCTCGCGATGCTGCTCATTACGGCATTGATCGCGCTGGTGCTCGGCATGGGTCTGCCGACTTCAGCGGTCTATGTGCTGCTGACCGTAGTGCTCGCGCCGGCCCTTGTGAAGATGGGCATTTATCCGCTCGCCGCGCACATGTTCATTTTCTATCTCGGTATGATGTCCTTCTTGACGCCGCCAGTTGCCATGTCGTCCTACACGGCGGCCGGCCTCGCAGGGTCCGATCTCTGGACAACCTCGATGGATGCAATCCGCACCGGTGTGTCCGGCTACCTTCTGCCTTTCATCTTCGTGCTCAACCCGGCGCTGATCATGCATGGCTCGCTAACCGAGATCCTCTACGCGACCGGCACCGTGCTCGTGTCCGGCGCCTACCTGTCCTGGGCGGCGGAGGGCGCGATGGGCGCGTTGCCGCTGACAGGCAGCGAGCGAATTGCGGCGCTACTATTGGCGATATCGATCGGCACGTCGACGATCTGGCTCGGCGGCGCATCGCCGCTGAACATCGTGACGATCCTGCTCGGCATCGTGATCATCATCGCCTTTCCGCGGCTCGCCGCGGCACGAAAGCGGGCGGCGGCCTGAGCAAAATTCAATGGGTGGCAGCGGGGCTGAACCGACACGGCCTTGCTTCCGTGTCAGGATCTTCTCCGGTTCGGTCACTTGCCACAGCTCCCTGTATCGGCTGCCTGTATACATGCCCGCCATGTGACGGTGGTGCATTCAGAAGCGTCCAGGCTTTGGACACCCCTAATCGACCATTTAATCCCGAAAAGATGCCGGGACCAGAAACGCTACCGCCGAAAAAGCCTAATCTTCCGAGCCCGACGTGACTGCGGCTTGGACGCTCAACTTGCTCCGGGAATTCCCCTATACTCCGCGCGCGCGAATGACCGCGTCAAAAGCGGGGCTCACCCCCGCGACAAAAAACCGATTTCTGGCGGAGGGAGACGATGCACCGAAGGACAGTACTGACACTTGGAGCGGCGACGGCGCTTGCCGGCCTGATTGGCGCCGGCGCCGCGAGCGCACAAGAGACAATCAAACTCGGCGTGGTGGGGCCGAAGACCGGCCCGCTCGCTGGCGGAGCGGCAGTCACACACTTTCCAAATTTCGACTTGTGGGCCAGCGACGTGAACAAGCGCGGCGGGCTCAAGTTGAAGAGCGGCCAGCGGAAGGTCGAGCTCATCGTTTATGATGACAAGACCAATCCAGGCGAAACGATCAAGGCGGTTGAGCGTCTGGCCACCCAAGACAAGGCCGACTTCATTTTCGCTCCGTACGGCACGGGCTTTAACCTCGCGGCTGCGCCAACCTTCGCGAAATACGGCTATCCGCAGTTCGCCGTGGCGGCCGTCACCGACCAGATCGACGAACTCGTCAAGAAGTATCCCACGATCTACTTCTGGATCGGCGATACAACTTCATACGCGCGGTCGGTGGCAGAAATACTCAAGAAGCTCGTAGACGAGAAGAAGATCGGCAAAAAGGTCGCGATGGTGAACGTGGCGGACGCGTTCGGGATCGAACTGGCCAATGCCGGACGCCCGGTCTTCAAACAGTTCGGGTTCGATCTCGTCTATGACAAGTCGTATCCACTGGGAACTCAGGATTTGTCTCCGGTCGTAAGGGCGGCCAAGGCAGCGAACCCAGACGCGTTTGTGGCGTGGTCCTATCCGCCGGACAGCTTTGGATTGGCCGAGCAGGCCAAGATCGAAGGGCTGTCCGTCAAAGCCTACTACTCGGCGGTCGCAACGGCGTTTCCTGGTTTCGGCGCAAAGTTCGGCAAGTCCGCCGACGGAATTCTTGGTGCCGGCGGCATTCAGAACACGCCACCGATTCAAGACTACCGCAAGCGCCACAAGGAAGTGACAGGCGTCGACGCGGACTATTGGGGCAGCGCGATTTACTACTCGGCGCTCCAGGTACTTGAGCAAGCAATCGAAGGCGTCGGCGAGGTCGATCGCGCCAAGATCAATGCATACATCAAGTCGCGCACGTTCGAGACAATCGCGGGCACCATGGATCAGCGCAAACAGAACAATCCCTGGTTCTGGACAGTGGGGCAATGGAAAGACGGCATCTTCCACGGCGTAAAGGGAGTCAACGTCAAGGACGCTGACGTCTCGCTGAAAGCCGGCTGGTAACCGTAAGTGCATTTTTCCCGGCGCGAGACTCCGTCTCGCGCCGGGTTTTCATAAGCTGTATCCGCGATGGACATCATCCTGATCGGGCTGCTGCTCGGCGGCACCTACGCACTGATGGCGATGGGGCTGCAGCTTCAGTATGGCGTGGCCCGCATCATGAATCTCGCGAACGGCGAGATCCTCGTCGCTGGCGCATTCGGAACGTTCTGGTTCTACACTGCGACGCAAGCGAGCCCCCTCTACTCACTTATCGGCGTCATACCGGCGGCGTTCATCGTCAACTGGATCATCTATCGGGCACTGATTCGGCCGTTGGTGAACCGGGCGAAGAGCCAGGGTCAGCTCGAGGTCGACAGCATTCTTGCAACCTTCGGGCTGAGCTTCATCTTCGTCGGCGTGTTACTCGCCGTCTTCGGCGGCAACTATCTGAGCTACTCGTACCTTGCGCGACCCTATTTCATCTTCGGCCAACCGTACGGACTGAACCGAATCGTCGCCTTCCTTGCTTCAGCCGCTCTCTGCGTCGGTCTCTATTGGTGGCTGCACGGCACCCGGCCCGGCCGTGCGTTGCGCGCAGTGTCGGTCGATCCGACGGCGGCATCGATCGTCGGGATCAACGTCGCGCGCGCCTCTGCGCTCGCATTCGCGCTCGGCGGCGCGATCAGCGCAGCCGGGGGGACGCTGCTCAGCATGTTTCTGACCTTCGACGCCTCGCTCGGCGTCATCTTCACGCTGAAAGCGCTAGTGATCGTCATCATGGGCGGCGTGCGCGAAATTCGTGGCGCGATCGCGGCCTCGTTCATCCTCGGGCTGACCGAGACGGCTGTCGCATCGTTGATCGATCCGGGCCTGACGCTCGCCGCCGCTTACGTTCTGTTCCTTCTCGTCCTGCTGGTGAAGCCGGAAGGATTGTTTGGGAGGCGCGCGTGAGCAGCGTTGGCGCGGCTGACCAGACGGCGTTGGGCCTCACCGCTCGTACAGGGCGTGAAGTGCGAAATCTCGCAATTGCCGTCGTCCTGTTTCTCGCAGCGGCCACAGTCCCGCTCGTCAGCTCTGGCTACTTACTATCGATCGGCGTTTCGATTGCGATGTTCACCGTACTCGCAACATCGTGGACCCTGTTCTCAGGGCCGACCAACTACATTTCACTCGCGACCGCGGCCTTTTTCGGGATCGGCATGTACACGGTCGCGGGCGGTCTCGACCGCGCGCCGTATCCGGTGCTCGTGCTTGTCGCTGGAGGCGCCGGTGCCGTGCTCGCTGCTTTCGTAGGCCTCGCGACGCTCCGGGTTTCCGGCGTCTATTTCGTAATCTTTTCGCTGGGCCTCGCGGAGCTTGTGCGCCAGTTGATGACTTGGCTGCAACACATCATGGGCCGGAGCAGCGGACTCTATGTGCTGATCGGCATGCCCGATGAGCATCTGTACTGGATTCTCCTTGGCCTCGCCGCAATCGTGTTCCTGATCGGATGGTGGATCGGCCGCTCGCGACTCGGCTTTGCATTGCGCATCATCGGCAACGACGAAGTCGTCGCCGTGCACAGCGGGATCAACACGGCGAGGGCAAAGGTCGTTCTGTTCATTATTTCGAGTGCATTCGCATCGATCACGGGGGCGTTGGTCGCGCCGCGCTGGAGCTATGTGGAGCCGACGCTTGCGTTCAGCCCATTCCTTTCGTTCCAGGTCGTGATCATGTCGCTGCTTGGCGGCGTGCACCGCCTGTGGGGACCGCTATTCGGGGTCATCCCCTTCACAATTCTTTGGGAGCTGATCGCTTCGAAATTCCCGGCGCAGACTACGTTGCTCCTCGGTGTTGCGTTTCTGCTCATCGTCTACATCATACCGCACGGATTCGTCGGGTTGGCGGAAGACTTCTGGCATCGCTGGAAGCGTAGCCATGCGTAGTCCGGTAACGGCCGCGAAAGTCTTGACCGTCGATGAAATCTCGAAGCATTTCGGCGGGCTCGTCGCCGTGAACAAGATATCGTTCGACATCGCCGAGAATGAGGTGCTCGGCCTAATCGGCCCGAACGGGTCCGGCAAGACCACGGTGATAAACCTGATCTCAGGTGCGCTGAGGCCAAGCTCCGGCGAGATCAGAATCTATGGCGAGGACATCTCACGCACTTCGGCCAGCGCAATTGCGCGCAAGGGCGTCGCACGCACCTTTCAGATCGTGCGCATGCTGCCGGGCCTGACGGTGCTGGAGAATGTCGCGGCCGGCGGTGTGTTCGGGCACAGCCGTAAATGGGGCGGTGAGCTCGACGAATTCGCGCACAGCCTTCTGCGCCGGGTAGGCCTGTCGATTCCCGGCGAGATGCCGGTCGCCGCGCTTACCTACATTGACCAGAAGCGCGTGGAACTCGCCCGTGCGCTTGCGTCGGATCCCAAGGTGCTTCTCCTGGACGAATGGCTGGCGGGACTGAACCCCACCGAGCTTCGCGTGGGAATTCGATTGATCGAACAGTTACGATCCGAGGGGCGGACGATTATCGTGGTCGAGCATGTGATGGATGCGATCCGTGCGCTTTGCGATCGCTGCGTTGTGATGAACAGCGGCATCAAGATCGCCGAGGGCACACCAGGCGAAGTGCTGAGTGACCGCGAGGTGATCCGCGCCTATCTCGGGGACGACCGTTGATCGGGCGGTCGAACGCACTTACGAGAATCTTCAATCGGGCCGCTTGAGCGAGAGGCGCCAATTCTCCGCCGCGGACACGATCCAACCCGCAGTTGGTGGCGGAAAGTGCGTGCCGAGGATGAGCACGGGACGGTCGGCGTTGCGGCCGAGAAAGTTTTGCCGCGTCACACGCGCCTGCACGCGGTTCCAGTCGAAATTACTGCTGAGCTCCGGCATGCACATCTGGATCGGATGATGCATCATGTCGCCAGTGATGAAGGCCACTTGACCCTGCGATAAGATGCCAACGCTGACGTGGCCAGGCGTGTGGCCAGGCGTCGGCTCGAGCCAAATCTCGGGGGTCAGACGGTGATGCGGGTCGACGAGATCGTGCAAGCCGGCATCGACGATCGGCCGCACCGAATCTTCGTAGACGACGCGTGCTTCGAGCACGTTCTCGGCGACGTCCGGCGTCACATCGCCGGTGATGTCAGCGCCTTGCTCCTGCGACCAGTGCTGCCACTCTGCGCGCCCGAAAAGATACCGCGCGTTGGGAAATGTCGGCACCCATCGGCCGTCAACGAGCCTCGTATTCCAGCCGACGTGGTCGATGTGCAGATGTGTACACAGGACTGCGTCGATCGACTCCGCCGGATAGCCGGCGGCGGCAAGCCTCGCGAGAAAATCGCCGGTAAGCTTGTTCCAGAGCGTCCGCCGCCGCGGCTTGTCATTGCCGACGCAGGCGTCGACGACGATCCGCTTCCCACCGGATTCGAGAATAAAAGCGTGGATCGAGCCGAGCAGGCGGCCGTCCTCGGTCGCGAACTGGGGCCGCAGCCACCCTTCTTGCCGCACAACGTCCGGCGTCAATCCGGAAAACAGGTAGTCCGGCTCGCGCGGACCTTCGAGCTCGACGATCCGAGTGACTTTGACCTCACCGATCCGCCATTCATCCTTTCCGATGTACAACTGCATGGCGATGTTCGGCGTTCGCTCCGTTGTCAGTGTACCCATCCGTGTTGACGGCAGGGTTCACGTAAATGTTTGGCATATCAAGTAAAATGATTGACCGCGGGCAGCGCGCGAAGAATTGCGTTTCGCCCTGCGATCCTCCGCTGGCCCGGATGAAATTGCGGGCATAGACTATTTCCACGGGCTCAAAAGAAGGCTCAGAAAAACGGGCTCCGAAAATGCCTCACCCAGGGAGGGGTTTCATGGCAAACGAAGTAACACGCAGAAATTTTCTGAACAGCGTCGCGATTGGCGCTGCCGCCGCCACCGCGGGATCGACCGCCTACTTCGCCGGGCCGCGCGCGGCAAACGCGCAGTTCAAACCAAAAGGAAACATACCGGACAAGCCGTTCAAGACCGGTCACATCACGTTCACCACCGGTCCAGCAAGTCTGCTCGGCGAACCGGGCCGCAAAGGTCATCAGCTCGCGGCCGAAGAGATCAACGCCGAAGGCGGACTGCTCGGCAAGCGGAAGATCGAGACGATCGTCGCCGACGAGGCCGCCGGCACCGACGCGAATGTCAAAGAGCTTCGCCGCATGAAGCTCTCCGAAAATATCGACCTGTTCACGGGCGTGATCTCTAGCGGCAATACCCCGGCTCTCGGCCCGGTCGCCGAGGAGCTCGGCCTATTGACGATGTTCAACGACGGCTGCACCGACTTCTTATTCGACAAAGCGGTGCCGAAGCCGAAATATACCTTCCGCGTGACCAACATTCAGTCGGCGGACGGCGTGACCTCGGCGGTCGGCGCGGCGAAGGCTTGGCCCACTGCTAAGCGGGTCGGCTCGATCCAGCCGGACTACAGCTATGGCCGCAACGTGCACGAGCACTTCATGCTTTCGTACCAGAAGCTCGTTCCCGGCGCGACCTCCGTGTCCGAAGCGTGGCCGAAGCTCGGGACCACCGACTTCACGACGCATATCACCAAGCTGATTTCCGACAAGCCGGACGTCCTGATCTGCGGTGTGTGGGGCGGAGACTACGTTGCGTTCTACAAGCAAGCCGTCCGATACGGCCTGTTCGACAAGATGAAGGTTGCCACCACGCTCGCGTTCGGCGGGCAGCCGCATGCGATCGGCAAGGATCATCCTGAGGGCGTGCTCGCCGGCTGCCATGCAAACTACTTCTTCACACATCCAGCCAAGGGGCGTTGGCCGATCAACGATTCCTTCGTCGAGCGTTATTACAAGCGCTGGAACGAATACCCGAGCTTCGAGTCGGATGGCGCCTATACGGCGCTTTACCTGATCAAAGCGGCGGTCGAGAAGGCCAACCTGCTTGTCGGCGGATGGCCGGAAGACGATGCGATCATCGCCATGCTGGAAGGCATGGGGATCAATGCGCCATCGGGCTATACGTACATCCGGCCTGACAATCACCAAGGCTACAAGGACACCGTGATCGGGATGACGAAGAACGATCCCAAGTACGACTTCCCGGTTTGGGATCAAAAGTCGATCATCACGATTCCAATCCGGGACATCACAGCTCCGCCCAATTGGCCGAAGCCCGGCACGACGCACAACGAGTCGACCGCCGCAGCCAACTGGCTCAAGACCACTTGGCTGACTTGAGAGCTGGCTAGTCGCGAAGCGGCCGTGTTTCGGCACGGCCGCTTCCCTTCACAACGGGCGGAAGTCTGACGATGCACCGGGGCTCTGATCGGCGCGCCGGACGGCGGACACGCCTCCGTGACTTCACCGCTCGCGACCTAACCGGCCGCGGATCCATCAAGCACGCGGCTGGCGCATTCCTCATTGCAGGTTTGTTCGTTGCGGGCGGTCAGAGCGGTGCCGGCCATTCGGTCGGCCACTATCCATCCTTTTATCCGCACGAAATACGGATCGACACGCTTGATCCCGCGGCTGCGGCAAAGCGGCTGAGCGACGCAAAGCTGCATGCCTACGTTGGCGCGGCACCGATATTCGCCGGACCGGTGCCTCCCCACCTGCGCTCGGCGACGTCACTCGGGTCGTTGCTGGTCCTTTCCTTCAATACCGCTGCGACGACGTTCGCTTCCGTCGAAGGCCGCTGCACGACGGCGCGTGGCGTCGCGGCCGTGATTAGCAAGGAAAAAGTGGGACGCTTTGTCTTCCATCCATATCCGATCACGCCATTCCACTCCGACTATGTGCATCACGCGGATCGTGTTGAAGCCGCACTCACGACCATCAGGAGCGCATCCGCGCCGGTCTCGCACAAAATCGACGCTCGAGGCGAACTCGCAGCGGCCGTCGTCAAGGCGCGCTTGGGTACCGTAGCCGAAGGGGCGGACGCGATCCTGGAGGAGGTGTCGGTCGACGCAGTGCTCGCGACCGCCGGCGTGCCCTTCGACGGTTGGTCCGGGTTGCCGTGGGCGAAGGAAGGCTGGTTTCAGGCGCATCGGCTGCTGTCACCGCAACTCGACGGGGCTCGGCGGCAGGCGGCGGATGAGATCTACGAACAGCTGATCCGGGGGGAGACGATCGGATTCACCGAACGGGTGAACCTGGAGCGGAGTTTGATCGCCAGCTTGACTGAGGGCTGCGAGCGCATGGTCGTGGGCTACGCGCCCCGGGAAGAGTACTTCGACGAGCGTTATCCGGAGGGAATTGAGAACGTAGCGTTCGACTCCTTGGGTGGGCTCAACAGCCCCGTGTTCTTCCGGACCGTGAAGCTCAAGGAGTACCCATGGAACGGTGAATTGTTTCTTGGCGCGCGCGAGCCTGCGCGCTCCGCGTGGAATCCCGTGGCCGGGTTCACCGATGCGACGAGCCGGATGGTGTGGTCTGCCGTCGGCGATCCCGCCATGATCCACTTCCCGTTCAACGCGAGCTGGATGCCCAACCGCGTGCAGGCAACGGTGACGAAGACCGAGGGACAGTCGGGCGGCATCAGAGTCCCCGACGACGCGATCCGGCCACAGCCGGGAAGCGGCGCGCTGCGGCCGGTCGGCGCGAGGACGTTGGCTTCGGCGAAGGTCGTCTACGAAGTGATTGCTTCGCCGTTCGAGGACGGCTCTGAAATGGAAGTGGCAGACGCCATCTATCCCTTCGCATTCCTCTATCGCTGGGGACAGAAATCGTCGGCGAGCGGCAATTCACACGAGCCTCGACTAGCGACGACATTCGGCGCCATTCAAGAACGGTTGGCCGGGTTGAAGGTGGTGCGGGTCGAGCGATCCAAGCACCAGGTCGCTGAGGACATCACGATCGTTCAGAAGACGCCGATAGTCGAAATCTATCTCCGGAACGTGCCGGGCGACGAGCGGCAAATCTCGGCACTGGCGCCTCCATGGAGCACGGTCCCGTGGCATTTGCTGGCGTTGATGGAAGAAGCGGTGATCCGCGGGCACGCAGCATTTTCCGAAGAGGAAGCGCGAAGACGGGGGGTGCCCTGGCTCGACCTCGTGCGCGACCCCGGCCTGAGAGGAAAACTGCTCGACCTAGTCAGGCAATTTGAGCGAGAGCGCTTCCGCCCCGAGGCGCTGAAGGAGTACGTCAGCGAGGATGAGGCGCAGGCGCGTTGGCGGTCGCTGCGGACGTTCGCTGAGGCGCGCGGCCATTTTCTTGTCGCCAACGGACCCTATCGCCTGAAGGAGTGGGCGCCGAACGGAATCGTACTGCAAGCGGTACGTGAAATGACCTATCCGCTCGGATTTGGCACCTTCGACCGCTTCGTCAATCCGCCCAGGGCGATAATCGAGAAAGCGGCACGGACCGGCAACACGATCGTTGCGCAGGCAAGCGCCGAGATGCTCTTGAAAGGGGGACGTGGCTATCGGCTCACCAAGGAACCCCTGCTCAGGACGACCATGCGAGGGCTCGACGGTCTGCTCGTCGTCTCCCGCTACCTCCTGATCGCTCCCGACGGAAGGGTCCTGAATGTCGACAAGATGCAATGGGGTGAGGACGGGCATTTCACGGTCGATCTTCCGGATCGCCTGCCGCCGGGTCGCTACTCGGTGATCCTGGCGCTGTTCCTTGACGGAAATTCCATGCTGCCGTCGGTGGAGATCGTTCGCTTCCAGGTCGGCAGCGTAGGCTCGCCAGGTTAGCGGGATCAAATGTCGATGACGGCGCATCTTCTTGCAACACAAACCTGGGCGGCCTAGCCTAAAAAGCGGGCGGGGAAAATGGATATTCTAGCAATTCAATTCCTGAACTCGGTTTTCTACGCGTCCATTCTTTTTCTCATCGCCGCTGGCCTCAGCCTGATCTACGGGGTCATGCGGATCGTCAATCTCGCGCACGGCAGCCTCTACGCATTCGGTGCCTACGTGACCGCCTGGACCATCGGAACGCTCGCGGCGGGCGCTCCAATCTGGGTGCTGTTCCTGCTGCTCCCGGCCGGTGCCATAGCGGTTGCCGTACTCGGAGCGCTGATCGAGCCCACGCTGTTACGGCCGCTCTACAATCGGCCGGAGGAGTATCAGCTGCTCGTCACCTTCGCGTTGCTGCTGATCCTCGAGGATTCAATGCACTACCTCTTCGGAGGCGTGCCGCTCACGACCGGCCCGGTGATTGACAGCATGGGAACCATTCCCGTGCTCGGCTTGCGCTATCCCGCTTACAACCTTCTGGTCATCTTCATCGGCATCGCGGCCGCCGGCTTCCTATGGGCCTTCATCTACCGCACCAAGTTCGGAGTCATCCTCAGGGCCACCTCGCAGAACATGCGCATGGCTTCGGCGCTCGGACTGAACGTGAAGCGCGTATATGTGCTCGCGTTTGCGCTGGGTTGCTTCATGGCGGGCCTAGGCGGTGCGGTCGTTGTGCCGGCGCAAGCAGCGGTGCTCGGCATGGGCATCGAGGCGCTCATCCTTGCGTTCGTCGTCGTCGTCATCGGTGGTCTCGGCAGTCTGGAGGGGGCGTTGATCGGCGCGCTGATCGTCGCTTTCGTCCGCACCGCTGCCATCCAATACTTCGCCGAGGTTGAACTCGCCGTGCTCTACCTGATCGCGGCCATCGTCCTCCTGGTCAAGCCGACCGGCCTGTTCGGAAGGGCGTGAGCATGCAGACCAAGAACGCACGCGGTGGGCCTTCGACGGCGCTCATGCTGGCCGGCGTCGCAGCGATTCTGATTGCGCTCATTGCGCTGCCGCAGATCGCCGACGTTTACCAGACGCAGCTGCTGACCTATGGGCTGGTGTTCGCGATCGCCGCGCTCGGGTTCAACCTGCTGCTTGGCTTCACCGGCCTGCTCTCGTTCGGGCACTCCGCCTATTTCGGGCTCGGCGCCTATTCAGCGGCCTTTATGGTCAGGTATCTCGGCATCGGCTCAATGGAGGTCTTCATCGTTTTCGGACTTGTCATCGTCGCCCTTGTCTCGGCGGCATTCGGCTATATCTGTGTCCGTCATACGCGGATTTTCTTCGGCATCCTTACGCTCGCGCTCTCGCAGGTGCTGTGGACGCTGGCCTACAAGTTTTTCTGGGTAACCGGCGGTACCGATGGGCTGCGTGTCGCGTTCGGCAATCTGACGCTGGTCGGCGGGCTGATCGACTTCAAGGGCCGCGGCGCCTACCAGGCATTCGTGCACAACTATTACTATTACGTGCTGTTCCTGTTCTGTGTTTGCACTGCGCTCATGTGGGTCATCACGCATTCGCCGTTCGGCAAGGCGCTACAGGCGATCCGAGACAACGAGACGCGCGCGCAGTTCCTCGGGATTCAGATCAGGCGATACCGCTGGCTCGCGTTTCTGATCTCCGGGAGCTTCACCGGTCTCGCCGGCATCCTATGGGTGCCGCTGAACGGGCTGGTAACGCCGGACGTTCTCTATTGGCCGTTCTCGGGCGAGATCGTGTTCATGACGGTGCTTGGTGGCTTCCGTTCGTTCGCCGGGCCGATCATCGGCGCCGTCGTGTTCAACTATCTGCGGACCTACGCGGTCGCGAGCACAGAGTACTGGCAATTCCTGCTCGGCGCTGTGCTGGTGATCCTGGTGATCGCGCTGCCGACGGGCATTGTCGGAACCATCAATCGCGTCTACGGAAAGCTGACCGGGAGGTCGTGAGATGGAAATCTTACAGACCGTCGACCTGAAGCGATACTTCGGAGACACCCGCGCGGTCGACAATGTGAACCTCACGATCAACGAGGGCGAGTTCATTTCTCTCGTGGGGCCGAACGGCGCCGGCAAGACCTCGCTCGTCAACGTGGTGAGTGCGTATCTGCGTCCCGATTCGGGCAAGGTGATCTTCATGGGCAAGGACGTCACCGACATGCCGGTGACCGAGCGCGTGAAGATTGGGATCGCACGCAGCTTCCAGCTCGTGAACCTGTTCGACGATCTGTCGGCCTTCGACAACATCGCGCTCGCGATCTTCTCGCGCGAGGGCAAGACGCGAAACCTGGCCAAGCTCGCGCACCTTGATCACGCGGTGAGCGCCGAGGCGGACGGCGTGCTCGGCCAATTCAATCTCATGAGCAAACGCAACGTACCGGCGCGCGACCTCTCGCAAGGTGAACGCAAGCTGCTCGACGTCGCGATCGCCTACGCGCTTAAGCCGAAGCTCCTGTTTCTCGACGAGCCCACCAGCGGCGTCAGTACGCGCGACAAAGGTCAGATCATGGACACAATCGCTTCCGTCGTGCGCGGCGAAGGCATCACTGCCATCATCGTCGAGCATGACATGGACGTCGTGTTCAAGTATTCGGATCGCATCGTAGTGATGCAGCAGGGCGCGATCCTCGCCCAGGGTGCTCCGGATGAGATCCGGAAGAACGATCAGGTCGCCATGGTCCTGCTCGGCACATCAGGGCCGGACGCTTTCACACAAAAGGATTGATCGACGTGCTCGAAGTCAAGGCGATCGATACCTACCGCGGCCCCGCCCATATTCTTTACGGCGTGTCCCTGCACGTCGGAGAGCGGGAGGTCGTGTGCCTGGTCGGGCGCAATGGCGCGGGTAAGACCACAACGATCGAAAGCATCATGGGATTCCTGCCGCTTCGGGCGGGGCAGATCACCTTCGACAACGAGGATCTCGGGGGCCTTCCGCCGCACGAGCGTGCGAGGCGCGGCATCGGCTATTCGCCCGAGGACTGCGGCGTCTTTCCAGAACTTTCCGTCGACGAGAACCTGATGATCAGCAAGTGGTTAGGCGATGAAATCGCGCGTAAACGCGACGGCAAGAATCGGGTAAATCCGGAGGAGCAGGCCTTTTCCGTGTTCCCGGAGGTCAAGGCGCTGCTGCAGCGCCAAGGCCTGCACCTGAGCGGTGGCCAGCGAAAGATGGTCGCGGTCGCGCGCGCCATGATGTTGTCGCCGAAGCTGCTCTTGCTGGACGAGGCGTTCGAGGGCCTCGCGCCCGTGGTGGTCAACCGCTTCATCGAAGCGGTCATGAAGATCAAGGAATTGGGTGTCTCCATCCTGATGGCCGAGTCGCATCTCGCCGCTGCGACACGCATCGGCGATCGGCTCTACGCCATCGATCGCGGCGAGATCATCTTCCACGGATTGCCCAAGGACGCGCTCGCCGACGAAAAGGTGGTGAAGGCGTTGCGCGGGTGAGCACGCCGAAGCGCCGGGAGGAGCCATGAACGGACGCGGTGCATTCTTTGTCGTCGCGCTGGCGTTGGCCCTCGTCACGGTGGCTCGAGGCGGTCACGAGCAGCCAGTCTATCCCTCTTACTACCCCCATGAGATCGAACTTGCGTCCGTGAGCCCGGAAGGGGCGACGCAGCTGCTGCTCGCGGGGAAAATCCAGGCCTACGTCGGCGGCACGCCACGCTTCGCTGACCCGCCTCCGCCGACGATCGACAGCGTCCCGTCGTTGGGCACGTTCGTGATCATTCGCGTAAACCCCTCCTCGCCCCTCGCGAAAGACGCGTGCGCTTTCACCGAGCAGATCATTCGCGATTTCGCCGGCAAGAGCGACACCCTGATCTTGCACACTTATCCGGTCACTCCGTTTCATGGCGACTATCTGCACCATGCGGATCTCGTTGATGCGGCGAGGGGGCGAATTCGCGCGCGCGGCGCCGATCCCGGAATACAGAAGCTAAGAGTTAGGAGTGACAGCGCGCTGGCCCGCTCGCTCTTGCGTCCCGAGTGGCAGGCCACCGGCTCAGAATGGGACTTCGAAGTCGCGGAAGTCGACGCCGCGAAATTGGTTGCCTCGGCGCGCGTTTCAACAAACAGCTGGACCGGCCCGCCGTGGCTCAGAAGCGGATGGTTGCAGGCTTACCTTCTCCTGGGCACACCGACCGGCGACGAGAAGGGCATCGCCGAGGAGTATCGCCGGCGTCTGCAGAGCGCGGAGTACGCCAACGCGGTGGAACGGATCAACCTGGAGCGATCGCTAGTCAAGACGCTTGTGGCGAATTGTCATGTGAGAGTCGCGGGCTACACGGTGAAGCGTGAGTATTTCAGCACCGTCTTCACTGCCGGCGTCGAAAACATTGCCTATGACTCGGTCGAGGGCCTTAACTCGCCGATGTTCGTGCGAACCGTGAAGCTCAAGGATTTTCCCTGGAACGGATGGCTTGCGCTCGGGATCAATGCGAGGCCGACGGCTGCATGGAATCCGATCGCGGGGTTCACCGACGACTTCGGACGGCTGATGTGGTCCGCCATCGGTGACACCGCCTTGATCCCGTCCCCCTACGAGTCCGTGTGGATGCTCAACCGCATTTCAGACGTGCAGTCGAGTACAGGGCGATAAGCGGTGTGCCGTGTCATGCGCGTCGTTCGGAACGGGCTTGCGGGAACCCTGCTGTTTTCGACGGCGCTCTTTGCCGTGATCGAGGCAAAAGCCGAGGAGCTGACGTTCGACTTGCGTCTAACGCGCGGCCAGGTGCCCGCCAACATGCGACTCATCCGCGTCAGGCAAGGCGACGTCATCAAGTTGCGGTGGAGCTCGGACCGAGCGATCTCGCTGCACCTGCACGGCTATGACATCGAGCGAACCGTCGAGCCCGGCGGCGCCGCGGAAATGACCTTCACGGCGCGTGCGACCGGTCGATTCCCAGTAGAGGAGCATCAGCCGCGGGCGGGCGGCGCGCATACGCATGGAGCGCCCATTGTTCAGGTCGAGGTCCTGCCGCGCTAGCATGATTTGCCGCGGTCGCGGTGCGACTTGGCTGCTCGCCGCGGCAGCTTGGGCATTCGCGAGCCCGGCGGGCGCTCACGGCTTCGGGCAGCGTTACGATCTGCCCTTACCGCTCTCGCTC
Source organism: Xanthobacteraceae bacterium (assembly GCA_036556265.1). Taxonomy (GTDB): domain Bacteria; phylum Pseudomonadota; class Alphaproteobacteria; order Rhizobiales; family Xanthobacteraceae; genus JAUSIF01. The sequence goes on along the minus strand of DATBJU010000014.1, from coordinate 18,305 downwards.
TACCTCTATGGTACAGCGGCGCTCGTTGTCATCACCTTCGTGATTGTCGCCCTATTCGTCCGCCGCGCACCGCCGGCGCGGCGTCGGGCGCGCTTCGACTTGAACACGAATCCGATTGTCCGAACCATCATACATGCCCGCGTTGTGTTCTTTATCAAGCTTGTCGCGGCCGTGGTGTTCCTCGTCACGATCGCAGCCGGCTTCATCGGAAATCAAAATCCGTACCGGAATATCGCGCCGACGATGGTTTGGGTCATCGTTTGGATTGGTTTCGCTTACATCTCGGCGTTCGTGGGGGACTTATGGTCGCTGATCAATCCCTGGAGAACGATTTTCGAATGGGCCGAGCAAATCTGGGGACGTAGACTTTCATATCGCGTGCCCTGTCCGGAGGCGGTCGGCGTTTGGCCCGCGGTCGCGCTGCTATTCGCATTTTCCTGGATCGAGCTGGTCTATCCGACACCGGCTGTACCGGCGCAAATCGCCTGTTTCGCAGTCGGCTATTCCATTCTCACGTGGGTCGGCATGGCGCTGTTCGGCCGCGACATCTGGTTGCGGCATGGCGAGGTATTCTCTGTCGTATTCGGCACGTTCGCGCGCTTCGCGCCGATCGACGCACGCGGCGGCGCACGGCCTGCGCTGATCTTGCGGCCCTTCGCCGACGGTCTACTCGACAGCCGCTCAGCCTCGCCGTCGATGACAGCCTTCGTGCTTCTGCTGCTTGCCACCGTTCTTTATGACGGCCTTCTCAACACGCCGGAGTGGACGACGCTGGAGAACACGATCGGCGCCCAGTTGCGCGATCCCGGCCCGTTCGAGCTGATCGCTGTCAGGACGCTCGGCCTTCTCGCATTCTGGCTGCTTTTCCTCGCGACATACGGGCTCATCAGCGCGGCGGTGAGAGTCGCAGGCGGAGGAAGCCGCTCACGACGCGAACTCGCACTTCGCTTCGCGCTTACTCTTGTTCCAATCGCGATCGGCTACCATCTCGCGCACTATCTCGTGTTTCTGTTGATCCAGGGTCAGTACATCATCCCTCTGATATCCGATCCCTTTGGATGGGGATGGAATCTGTTCGGAACTACCTCCTACCGGGTCGACATCGCGATCGTGGGTGCGCGCTTCGCCTGGTATGCCGCCGTCACCGCGGTTCTGATCGGCCATGTCGTCGCCGTCCATCTCGCCCACGTCATGGCGATACGCGAAATCACGCCGCAACGCGCGGTGTTGCGTTCACAAGTGCCGCTCACGGCGCTGATGGTCGTCTACACTTTTGTCAGCCTCTCGATTCTCGCCGAGCCGATCGTCGAGCGGCGCGAGGCGGCGCGCCCGTCGGCGGTCACGCCGGCCGAAATTCCCGTCCCAAGCGAGGCCGTTCTGCCGGAGGCGGGAAGCGGCAGCGTACAAGCCGTCGGCCCGGGCAAATCCGCCAAAGTGAGATTGACTTATCGCGTGCTCGGCTCGGCGTTTCACGACGGCACGCGAACGGCTGCTGCGGATCTCCTCTATGCTTACGTCTTCGCATACCGCTGGGGTGAACGAACCGAGTCAAACCGGGATCGCTACGATCCGCACGTCGACGCCGCGACGGCGTCCCTGCGCGGTCAGCTCGTCGGGCTGCGCGTCTTGGGTAGCGATGCGACCTCACGCTCGTTTCGCGTCGGCGACGTGAACTTCGTGCGCGAGTTGTTGACTGTCGAGGTGTACGCGAACGTCAGGCCGGAAGATCCGGAGCGTGATGCACTCATAGCGCCGCCCTGGAGCACGCTTCCGTGGCATCTCGTGGTACTGATGGAGGAGGCAGCCGATCGCGGCTGGATCGCCTTCTCCAAAGCCGAAGCGGCGCGGCGCGGCATCGAATGGGTCGATCTTGTGCGCTCGAAGGACTTGAACGAGCGGCTCGCTTCGCTCGTCGAGACGTTCGCGCGCGATGGTTACCGCCCCGCCGCGTTGTCATCTCTCGTGAGCGTCGAAGACGCGCACCGACGGTGGGCAGCTATTGCCGCCTTCTACAAGACACGCCACCACTTCCTCGTGGCCAACGGCCCCTATTTGCTGAAGCAATGGAGCGCGGAAGGCGTGACGCTGGAAGCGTTCAGGGACCTCACCTATCCGTTGGGTGTCGGCTCGTACGACAGCTACGCGGTACCGCGGCGCGGCCACATTACCAGGGTGGAGCAGAAGCAGGGCCGCATTGAACTGTCGGGCGACATCGAAACGGTCGTGAAATTTGCCCGCAGCTATCGGCTCGAGCGCGAGCCGATCCAGTCTGTTGCACGCGACGCGCTCAAGCGCGCCTCACCGGAATGCCGGTACGTCGTGATTGACGATGCGGGCCGCGTCGTGTTGGCGGGTGCCGTCACTTTGGGCGACAACTTGACGTTTTCGGTCAACCTGCACGGCCGCCTTTCGCCCGGCGACTACACGGTCAACGCATTCATCGCCGTGAACGGGAATGCAATGAATCCCGACATTCGGCGTATCGCCGTGCGAATCGCCGCTGGCGGTGATTGATCGATCGGCATCGAGACACGATGGTCCGCGTCAATTCGGCGCGCGGCATCTCCCCCAGATGCGACACAGCGCCGACTGACACGGCTGAAAACTTCGATCAATGTGTCAGTCGTCAACATCCGGTCACGTTAGACGATTGGAGTGTCTCATGCGCACTCCTGTCTCGAGCGCTCAACGCAGGTCTTGGTTCGCGGCCCTCGTGCAGTGGGTTCGCAGGAGCGACTTGCGTAGCGTCCCAGCCGCCACGTCTGAACGCGGAAGTGTCTGCGATCTGGCTTCGATTAGCGGGATCCCACCGCATTTCGGCGGAAGCAAGCCGCAGAATCAACTGCTGCTAAGCTTGATGCGTGCGATCGGCCTTGGCCAGGACGAGATCAGCGCGCCTGCGACCCTTGCCGAGCTTCAGAGAAATTGCATTGGCTGCCGGAATTGGCGTCGATGCAGAAGGGAGCTGATGGTCCACACCGCACCACAAAACTGGCCGGACTACTGCCGCAATGCACCAAGACTGCGCTTGTTGTTGGAGCGAAAGCTGAACGGCCCATTCACTGCACCCGCAGGCGGAGATCCGGCCGCATCGTCCTGACCGACAAGTGCTATACGGCAGCAGAATGCCGCGCTTGGCCCGTCTGCAAGTAAGAATCAAAGGTCGAAGCGACAATGCGGGCAAACGGACGCCCTTCATCCGTCACGGCAATCCGACGCCCGTCAATCCGGACAAATCCTGTCGCGACAAATGGACTGAGCCTCGCAAGCTCGGGTTGAAAATCTTCTTCGAACTGAACCTCGGTCGCAATCTCGTCGAGATCGACTTCGAAGTAGCACATCAGGTCTTCAATGACGCGCGCGCGCAGGCGATCGCCTTGCGACAACGCAAAGCCTTTTGCCGTGGCGATGCCGCCGCATTGGACGGCTTGCGAGTAGCTTCGAATATCTACCGCATTCTGCAGGAATCCCTGGGGCAGGCGACCTATCGCCGAGGCGCCCAGGCCGATCAACGCGTCGGCGTTATCAGTCGTGTATCCCTGAAAGTTGCGCCGGAGTCGTTTTGAGCGAGCCGCCTCAGCAAGTTCGTCGTCGGGCCAGGCGAAGTGATCAATGCCTATCGGTATGTATCCGAGTGCAATCAAGGTGCCGCGTGAAATCTCGGCCTGCTCCAGCCGTGCCTGGGTTCCCGGCAGCGAGGCCTCGTCGATCAACCTTTGATGCGGCTTGAACCAGGGCACGTGGGCGTAGCCAAATAACGCTATTCGCTGCGGCCGCAGCGAGGCGGCAAGCTCCGCGGTCCGTTGCGCGTCGCGTGCCGTTTGCCGGGGTAGGCCGTACATCAGGTCGAACGCGATCTTGCCGACGCCCGCCCGCCGCAGCGCTCCGACCGCATCCGCCACGACCTCATAGGGCTGAATCCGGCCTATGGCTTCTTGCACGTGCGCGGAAAATTCCTGAACACCCAGGCTCGCACGGTTGACGCCCGTACTCGCAAGCGCGTTCACCAGCGCTTCCGTCATTCGCCTCGGGTCGAGTTCGATCGCGTGCTCGCGAACCACAGAAAGATCGAACGAGGCGTTCAACGCCGCGGAAACCCGATGCAATCCCTCGGGCGCAAGTATGGAAGGCGTCCCACCACCGAAATGAATGTACACGACCTTGCCGCGCATCGCCGCGCCGACCGTGGTGATTTCATCGACCAGCCGATCTGTATAGGTCTCGATCGGGCCACGCCGACGAACCATCTTCGTGTGGCAACCGCAGTAGCGGCAGAGCTGCTCGCAATAAGGAACGTGAATATAGAGTGACAGCGTCGACTCGTCGGTCTGACCGGCAAGCCATCCGGCGGCGACTTTCGGCCCTATCGCCGAAGTAAAATGTGGCGCGGTCGGGTAGGACGTGTACCGCGGCACCGTCCGGGCTGCGAGAGTGCGCCATTCCGCGTTCATAATACAAATGTTGAACGGACCAGGCCGCAATGAATTGACATCGGTCAAGTTCGGCCGCGTGTACTCTCGGGCACCGGCTGCGATCGACTCAGTTTCCCGCAAAAATCGGCCTCTGCTTCTTGACGAAGGCCTCGTAAGCCCGCTCGTAGTCCTTGGTCTGCATGCAAATCGCCTGGGCCTGGGCCTCGACTTCGATTGCCTCGTCGATGCCCATGCTCCATTCCTGATGAATGCAGCGCTTGGTCATGGCGTGCGCGAACGTCGGCCCATCTGCAAGCGACTTCGCCATCGCCTGCGAGTCCGCCAGCACGGTCTCAGGATCGCAGAGCTTGTTGTAGAAACCCCATCGTTCCGCTTCGGCGCCGTCCATCGCGCGGCCGGTGTACAGCAACTCGGCAGCGCGGCCTGACCCGACAATCCGCGGCAGCATATTGCAGGCACCCATGTCGGCGCCGGCGAGCCCCACTCGAACGAAGAGAAAGGCGGTCTTGCTGCGTGCCGTGCCGTAACGCAGATCCGATGCCATGGCCAGGATGGCGCCGGCACCCGCGCATACGCCGTCGATCGCCGCCACGATGGGTTGCGGACACGCTCGCATCGCCTTCACGAGATCGCCGGTCATTCTGGTAAACGCGAGCAGGCCTGCCATGTCACCCTTGCGCTGCATCTCGACGAGCGGGCCGATGATCTCATGCACATCTCCGCCGGAGCAGAAATTTCCGCCCGCTCCCGTAATCACTACAACCTTGATGCCATCGGCGTACACGAGATCGCGAAACGTATCCCGCAGTTCGGCATAGGATTCGAGCGTCAACGGATTCTTACGCTCCGGCCGATTGAGGGTGATTGTCGCCACTTTTCCGTCGAGTCCCCACACGAAGTGCTGCGGCTCGAAGCGCGCGAAATCAACACGAGATGGCCGAAAGCGCTCGGCCGTCTCATGATGGCCGGGTGCCTCCGCCGGACCCGCCTTCATGGATTCTACCGATCTTGACATTTGCACCCCCTCAACCTGCAAACGTGAGACCACCGCTCACGCTCAGCACCTGACCGGTAATGTAGTCAGAGCGAGGACTCGCAAAGAACAGGATCGCGTCGGCAATCTCCTGCGGCTTAGCGAATCGATGGAATGGTATTGCGCGCACAAACGCTTCCTTCAGCTTTTCAGGGCGCGACTGAAGCATGGGCGTGTCGGTCGGGCCGGGGCAGACGCAGTTCACGTTGATGGAATGGCGCGCCACCTCCCGAGCGAGCGATTTGGTGAACGCGATCACGCCGCCCTTTGCCGCAGCGTAAGTCGTTTCGCCGGTGCTGCCCACGCGTCCGGCATCGCTCGACACGTTGATGATCTTTCCTTTTCCCGCCGCGATCATCGGCGGCAGCAGTGCATGAGTGAGGTGTAGCGTGCCGCCCAAGTTGATCGCGATGACCCGGTTCATGTACTCGGGCGAATTCTCGATGAAAGGCTGAATATCGTTCCATCCCGCCGCATTCACCAAGATGTCGACGCGCGGATGACGAGCCAGTACTTCGGCTGCACAGCGACGTGCTGAATCGGAGTCCGCCAAATCGACCTGCACGAAATCGACCGCAAAATTCGTGTCCGCAGCCTCCCTGACCAGCTCAGCGCCCTTTTCCGCATTTACGTCGGCGCAAATGACAGTGGCTCCGCAACGGGCGATCTCCATCACGGTTGCCTTTCCGATACCCGATGCACCGCCGGTAACCAGCGCAGTCTTGCCATCCAATCTCATGACAATGCTCCTTGCCTGACCCGCGACGAGTCCTTCGCCGGCGCGGCGAAGAACGCGTCCACACGTTTCCGCGTATCGGGATCGCTCAGCAGTCGATAGGTTGCTTCGAGCTCATCGGAGTAGCCGCCGCGTCCCGGCTCCCGGGCGGCAGCGATGCAGACCTTGGCGGCAGCAAGAGCGGCTGTAGGGAGCTCGGCGATGCGTCTTGCGATTGTTGCCGCGTGCGTGACCAGGTCCTCGCGCGCCGCGACCCACTGCACAAGCCCTAGCTCGCGGGCGACCGAGCCACCGACGGTTTCGGCTCCCAGTATGAGGCGCGCCGCAATCGCAGGACCGCATAACCGGGTGAGACGCTGCGTTCCGCCCCCGCCTGGTATCAGTCCGAGACGAAGTTCGGGCAGGCCGACGCTGGCATCGATGGACGCGATGCGCAGGTCACAGCTCAGCGCGAGCTCGAATCCACCACCCATGGCGGCGCCACCAATTTCTGCCAATGTCACTTGTCGCAAACTCTCGATCCGCGCGAACAATCGCTGTATGGCGGCAACGTAGGCGTACATCCGGTCCGGCCCATCATGTTCGTCAATGCGGGCCTGCACTTCCTTCAGATCCGCGCCGGCGCAAAATGCCTTCTGGTCTGAACGGATATGCAAGATCTTCCAGTCGGCACGCGCGGTAAGCTCGTCGAGTCTCGCATCGAATTGTCGTACCCACTCGTCGCTGATCGCGTTCACCGGCGGCCGGCGCAGCGTAAGGATTGCGATTCCATTGGCGAAGTTCAGGTGGAACATGATGCGGTTTCCTTGAACGCAATTCCTATTCCGCCGCGCTTTGCATTCTTGTCTCGCGAGATTTCATCAATTCGCGCGCTATGATCACTTTTTGCACTTCACTGGCGCCCTCGTAGATTCGCAGACTACGAATCTCGCGGTACAGCGCTTCAACCTTGACGCCCGTTCGAATGCCGTTTCCGCCAAACAACTGGACTGCGCGATCGATCACGCGCTGCGCCATCTCCGTGGCAAACAGCTTCGCGATCGATGATTCACGGCTTATTCGCCTGGCGCCCTGGTCCTTGCTCCATGCCGCCCGATAGACGAGTAGCGCCGCTGCATCGATCTCCGTCGCGCTGTCGGCAAGCGCGGCCTGTGTCATTTGCAGATCGCCCAGCGGGGCACCATAGATCCTGCGGGTTGTGGCCCGATCAAGCGACTCTTCTAAAGCGCGGCGTGCTAGGCCAAGCGCTGCCGCTGCGACGGTCGATCGGAAGATGTCGAGCGTCGCCATCGCCACCTTGTAACCTTCGCCCGCGCCGCCGATGCGGTTCGCCAAGGGGACGCGGCACTCGGTGAAGCGAAGGGTTGCAAGCGGATGCGGCGCCATCACCTCGATACGGCCAGCGATCGACAATCCGGACGCATCGGCGTCGACGACAAACGCGGACAAGCCCTTTGGCCCCGGTGCTTCGCCGCTGCGCGCGAACACGACGTAGTGGTCGGCGATGCCTCCATTGGAGATCCACGTTTTGACGCCATCGAGCCGCACGTGCGCGGGCCCATCCTTCGTCGCCGTCGTGGCCAGAGCTCCGACGTCGGATCCCGCCTCCGGCTCGGAGAGTGCAAACGCGGCCAAGTGGCGGCCATCGCGCACCGGCGGGAGGTACTTGGTCTTGAGCTCCTCGGTCCCGAACAATGATATTGAGCCGGTGCCAAGACCCTGCATGGCAAAGGCAAAGTCAGCGAGGCTGTCGTTCCAGGCGAGCACTTCCCTGGCGAGACAGAGCGTTCTCACGTCGAGCTGCTCGGAGGACCCGCCATAGGCGGCAGGCACGACAGCCTTCAGCCAACCCGCCTCGCCCAGCGCGCGCACAAGCCTGCGACAGCTGGCGTCCACGTTGCCATGATCAACATGCCGCGAGACTTCTCGGCCCGCCCAAGCTGCAAGGCCCGATGCGAAGTGCCTGTGCGACTCGCCGAAGTACGGCCAATCGAGATGTGAAAGATCTGGCATCTATCAAGCTCGCTTGCTGGTGTGCGAGGATCCGCGTGCGCTCGCCCTGCTCCGCAGCATGAATCTTTGGATCTTCCCCGTCGCAGTCTTGGGAAGGCTGTCCACGAAATCGATCCATCGCGGGTACTTCCACGGCCCAATTGCGCGCTTCACGTGCAGCTTCAGTTCTTCGCGGAGCGCCCTATTCCGCGATTCATCTCGCCGATCCTTGAGAACCACAAAGGCCTTCGGTTTGATCAGGCCGTTATCGTCCTCTACCGGTACGACGGCGGCCTCCAGAACGCGCGGATGAGCGACAAGGCTGGCTTCGACCTCGAACGGCGAAACCCAGATGCCGCTCACCTTGAACATGTCGTCGGTGCGACCGCAATAAGTGTAGACACCGTCCGGACGCCGGAGGAATTTATCGCCGGTTCGTGTCCACTCGCCCTGGAAGGTGCGACGCGACATCGCGCGTTGATTCCAGTATCCGGCGGCGGCCGTTTCGCCGCGCACGAGCAATTCACCCATTTCATCGTCGCCGACCTCGCGGCCGTTCTCGTCAACGAGCTTCATGTCATAGCCTTTGACGGGAACGCCGGCCGTGCCGTACTCGACGGCGTTCAGCAGGTTGGTGATGAAAAGGTGCCCCATCTCGGTCGAGCCGACGCCGTTGACGATGTCGATCCCGAAGCGATCCTTCCACGCCTTCCCGATTTCGGGAGGCAATGGCTCGCCTGCCGAGAAGCACAGGCGCAATCGGCGCGAGCCGTTCTCGGGCATGCAGGCTGGGTCGGACAGAATCGCCGCGTACAGGGTCGGAACCGCGTAGAACATCGTCGGCTGATAGCTGTGCAGCGTCTCGAAAACAGTCTGCGGGGTCGGCCGCTCCGGGTAGAAGACCGACGTTGCTCCGACCGACATAGGGCAGATGACGGAGTTTCCGAGGCCGTATGAGAAGAACATTTTCGCCGCGGAGAAAACTACGTCGTCCTCGCGAATTCCGATGCGCTCCTGACCGGCGTATCGCGCGATGATGGTCGGGCTCGAATGCACGTGCACAACACCCTTCGGATTGCCGGTGGTGCCCGAGGAATAGAGCCAATACGCAATCTCGTCCGCGCATGTTCGCGCGGGCGCGGATCCCTCATTCTCCGCCGCGAGGAGCGTGTCGAGCCGCGGCACTGTTTCCGGACCGCCCCCGACGACGACGATGGCTTTCAGCGTGGGGAGGTCGCGGGCCGCCTGTTGCACGACCGGCAGAATCGCCGCTGAAACGAAGGCTGCCTTGGCACGAGAGTCTTCAAGCAGATATCGGTATTGATCCGCATTGAGGCGGGTGTTGAGCAACACGGGAATGATACCCGCCCGAATAGCGCCCCAGAACAGGACTGGAAAATCCACTGTATCGAGCAGGATGAGGGCAATTCGATTCTCCTGCTCGATGCCCATGCGGGCAAGCATGGGACCAATGCGCACCGCGGCATGACGGAGCTCGGCGTAGGTGAGATTACGCGACGGATCGATGAATGCAGTCTTCTCGCCCCGCCCCTCGGCGACGTTGCGGTCAACAAAGTCGACGGCGGCATTATAGTCGCGGACGGCCGTCACGGGGTTTCGCCTCCCTTGATTCAAGTGAAAGTTTGGACCCATTCGTGCGGAAAGGTCCTTGACTTAGATCAGGGTCGGTGTCCGCCGGACGCCGTGGCGGCAGGCATTTCCGCGCACGACGCCGCTTGATTTAGGTCATGGCGGCGGCGGCTCCCGGCCATAGGATTGTTTTGCCCTGCTGCGCGCTGAGGGGTGCCCATGCCGTCCCATAACTCCTCGTCGAGCAAGCGCCTGCTTCGCTTGCGCTTGAATGGGCGCTGGCGCGAGGACGCAGTGGCCGAAAATCAGCTGTTGGTGGACTACCTGCGCGAAGTCGCCGGTCTGACCGGCGTGAAGACCGGTTGCGACGGCGGCGAATGCGGAGCTTGCACGGTGATCGTGGACGATGAAGCGATCCCCTCCTGCATAGTGCTTGCCGTTCGGTGCGAAGGCTGCACGGTCGAAACGATCGAGGGACTCGCCGATCACGGGCGCCCCAGTCACTTGCAACGCGCGTTCCATGAAAAGCTTGGGGCGCAGTGCGGATTTTGCACGCCCGGGATGATCATGGCGGCTGAAGCTTTGCTACGCCGAAATCCGCAACCCAGCGACGCAGAAATACGCACTGCGCTGTCGGGCAATCTCTGCCGATGCACGGGCTACGTGAAGATCATCGAGTCCGTGAGGGCAGTTGCGGAGACGCAGTCATGAGCGTCAGTCAGGCGGCCGGCGCGAGACTCAAGGGCGTACCGCTGATCGACGGTCTTGAGAAGGTCACCGGGCGCGCACGGTATACGACAGACCTCGACCACGCTGATGCGCTCGTAGGCCGCATCTTCCGCAGCCCAGTGAGCCACGGCGAGATGATTCACCTGAACGTCGCGAAGGCCCGTGCACTCGAAGGGGTGGTGGCGGTCGTCACCGGCGATGACTGCCCGCATCCCTACGGCGTGCTGCCAATCGCGATGAACGAATTTCCACTGGCTCGCGGCCGCGTTCGCTACCGTGGGGAACCCGTCGCGGCCGTCGCAGCGGTCGATGCCGAGACGGCCGCGCGTGCGCTCGAGCTGATCGAATTCTCGGTTCGAGAGCTTCCTGCGTACTACACATCAGAGGAGGCGCGCGCGACCGGCGCCGTGCAGTTGCATGAAAATAAGCCCGGCAATCTCGAACGCGAAGTGCACCACGAATTTGGCGATCTGGCTCAGGGGTTCGCAGCAGCTGATCTCGTGCGAGAAGAACAGATCAACTGCGCGGAAATCAATCACGCGCAGATCGAGCCACACGCCTGCCTCGCTGCCTTTGATCCCTTAAGCGCGTCGTTGACCGTGCAGAGCGTCTCTCAGGTCGGGTACTACCTGCATCTGATGCTCAGCCAGTGCCTGGAAATGGACTCCTCCCGCATCCGCGTAGTGAAGCCGTTCATCGGAGGCGGATTCGGAGCGCGGGTCGAAGTACTGAACTTCGAAATCGTCACCGCCCTCCTCGCTCGCGCCGCAGGGGGCAAGGTGATGATGCAGCTGACCCGCGAGGAGAACTTTCTCACGCATCGCGCTCGTCCTCAGACCAACGTCAAACTGAGGATTGGAATGCGGCGGGACGGCCGGATCACGGCCTGTCAGTGCGAGGTCATTCAGCGAGGGGGCGCCTACGCGGGCTACGGCATTATCACCATCCTTTATGCCGGCGCGTTATTGCATGGCATCTACGATATCCCCGCCGTCAAGTACGACGGGTATCGTGTCTATACCAATCTGCCGCCGTGCGGCGCGATGCGCGGACATGGTTCCGTGAATGTCCGCCACGCTATCGAGTGCGGGATCGACCGCATGGCGCGCGAACTGGGCCTTGATCCATTCGAGGTTCGACGCGTCAACCTGCTGCACGCGCCGACGCGCACGCTGAGCGGACTGATCGTAAACAGCTATGGCCTCGGCAACTGCCTCGACGTCGTGGAGCGCGCGAGCGGTTGGCGTGAACGGATCGGAAAGCTGCCACGCGGCAAGGGTCTCGGCATGGCTTGTTCCCACTACGTAAGTGGCGCCTCCAAGCCGATTCACTTCAGCACCGGCGAGCCGCATGCGGTCGTCAACCTGAAGCTCGACTTCGACGGCGGCATCACTGCGTTGACGGGCGCGGCCGACATTGGTCAAGGGTCGTCCACGATGGTGGCGATTGCGGTGGGGGAAACAATCGGGGTTTCACTTGACCGCATCAGGGTCGTCGCCGCGGACAGCGCCGTGACGCCCAAGGACAACGGGGCCTACTCTTCGCGCATCACCTTCATGGTCGGCAATGCGGCGATCGATGCCGCGAACAAGCTGAAGGCGATCCTTGTCGCTGCGGCTGCGAGCAAACTTGACGCGCGAGCTGAGGACATCGCGTGTGCGGGCGAAACCTTCTGGGTGGGCGGTGCCGAGCAGTCGAGTCTCCACTTCGCCGACGTGGCGAAGGCGGCGCTTGCAGATCGAGGGACCATCACAGTGAGCGGTGCTTTCACTTGCCCGCCCGAGTATCAGGGCGGCAAGCACCGAGGAGGCGCCGTCGGGGGCACAATGGGTTTCAGTTATGCGGCCCAAGTGGTGGAGGTCACCGTCGACGAAGCAACCGGCAAAATTACAGTCGACAAGGTGTGGGCCGCGCTTGATTGCGGTCGGGCGATCAACCCGCTCGCGGTAGAAGGCCAAATTCAAGGGTCTGTCTGGATGGGAATGGGCCAGGCGCTCAGTGAGGAAACCCGCTACGTGCAGGGACTGCCGATGCACGCGAGCCTTCTCGAGTATCACGTTCCGACCATCGCCGAGTCGCCGCCGATCGAAGCTCATATTGTCGAAAGCCACGATCCATTTGGTCCGTTCGGCGCGAAGGAAGCGAGCGAAGGCGCGTTGGCGGGCTTCCCGCCGGCGCTCGTCAATGCGGTCGCGAATGCGATTGGCGTCGATATGGATGAATTGCCGCTGACACCGGACCGTGTGGTAGAGGCGCTGGTCGAGCGGCGACGCCAGGCGCGGCTTGCGTCCATTCGCGGAGCTGCGTGATGACCGCGCTGATCCCGCGGCTACGAGTCGTTCGACCGCGTAGCGTCGAAGAAGCGGTTGCGGCTCGATGCAAACATTTGGCCAGCAGCTACATCGCTGGCGGGACGGACCTTCTGGTCAACCTGCGGCATCAGCTGCGCAGCCCCGAGCTGCTAATCGACCTCTCCCAGATCGACGAGCTGACGGAGATTCGGGGCGAAGATCAGGGAATCCGCATTGGTGCGGGCGTCAGCCTCGCCAAGCTTGCCGCGCATCTCACCGTCGCGGCCGACTATCAAGCTGTGAAGGAGGCTGCGGAGACAATCGCCGCGCCGGGCCATCGGGTACTTGGCACCGTGGGAGGCAATCTCTGTCTCGACACGCGGTGCATCTTCTACAATCAAAGCGGGTGGTGGCGCCGCGCCAACGGTTACTGCCTCAAGCACTTGGGCGACGTCTGTCACGTGGCGCCGCAAGGCCAGCGATGCCACGCACCCTTCACGGGCGATCTCGCTCCAGCTTTGATGGTGCTGGGTGCGGAAGTTGAGATCGCCGGGTTGCAAGGCCGCCGATGGATTCCCCTTCCCAACCTCTACGTGGAGGACGGTCGTGCACACGTTGCGCTTGCCGACGGTGAGTTGATTGTAGCGGTACACCTGCCGGCTGCCGGGTGGCGATCGGCCTACTCCAAAGTGAGGGTGCGGGGGGCAATCGATTATCCGCTCGCCGGCGTCGCCGTGGCGCTCGCCGTGAAAGACGGAGTCACTCGGTTGCTTCAGATCGGTCTGACCGGCACCAATTCCCGCCCGTTCCTTCTCAGCGGCACCGAGGTAGCGATCGGCCGCGCGATCGACGATTCGCTTCTCCAGGACATCGATCGGCTTGTGCAGAAGCAGGTGCAGCCCATGCGTACGACGATCGTCTCGGCACAGTACCGCCGGCTGGCGGCGGCGGCGATCGCACGTCGACTGACAGAGAGATTGTTCTTGGAATCGATCTCGTACGCGTCGTGAGAGGCGTCTTCACGCCGATGCGAATCCGGCCAGTTCCTGCGCAAAGTCTCGAAGAATTTTTCCGAACCAACAGGTGTACGCACGCGGACGTATGCGGACGTCTAGCGTGACGTCCGCCAGCGTCACCCAACGCCAACCTCCCACCTCGGACGCATTCGGATGCGGCACTTCGTCGGAGACGCCGCCATATACGTGCAAAAACTCATGCTCGATCAGCTGTTCGGATACTCGCGCGCGGTAGTACAGAGAGAAGAGCGGCGTGAGTTCCGCGGCGATACCCATCTCTTCCATGAGCCTTCGCGCTGCCGCTCGTCCCACTTCTTCGCCCGATCGCGGATGACTACAGCACGTGTTCGTCCACAATCCGGCAGAATGGTATTTGCAAGCCGCGCGTTGCTGAAGAAGCAGCTTACCTTGAGAATTTCTGACAATCACCGAGAGCGCGCGGTGACATCTCCCCAGACGATGCGCGTCGAGCTTGGGCATGACGCCAAGTTCACGATCCAGCTTGTCGACGAGAACAACCCAATCGTGGGTCGTATCGGCACGCAGGCTGACGCCATTACCACCCCTTCGCCGTAGCTCGGCCGTGCCGCTTGCGTTCTGCGGGGCCATCGCGTCACGATGCCTCGGGGATGACCGCCGTCGCCTCAAGCTCGATCTTGGCAGGGCTATCGAGGAGGTCCGAAACGAAGACCATGGTCATTGCAGGGTAGTGCTTTCCCATTGACTGTCGCCAAATGCGTCCGAGTTCGGGACGAGCTGCCACATAAGCGGGCTTGTCGGTGCAGTAGGCGGTCAGCCGGCAAACGTGCGTTGGCGCGCCGCCCGCTGCGGCGAGCACCTCGAGCAGGTTGGCGAGGGCCTGCCGAAACTGCACGGCAAGATCTTCGCTGTGAAATCGCTGCTGGCTATCCCAACCGACTTGGCCGGCGACAAACACGATGCGGCCCTGCGAAGCGACAATGCCGTTCGCATAGCCGACCGGCGGGAGCCATCCGGGTGGACATAGGACCTGCATTCGACGCGCTCCGTGAACACTAAAACCTGCCCTATCAAGCGCTTTTTCGTCATGACTTAGATCAAGTCGCGATCGGCCAAGGGCACCTAATTTTGATAACTGTGTCTCGAGAGTGGCTTTCGCCTGACGGGAATGCCCAAGAGGTGCATCGTGAACGAACGCGACATCCTGCAGGCGTTGGAGGCCGTCATCGACCCTGAGCTTGGGATCAACATCGTGGACTTGGGTCTCGTGTCCCGCACCTCATTCCAGGACGACACGATCGAAGTAGCCCTGACGCCGAGCACACCTTCCTGCCCGCTTACTGAGATCATCGTCGAGGAAGTTCGCGACGCGCTGCGCGCGCGATTCCCGGAGGCTGCTGATGTCCGGGTTGACCTCGTATGGGATCCGCCGTGGTCACCGGATCGGGTGAGCAAAATAGCGCGGCGGCAGCTCGGCCTGACGAAAGCGTGAGCTGGGCCAAGGCATGGCCCGCACGTCACTCCTGGAAAGGATCTCGCAGGTAGCTCAGGCAGGCGATCGCAGAGCGAGTTGGCGGCGGCTGCGATTCATTCCGCTCGCAGTCGGCGCCTTGGCAATGGCCGCCGGACTCTGGGGCGGCCTGCTGCAGGTGGGCGTACCGCTGCCGTCGACCGAGCTCAGCCGATTCCACGGCGCGCTGATGATTTGCGGGCTTCTCGGAACTGTGATCAGTCTCGAGCGAGCGGTCGCGGCAGGCCGCTGGTGGACCTATGCCGCACCCGTTCTGTCCGGCACCGGAGCGCTGATGCTGTTGGCGGACATACCGCGCGCGGGCGCAACTTCATTCCTCTTGGCAGCCGCAGTCCTGCTACTGGCTTCGCTCTCCATCACCGTTCGGCAGCCCGCGCTGTTCACGGTAACGCTCTCAACCGCCGCAACTTGTTGGATCATAGGGATCGTTCATTGGCTCGCAGGATACTCGATGCCGGTCGCGACCGGCTGGTGGCTGAATTTCCTGATTCTGACGATCGCCGCCGAGCGACTTGAGCTAGCCCGCATCGCGAATCCCCCGCCTTCGAGCCAAGCTACGTTTCTTGCAGCGATCTCGTTGCTCCTGCTCGGCGCGGCACGCAATGAGCTGGAGGCCGATTGGGCGCCGTTAACCGGCATTGGACTTCTCGCGAGCTCGGCATGGCTCCTGTTCCACGATCTCGCGCGACGGACGATTCAAAGCGGTGGCGCGGTTCGCTTCACAGCCGCGTCGATTCTTGCCGGCCACGTATGGCTGGGCGTCGCCGGCGGGCTCCTCCTTCTTGCTCCCTTGGGTATTACGCTCGTCTATGACGCAGCCGTACACGCCGTCACCATCGGTTTCGTGTTCTCCATGGTATTCGGACACGCCCCGATCATTCTGCCTGCGATAACCGGAATTCGCACGCAACACAGTGACTTGGCCTTTCTTCCATTGGGGCTGCTGCACGTTTCCGTAGTCGTCCGCGTAGGAAGCGACCTGCTGGAGTTGGCGGACGTGCGGGCGATCAGCGGCGTGCTGACCGTCCTGGCATTGATCGGCTACGCAGCAGTTCTCATCGGGAGTTCGGCACGGAGGAGCCGCACCTGGCACCGATAGGCGTTTGTCCGCGTCACCCTAGTTGCGCAACACGCCACGAATCGAGGCACGGGCGTCTGCCGCCAGTTGCCGCAGCTTCGCGATCTCGCCGACCTCCACATGCGAAGCATGCACGGCAACGCCGACCAGCCTCAACTTGGCAAAGGCTCGAGAAAGCGACTCAGGCTTGAGTCCGAGGCGGGCAGCAATCAGCACCTTGTCGTAGGGTAAGGCGATTTCGCAGCGGCCGTGATCGACCGACGCGAGGGAAACCAGGAACTCTGCGACCCGTTGCACTCCGCTTTGTGCCTTGAGTTGCTCAACGTGCTGCACGAGGTGGTGCAGATGCTGCGATGTCGATGCAATCATGGCGAGCGCGATGTCCGGACTTTCGCGGATGCAGCGGACGATATGGTCCGCCGGGATCCGCACGACGCGCGCATCACTCACCGCTTCGGCCGTCGCCGGATAGCGCGTGCCGGTGAAGGCGACAGCTTCTGCGAAGCTGTCGCCCTTTGTCAGAACATGAATCACCGTCTCCTCGCCGGAAAAGGTAATACGATAGAGCTTCACCCAGCCGTCGATCATGATGAAGAACGCCGTCGCGGGCTCGCCCTGCCGAAAGAGCGACTCATGCGCCTTCAACATGACACCGACCGCAGGCGAGACGATGTGCTCGACGGTTTCCGGCTTGAGGCCTCGAAACACCGCGATGCGGGTGATGATCTGAAGATCGCCGGGTGTAAGCTTCGAGGTCATTTTTGACTGGGTCTCATATCGCTCGACCGTCACGACGCCCAACCTGCGCGAAGGGGCTTACGCGCACCCTGGGGGGCGCCCCGCCAGCAAGCTCACCGGCGGCAGCCGTCCATCGAGTTTGCAAGCCCACCTGAAAAGCTAAGTCAAGCTGGCTTGACCAATGTCAAGGATTGGCCGGCACGATTGCGTTTGCCTCCGGTTGCCTGCCTGGCGCCCATCGTGTCGGTTGGCGCATCGGTGGCGCGATCGAGGCGTGCGGGCCCCCTATCTCGTAGCCAGCGGCGGTGCCGCCGATGCGGAGGTCGACGATCGGGGCATGCGGGCCGAATCAAACGGAAAAGGCGTTTCAATGGCTCGTGGAATCGCAATTCCCCGCATGGGCCGACTCCCGGCGCTTGGTCACGACGCAATCGATTCGGACCACTCGGCAATCGCGAATCAGTGGGCACGGGCAGCCAATTGTGAGCCGATCGAGTTTCCGTTTCTGATTGCACGACTGAAGAAGCTGATGATCAATCACTTCGATCATGAGGCGGCCCTGATGGAGGGCGCCGGCGGCAACCTCTGCCGGTGCCACCGAGGCGAGCACCAGTCCCTTCTCGACTTATGCGACCAAGCGCGTGAGTCGAGCGAGCGATCCTGGCGCAAGACGCAATCGCTGCTGCGCAACAGCTTTCCAAAGCTCGTGCGAAATCACATTCTCTACACGGACCAGCTCGCGGTCCTGTTCATCAATACGCGTGCGGGAATTGGTCACGTCGCATGATTGCCTCCGCCGATCGGGAGAGGACGCCAGTCCCGCGCAGCAGTCAATCAACCTTGCTTGTAACGTCGGTTCTGCGCGATTTTTCACGCGGAGCATTGGCACTCGTTCCGTTGGTCCTAGTGCAGCCGATCCTTGACCGAATTGCAGTTCATGTCGCCACTTCCCATCCCGATCTGTTCGCGCGGCTTGAAACGCACACGGGCAAGCGGTTCCTCATCGATCCGCTCGATCTTCCTTTCGTGCTTCTTCTTCGGCCTGACGTGCGCAAGCCGTACCTGCGCGCGCACCGCCGCCATGAGCATGTGCAACATGACGCGCGCATCGCCGGCGCGTTCTTCAACCTTCTCGACATGATCGAGGGGACGCTCGATG
>DATBJU010000013.1:0-1682 GCA_036556265.1 Xanthobacteraceae bacterium | reverse complement strand
ATCAGCAGCACGCCGTATTTGTCGCATATGGCGCGCAGGCGCTGCAGATAGCCCTTGGGTGCCGGCAGCACGCCGGTCGATCCCGCCATCGGTTCGACGATGACGGCAGCGATGGTGGACGCATCATGCAGCGCGACGATGCGCTCGAGATCGTCTGCAAGATGCGCGCCCCAGTCCGGCTCTCCCTTGCTGAACGCCTGGTGCTCGCGGCTGTAGGTCGCCGGCAGGTGATCGACGCCCGCAAGGAGCGATCCGAAGAATCTGCGGTTGTTGACGATGCCGCCGACCGAAATGCCGCCGAATCCGACGCCGTGATAGCCGCGCTCGCGCCCGATCAGCCGTACACGAGCGCCTTCGCCGCGAACGTTGTGATAGGCGAGCGCGATCTTGAGCGCGGTGTCGACCGCCTCCGAGCCCGAATTGCAGAAGAACACATGATCGAGGTCGCCGGGCGCGAGCGCCGCCACCCGGCTCGCCAGCTCGAACGCCTTGGGATGGGAAAATTGAAACGCCGGCGCATAGTCGAGCTCGCCCGCTTGCTGGCGGATCGCCTCCACGATCGGCTCGCGATTGTGCCCGGCATTGGTGCACCACAGCCCGGCGGTGCCGTCGAGCAGTGCGCGCCCGTCGGACGTGTAGTAGTGCATGCCCTTGGCGCCGGCGATGAGCCGCGGCGCCGCCTTGAATGCCCGGTTCGGCGTGAAGGGAATCCAATAAGCCTCGAGATCGTTCGGAACCGCGATCGCTCTCTCCGCTTGTGCTGAACGCATGGGCGCTTCCCTTGTCGCTGGTCGATGCGGCTGCTACCAACCGAGATCGTGAATGTAGATCATAATGGCGGACAAACCCAACAAAACCAACAGGCTCAAAGCTCGCCGGCCGCGTGGTCTCCTCGACTACGGCCCCGCCGAGATCGCCGGCACGCGGCGAATGCTCGACTGTGTTCGCGAGGTCTATGAACGCTACGGCTTCGAGCCAGTGGAGACACCGGCAATCGAGTATACCGACGCGCTGGGAAAATTCCTGCCGGATCAGGACCGGCCGCACGCCGGCGTGTTCTCATTCCAGGACGACGACGAGCAGTGGCTTTCGCTGCGCTACGATCTCACCGCCCCGCTCGCCCGCTTCGTGGCGGAGAATTTCGAGCACCTGCCCAAGCCCTATCGCAGCTATCACGTGGGCCCCGTGTTTCGCAACGAGAAGCCGGGACCCGGACGCTATCGTCAGTTCATGCAGTTCGATGCCGATACAGTGGGGTCCGCTTCGCCAGCGGCTGATGCCGAAATCTGCATGATGGCGGCCGATGCCATGGAGGCGCTCGGCGTCCCGCGCGGCAGTTATCTGGTGAAGGTGAACAATCGAAAGGTGCTCGACGGATTGTTGGAGTCCATCGGGCTGAATGGGCCAAATAGTGAAACGCAGAAACTGATTGTGCTGCGTGCCATGGACAAATACGACCGCCTCGGGGTAGCGGGCGTGCAGCAGCTCCTCGGTGAAGGTCGCGAGGATGAATCGGGCGACTTCACCAAAGGAGCCGGCCTGAACCCGGCGGCAATTCAAACAGTGTTGAGAGTTTTCGAACCTCTCGCCGAGAGCGAGGAGAAGATTGCGCAGATCGCCCTCCGTTTGAAGAACAGCAACATCGGGCAGGCAGGCCTCCATGAACTGGCGCAGATCGACGC
>DATBJU010000012.1:0-9576 GCA_036556265.1 Xanthobacteraceae bacterium | reverse complement strand
ATTTTACGACATTCTTCGGCGGCGCGACGCCGTAAATAGACGCCGATGTATGGCAACGAGCCTTGCGGCCTATCGTGTTCCGAACGCGATACGGAGCGACGCGGGACGCGGTACCAAAGTTCCGCCAAATGGTGCTACGATGATTTCGGGTAGCCATATTCCCGAGGGCCGGTCATGGACCGCGAGATCGCCCAACTGAACATTGCGCATTTCCGCCGCTTGCTCGAAATCGAGAGAGACGATGCCAAACGCAAGATGATCGCCCGCTTGCTCGCCGAGGAAGAGGCCAAGCTTGCGGCCTTACTGGGAAACCGCAGCGACAAAAACAGAGCGCTCTAGGAAGAATCGGCCCAAGGCCGCCAATGGGTGGGGTTCACGTCCACCCGCTGCTTCGTTTCGGCGTGAACCCATCCGCGCAACACGCGCCGGCAGGGAAATGCGAGCGCGTGCGGCCCGTCTCTCTCTATCACGGCAAGTTCCAAGTCGCGATCGAACGGCGCCGTCACAATCGGCTGCCACATGTAAATATGTTTATCGCGAGTTTCGTTCGCTGCCTTTGATCTGGATCAGTCCGTGGCACGCCACGCTGCCCGCCTGGAACCGTCCCAGCGCGACCGCTATTTTCGCCAAGCCTGCTGATCTTCCCGCGCCCAGCCGAAAATTTGCACGTTCGGGCAAAAGTCCGGCGCGCGCTGTTCGGTCGCGGCGTCATCGTCCAGCCACTTCCTGCACTGCTCGACGTTCGAACAGCTCAGGCACCCTGGAATGGCCGCCGCGAGATAGAGCCCCTTCCTGCCGGAAGAGAAGGCGACGGGATCGAGTTCCAGCCGGTCCAGCATGCCGAGCAGGTTGCCGAGGCGGCAGTCGATGTCGTCGATCACGGACATGACTGGACGATCGAAGAATTCGATAGGCCGGCCTTGATCTGGATCAAGCCAAGGCCGCGGCGCAATCGCCCACGTAATGAAATACGCGTCCGCGCACTCCTGTGTGCGGTGCCGGTGTGTAACACCCACCCCCCAGACCCCGCACCGATCGCGGGTTTACCCGAGATCGGCGACGTTTAGTGCTCAAGTCGGCTACAGCCGACTTGAGTGCGGCAATCCGGGACCGTTCACCACATGGTTCCTGGTTGGGAAGAGACTGCGATAGCGGTGACGCGACTCTCGCGGCGTTACTGTTTCACTTCCTTCGCTAGTCGATTCACTTCCCGGAACGAAACGAGCCGGCGGCGGCTTTCGTCCCACAGCACGAGCCGCACGCAGCGAAGACTGTCGGCGAGCGTGAGCCGCCCGACGGCGGCGAGTTCGGGATGATCGCGCAGCACGCGCCGCAGCCGGTAGTAGGGAATCCGGCTGCACAGGTGATGCACGTGATGCACGCCGATATTCGCCGTGAACCAGCGCAGAATCGCCGGCAGGTCATAGTGTGAGCTGCCGTGCAGCGCAGCCTCGTGCTGGTTCCAGCCGCGTTCCCGAATCCAGAACGTGTCCTCGAATTGATGTTGCACGTAAAACAGCCACACCCCGATCGAGGCGCCGAGCAATGTGATCGGCAGGTGGATCAGCAGGAACGGCCCGATCCCGACGAACCAGATGACCACGGCGGCCGCGGCGGCGATTGCCGCGTTCGTTCCCATCGTGCTGACCCAGGGCACCCAGCCGGCGCCACGCATCAGCCCGACCGGCAATCGTTGTTGCACGATGAAAAGGAAGGCCGGGCCCAATCCGAACATGACGAGCGGATGGCGATAGATGCGATAGCGAAGTCGGCCCCAGCGCGACAACGCGAGATATTCGCACACCGTCAGCGTATCGATGTCGCCCATACCGCGCCGGTCCAAGTTGCCTGAATGGGCGTGATGGGCGGCGTGCGTGCGGCGCCAGAAATCATAGGGCGTCAGGGTCACGACGCCGATGACGCGCCCGACCCAGTCGTTGGCGAGCCGATGCCGGAAGAAGGACCCGTGTCCGCAATCATGCTGGATCATGAACATACGCACGAGAACGCCGGCAGCCGGAACGACGAGCAGCAGACCGACCCAGTAGCCGAAGTAGAGCGCGGCCCATGTCGCGATCCACAGCAGCACGAGCGGACCCGCTGTGATGACAAGTTCGACGATCGCGCGCCTACGGCTCGGCTGCCGGTATGGAGCAAGCTGCCGCGCCCAATCAAAGGCTGACACGGCCGCAGTGGTGTCGGCCGGAATCGCCTGCTGGTTTGTTCCCATGTCTTCCGATCGGATTTCGGGGAGAATCGGTGCAAACCGCACCATACTGGCTGCACGATCGGCGTGCACGGGCCGCGGTGACGCATCGTGCCTACCGCATTAAGTCCCGCATCCGCGCTCCGTCACCCAAACATCTCCCAAAGTCGCGCGTGGCATCGACATTCGACTTTCCGGCCGGATAACATGAACACGAGTAACCACGAATAAAGGGGGAAGCCGATGTTCTGTTGCCGCCGGGCCACCGCTCTTTCCTGGCCATTGAAGTCTTTTGTCGCCGCCTGTCTGAACGCAACGCTCTTCTTGGCCTCAAGCCTCCCGGCATCGGCGCAAGCCAAGTATCCCGATCGGCCCGTCAAGATCGTTCTGCCCTTCGGCGCGGGCGGCGTGGCGGACGTCACGGCCCGCCTGGTGGCGGACAAGCTCAGCCAGAAGCTCGGCCAGCAATTCGTAATCGAGAACATGCCGGGCGCCGGCGGCATCACCGCGGCGCGCGCCGTGCTGCAATCGCCGGCCGACGGCTACACGCTGGCGCTCCTCAGCAATGGCACTGCCGTCAGCGTCGGCTTGTTCAAGAACCTTCCCTTCGATCCGGTCAAGGATTTCGCCCCTGTCTCGAGCATGGGCTATTTCGACCTGATCTTCGTGACGAGCGCGAACGGCCCCTTCAAGACGCTCGGCGACTTCGTCAAGGCCGCGAAGGAAAAGCCGGGCGCGCTCAATGTCGGCACCATCGCCGCCGGCTCGACGCAGAATCTCGGCGCCGAACTCTTCAAGACGTCGGCGGGCATCGATGTGCTCATCGTCCCGCACAAGACCTCCGGCGAAGTGCTTCTCGGCGTCGAAAGGAACGACGTGCAGATGGGCGCGGAGTTCTATGCCGCCGCGCGCGGCGCCCTCGGCGCCAAGAAACTCATTCCGGTCGGCACTTCCGGCCCGAAGCCGCCCGCGTATCTGCCCGGCGCGCCGACGGTCGCCTCCACGATCCCGGGCTTCGACGTCACATCGTGGAACGGGATCTTCGCGCCGGCCGGAACGCCGGCTGCGGTCGTCGCGATCCTGAACAAGGCGCTAAATGAGGTGCTCGCGGACCCCGAAATGAAAAAGAAAGCGCTCGAACTTGGCATCGACGCCCGCGGGAGCACGCCGTCGGAAATCCAGAAGCGTCTTCAGGACGACATCGTCAAGTGGAGCAAGGTGATCGAAGGCGCGAAGATCCAGAAGCAGTGAGGCGGGCGGGCCGAAAGAAGGGGAGTTGGCGCTCTACCTCACCAACTCCCGCATCGCGCTGTCCAACCCTTCCAGCGTCAACGGATACATCCGCCCGCTCATAAGCTGGCGCACCATGCGGATCGAGGCCGTATAATTCCAGTTCGACTCCGGCACCGGGTTGAGCCACACCGCGTGCGGATAAGTCTGCAATACGCGCCGCATCCACACCTCGCCCGCCTCTTCGTTCATGTGCTCGACCGAGCCGCCCGGCTGCGCGACCTCGTACGGGCTCATCGACGCGTCGCCGACGAAGATCAGCTTGTAGTCGTGCGGATAGGTGTGCAGCACCTGCCAGGTCGGAGTCGTCTCCTGCCAGCGCCGGCGGTTCTCTCGCCACACGCGCTCGTACAGACAATTGTGGAAGTAGAAATACTCGAGGTGCTTGAACTCCGTGCGAGCGGCCGAGAACAGCTCCTCGCAGATCTTGATGTGCCAATCCATCGAGCCGCCGACGTCGAGAAAGAGCAGCACCTTCACCGCGTTCTTCCGCTCGGGCCGCAGCAGCAGGTCGAGCCAGCCCTGCTTCGCCGTCTCGCGGATCGTGCCGGGTAGGTCGAGCTCCGTGGGCGCGCCCGTGCGCGCAAATTTGCGGAGCCTTCTCAGCGCAATCTTGATGTTGCGAGTGCCGAGCTCGACGTCGCCGTCGAGGTCCTTGAAGTCGCGCTTGTCCCACACCTTCACCGCGCGGCCGTGGCGGCCCTTGTCCTGGCCGATGCGGATTCCTTCCGGGTTGTAGCCGAATGCACCAAACGGCGACGTGCCCGCGGTGCCGATCCATTTGCTGCCGCCCTGGTGACGGCCCTTCTGCTCGGCGAGACGCTTCGCGAGCGTCTCCATCAGTTTTTCCCAGCCGCCGAGCGCCTCGATCTCCTTCATCTCCTCTTCGGTGAGATATTTCTCAGCGAGTTTCCGCAGCCACTCCTCGGGAATGTTCACTTCCTCGGCGTCCGAAAGCAGCTCCAGTCCTTTGAATACGTGGCCGAATACACGATCGAACTTGTCGAGGTTGCGCTCGTCCTTGATCAGCGTCGCGCGCGAGAGAAAGTAGAAATCTTCTACACGGCGCGAGGCGAGGTCCTGATCCATCGCCTCCATCAGCGTCAGGTACTCGCGCACGGTGACCGGCAGCCCCGCCGCCTTCAGCTCATGGAAGAAGGTGATGAACATGGCGCTTCATAGCACGCACGTCCTCATGGTTCGAGACGCGCGGCTTCGCCGCGCTCCTCACCATGAGGGCGCTTTCCCTCCGCCTCATCCTGAGGAGCCCGCCACCGATGTCGGGTCTACCCGACATCGGCACTTAGACTGCGCAAGTCGGCTACAGCCGACTTGCGTGGCGGGCGTCTCGAAGGATGAGGCTCACTGGCCTGACATGTATATTGTCCGTATGCACCCCGCTTCCATTGACGAGATCTCCGCCTGGCTCGCCGAGCAAGGATTGGCCGGCGTCCAGGAGACGCAGCTGCTCTCCGAATTCTGCGAGCGCTGCTGTGCGGCAGGGCTTTCGCTCGCGCGAGCGCTCTCCCTCATCGACACGCTGCATCCAGTCTACGAGGGCCGTGCGTTCCGCTGGCGCGCCGGCGGCACCGACCAGCAGACCTTCGTCGAGTACGGCCGCACCGATGCGGGCGAAGCCGCAGAAAATTGGCGCCGCACACCGTTCTTCCGCCTGCTGGAAACCGGCGAGAGCGAGCTTCGCCGCCAACTCAGGCGCGGTGAGCCGGCTGATTTCAACATGATCGAAGAGGTGAAGAAGGACGGCTGCACCGACTACCTCGCGCTCATGCACCGCTTTCCCGGCGAAGGCGCGATCGGCGAGATGGATTGCTTCTATTCCGCCTGGGCGACGCGCGAGCCCGCGGGCTTCCGCGACGAGGACATTGCAGCGCTGCGCCGGCTCGTGCCGACGCTCGCGCTCGCGATCAAGTGCGGCTCATTGGGCCGCATCGCCGGAACACTCGTGCAGGTTTATCTCGGTCGCGACCCGGCGAAACGCGTGCTCGAGGGTCGCATCCGACGCGGCGTCGCCGATCGCATCAGCGCGGTGCTCTGGTTCTCCGACCTGCGCGGCTTCACCACGATTACGGACGGCGCTGAGCCCGGCGAGGTAATCCCGCTCCTGAACGACTACGCCGAGGTGGTGATTTCCGCGATCTACGAGGAAGGCGGCGACGTGCTGAAGCTGATCGGCGACGGCACGCTCGCGATCTTCGCCGCAGAAGACGCGGAACGCGCCTGCCGCGCCGCGCTCGCAGCGGAAACGAACCTGCGCCGGCGCGAGCGCGAGCTGAACGCGCGCCGCGCAGCCGCCGGCCGGCCGGTGACGAACGTCTACCTTGGCCTGCACATCGGCGACGTGTTTTACGGCAACATCGGCAGCGACGACCGGCTCGACTTCACCGTGGTCGGCCCCGCGGTAAACGAGGTCGCGCGCATTGCGGCGCTCTGCCGCTCGGTGGACCGGCCGATCGTGATCTCCGACGCCTTCGCTGCGGCGACCCCCAATCCCGAGCGCGGCCATCTTGTTTCCGTCGGCCGCTACGCGCTGCGCGGCGTCGGCCGCGCGCAGGAACTCTTCACGCTGGATCCGGGGCGCGAGCAGTAGTTCCCTCTCCCCGTTTACGGGGACAGGCGAAGCGAGCGACCAGCGCGACCACGTCTTGATGGCCGCGCCGGACCCTCGGGCCTTGCCCTCGGCGGCGCGGCATGACCTCTCCCCAGCCGAAGTCGGATGTTTCCGACTTCGGTAATGATTAAGAGTGCCGAACTCGGGCAAGCCCGAGTTCGGCGGGGAGAGGTGAAGAGTGCCCAGCCCCATTTCCCCCGCCCGCTTTCCGCCCCCATATTCCTGCGATACTGCGAATCGCATTGGGGGCCGTGCATGGGCTTGCGCCGGGACTACATCACCGCACCGATCTTCCGCTGGGCGAAGGGCGCGCTGCCCTCGATCTCCGCCACCGAACGTGAGGCGCTGGAAGCCGGCGACGTCTGGTGGGACGCGGAGCTGTTCTCCGGCAACCCCGACTGGAAGAAATTGCTCGCCACACCCGCCGCCAAGCTCTCGCGCGAGGAGGAACGCTTTCTCGCCGGGCCCGTCGAAGAACTCTGCCGCATGGTCGACGACTGGCGGATCAACTGGGAGCTCGGCGATCTGCCCGAGGAAGTGTGGACCTTCCTCAAGCGCCACAAATTCTTCGGCATGATCATTCCGAAGCAGTACAGCGGCCTCGGCTTCTCCGCCTACGCGCACTCCGAGGTGGTGCGCAAGATTTCTTCGCGCTCGATCGCCACCGCCGTCACGGTCATGGTGCCGAACTCGCTCGGCCCCGGCGAACTGCTGATGCAGTTCGGCACTGATGCGCAGCGAAAATATTGGCTACCGCGCCTCGCCGACGGCCGCGAGATCCCCTGCTTCGGACTGACAAGCCCGGAAGCGGGCTCCGACGCCGCATCCATGACCGACACAGGCGTCGTGATCCGCTCGCGCGGCGAGCTTGCGATCAAGCTCAACTGGCACAAACGCTACATCACGCTCGGCCCCGTCGCGACCGTAATGGGCCTCGCATTCAAGCTGTTCGATCCCGATCATCTGCTCGGCGGCAACGACGACCTCGGCATTACCGTGGCGCTCGTCCGCACGAACCTGCCGGGCATCGAGATCGGCCGCCGACACCTTCCGTCCATGCAGTTCTTCCAGAACGGCCCGAACCGCGGCCATGACGTGGTGATCCCGCTCGACTACGTGATCGGCGGAGCGTCTCAGGTCGGCCACGGCTGGAAGATGCTGATGAGCGCGCTCGCCGCCGGCCGCGGCATCTCGCTCCCCTCGCTTTCTGCGGCGGGCGCGGCCTTCACGGCGCGCACCACCGGCGCCTATGCGCGCGTGCGCGAGCAGTTCAACGTGCCGATCGGCAAATTTGAAGGCGTGCAGCGACGGCTCGCGCGGCTTGCCGCCACCGCCTATCTCCTCGACGCCGGGCGCCGCCTCACCTGCGCGGGCCTCGACCAGGGCCGCAAGCTCGCGGTGATCTCCGCGATCATGAAGGCGCACGCGACCTACCGGCTGCGCGACTGCATCAACGACGCGATGGACGTGCACGCAGGCAAGGGCGTGATCGACGGCCCACTCAACTATCTCGGCAACCTCTACCGTGCGGTGCCCGTCGGCATCACCGTCGAGGGCGCGAACATCCTCACACGCAACCTGATCATTTTCGGCCAGGGCGCGATCCGCTGCCACCCGTACCTCCTGAAAGAGCTGCTCGCGCTCGAGGACGCCGACCGCGGCCGCGGTCTCGACCAGTTCGACCGCGCGTTCTGGAGTCATCTCTGGCACAGCGTACGGACCCTGTTCCGCGCGCTCGGCCGCAGCTGGACCGGCGGATATTTCGCGCCCGCGCCGCAGGCCGGGCCGGTCACTCCTTATTACAAGCAGCTCGCGCGCTACTCGGCCTGCTTCGCGCTCGCCGCCGACATGGCGTTGCTCACCCTCGGCGGCGCGCTCAAGCGGCGCGAGATGCTGTCGGCCCGGCTCGGCGACATTCTCTCCGAGCTCTATCTCCTCTCCGCCGCGCTCAAGCGCTGGGAAGACGAAGGCCGCAAGGAGCCGGACCTCCCCGCCGTCGCCTGGTGCATGGAGACGGGCTTCGAGATCATCGACGATCGTTTCGCCGATGTGTTCGCCAATCTTCCGAGCCGCGGTGCCGCCTGGCTCCTGCGCCTCGTCATTCAGCCGCGCGGCCCGCGCCGCCGCGGCCCCGATGACGCGCTGACCGTCCGATGCGCCGAGCTCTTGCTGTCGCCGTCACCTGCGCGCGAGCGGATCACGCCCGGCCTCAGCCTCGGCTATGGCGACGACGCGATTGCCCGCCTTGAGCGCGCCTTCAAGCTCGTCGTCGAAACCGAACCGATCCGTAAGAAAATCCGTAACGGCGGCTTCGACGACTGGCATGCGGCACGACGCAAGAAAGTGATCGACGCGACCGAGGCGAAGCGCATGGAGGAGACGGACGCCGCGGTGCGCAAGGCGATCGAGGTCGACGACTTCGCGGCCGGGGAGTTCGGATTCCGTACGGCGAAGGTCGAAGCGGCAAAACGGGCGACGTCCGAACGTGCCGAGCCGCGCCGCGCGGGGGCGAAGCGGAGATAATGCCTTCCCTCTCCCCGTTTACGGGGAGAGGGAAGGCGGTATTCCGCATCCCACACGTGTTCTCGCTCCCAAACCGCTCCGCTATGCTCTTGAGCGTTTTCCGCGGACCGGCCAGCCCACCATGATCGTCAACCGCCTGCTCGACTGGCTCGGCCGCCGGATCGCCGATTACCTCACCGCACCGATTCCCGACTTCAAGCCTTCGACCACCACGGATTTCGAGCTATTGCGCCGTTGCCTGCGGACGGGCGACGTGCTGCTCGTTGAAGGCAACACGCGCGTCGCGACCGCGATCAAATACCTGACGCAGAGCACCTGGTCGCATTCCGCACTCTATACCGGGCCGCTCGACGGACGTACCGCCCCGGACGGCGAACCCCACGTGCTGATCGAAGCGATCGTGGACGAGGGCGTGATCTCAGCTCCTCTTTCGAAGTACCGCGAGGCGCATACCCGCATCTGCCGGCCGGTGGATCTTGGCGAAGAGGCGTGTCGCAAGGTCGTCGACTACGCCATCGCCCGCCTCGGTCACCAATACGATGTCAAGAACATCGTCGACCTCGCACGCTACTTGCTGCCGACGCCGCCGGTGCCCGCGCGCTTCCGCCGCCGCCTGATCGCACTCGGCTCCGGCGAGCCGACGCGGGCGATCTGCTCCACGCTGATCGCGCAGGCGTTCCAGTCGGTCTACTACCCGATCCTCCCGCACGTAGAGCGCGTCGGCGACCCGACGTCGCCCGTGAAGAGCGAGCAGACGCAGCGCGAGATCCTGCACATCCGCCACTACTCGCTGTTCGCTCCGCGCGACTTCGACATCTCGCCCTATTTCGCGATCGTAAAGCCCACGATCGAGGCCGGCTTCGACTATCGCAAGGTCGGCTGGGCAAGAGGGGAGTCGAATGGGTGACCTTATCCCTCCCCTTCAGGG
>DATBJU010000011.1:0-2219 GCA_036556265.1 Xanthobacteraceae bacterium | reverse complement strand
CGATGGCAGCGCGAAAGACCCGTTCGAGACGGGCGCGCAGCTCGCGCAAACGGCGCAGCTCGTTCGCGCTGGGCCTGGCGGCGAGCCGCCGCGCTTCGCGAGGCGTCAGCGCGCGGGTGGCCGTGCCGAACCGCAATGCCGCGCCGAAGTCAGCCAGGTAGTCGCGTGGATCCGCGACAGTCCAATCGTGGATCGTGTTCAGGAAATCGAGCGCCAAATCACCGCCAACCAGTTCGAATCGGTGCGCCATACCGCAAGGTAGCAGCCTCCGCCGCCTTTTACCAGCAAAGTAGCCTTGACAGGTGAGGCTCGCAGAGTCACCATCAATATGCCTTTTACTGGTGATAGTGCAATGCTGCCGCTCGCGATCGTTGGCGCACCATCGAGCATCGGGATCAAGCCGTACGACGACGGCACGGTGCGCGGTCTGGATCAGGCGCCTAACGCCTTACGAGCACTCGGCGTCGTCGAGCGCTTGCGTGCCAGCGATCGCGGCGACGTCGTTCCGCCGCCGTACCGCGACATCACGCGGCCGGCCAGGCGCACGCGCAACGAAGCCGAGGTGGCGAGCTACTCGCGCGCGCTCGCCGACGCCGTCACGCCGGCCGCGATGGCGCCGTCCTTCGTTGTCGCGTTAGGCGGCGACTGCAGCATCGTCCTCGGCTGCCTCCTGGGATTCAAGCACGCCGGGCATTCGCGACTCGGCCTCGTCTACTTCGACGCGCACGCCGACTTCGCCACGCCCGCCGTGTCACGCTCGGGCTCCGCCGCCAGCATGTGCCTCGCGCTCGCCGTCGGCCGCGGCGACACGCAGCTCGCGCATCTCGACGGCCCCGAGGCCCTCGTCAGGCCGCACGATGTCGTGGTGATCGGACGCCGCGACGATGCCGACGCACCGATCTACGGTCAGGACGCGCTCAAGACGGCCGGCATCCTCGATCTACACCAGGAAATCGTTCGCCACGCGGGCGCGGCGGCGATCGTGAACGCGGCGCTCCAGCGCCTCGAAGCCAACGGGCTCGATGGTTTCTGGATCCACGTCGACGCCGATGTGCTCGATCCCGGCGTCGTGCCGGCAGTCGACTCGCCGGAGCCTGGAGGCCTGAGCCTCGACGAACTGGTGGCGATACTTGCCCCGCTGGCCCAACACCGCCTGGCGTTAGGCCTCGAGCTCACGATCTACGACCCGCTGCTCGACCCTGACCGCAGCAGCGCCCAGCGCCTCGTCGAGCTGCTCGAACGAGCTCTCACTCACGGGAGTCGCTGATGATTGCACGCACATGGCACGGCCGAGTACCCGCCGAGAAGGCAGACGCATACTACGCGTATATCGAGCGCACTGGGCTGGCGGAGTATCGCGCGACACCCGGCAACCGCGGCATCGTCGCGCTGCGTCGCACGGAAGGCGGCATCACGCACTTTACCCTAACGAGTTTTTGGGACTCACTCGATGCCGTGCGCCGCTTCGCTGGCGACGATTACACGAAAGCGCACTACTATCCAGAGGACGACGAGTATCTTCTCGAGCGAGAACGATTCGTCACGCACTCTGACGTGGTCCTCGCGGATGTACCACGCGTGTAAAGGTCGTCACGACGCGTGCGGCGCCAGGTAATTGAACGCAGGCGGTGCCCCGTCTACCCTTCGTCGGCGACACTTCGCCGCGCCGCCGGGCGTAAATCGCCCCGCGCAGGAAGCGAGCGACTTCCTGACATGTAATGGTATTGCCGGCGCCCTCTTTCGGCTTATCTTCGGGTCCCTGTCGAAATCGAGCGCGCCGGAACGACGAATGAGTAGGGCGGATTACGTCCTACCCACCTTGGGGTGTTTTCGATGGCGCACCGCGCCCGCTGGACGCACGAAAGGAGACGCTGATGCAGTTCGCTGAGAGGTTCATCCGCAGGCCCGTGCTCGCGAGCATGGTGAGCCTCGGCCTGGTTCTCGTTGGTGCGATCGGGTACACACGACTGCCGGTGCGTGAGTTTCCGGACGCGGATCCGCCGATCGTATCCGTTACGACGTTGCTGCCCGGTGCGAGCCCGCAGGTTGTGGAGTCCGCCGTCACCGACGTGCTCGAAGAAGAGCTGTCGAGCGTCGAAGGGCTGCGTACGATTTCGAGCGCGAGCCAGGAGCAGGTCAGCACGATCACGCTCGAGTTCACCCTCGACCGGCCGATCGAAGACGCCGCGCAAGACGTGCGCGACAAAGTCGCGCGCGTA
>DATBJU010000010.1:0-38250 GCA_036556265.1 Xanthobacteraceae bacterium | reverse complement strand
CGCCGTTGCTAGGCCGCTCGCGCCCTCGCGGGGTGGCTGAGCGCGTCGGCCAGGACCATTTCCGCGCCCTTCTCCGCGATCATCATGATCGGTGCGTTGGTGTTGCCCGACGTTACGGCCGGGATCACCGAGCCGTCGATTACGCGCAGGCCCTCAAGCCCGATCACCCGCAATCGGGCGTCCACGACGGCCATTCGGTCCGTGGGCAGCCCCATCTTGGCGCTGCCGACCGGATGAAAGATCGTGTGGGCGACGTTCTGCGCCGTCATGAGCAGCGCCTTCTCATGATCGCCCTTGATGTAGCCCTCGGAAACCGGCCGCGGGTTGAGCTTGGCCAGGGCCGGTTGCGCCATGATCCTCCGTACGATGCGCAACGCATCGACGGCGACGCGCTTGTCGCGATCGGATGTCAGGTAGTTGAAGCGAATGGCGGGGTGCTGGTCGGGATCCGCACTCTGCAGCCGCAACGTGCCGCGGCTCGTCGGCCGCAGATCGCAGATCGTCATGGTGATTCCGGATGCGCGCATGAGATTCCTGCTTGCGGCAGACTCGCGCGCGTAGGCGATGGGATAGAGCGCGAGATTGGGCCGGTCCTGATGCGCATCGGAACGCAGGTAGACCGCGAGCTGCGAGGGCGACATCGTGAGCGGCCCGCGCCTGAGCAATGCGTATTCGAGCGCGATCCATGCGCGCCCGAGAAGCGAATGATAGCGATCGTTGAGCGTACCTCGTCCGTCGATCGCGTAGCGCTGCGGGAATTGCAGATGATCGTGGAAGTTCTCGCCGACGCCCGGCTTGTCCATCACGACTTCGACGCCGTGATTCACGAGATGTGCGTGCGGACCGACGCCGGAGAGCAGCAGCAAGTGTGGGGAGCCGATACTGCCGGCTGCCAGGATCACCTCGGCGCGTGCTTGCGCAAATTTCGTGACGCCGCCTTGCCGGTATTGCACGCCGACCGCATGCCCGCCTTCGAACAGAATACGCTCGCACAGCACGCCGGTTTCCAGTTTCAAGCTCGGCCGTGAAAGCGCCGGCTTCAGGAACGCGCGCGCGGCGCTCATACGCAGTCCGTTCTTCTGCGTGACCTCGAGCAGCCCGACGCCTTCCGCCTCGCCCGCGTTGAAATCTTTCGTCGTCTTGATGCCGGCCTGCTTCAGCGCCTCGCTGAACGCCCTGTTCACCGGATAATCGACGCGCTGCGGATCGACGCGCAATTCGCCGCCGGCGCCATGATGATTGGTGCGACCGCCAAAGTGGTCTTCGTGTCGTCGGAAATACGGGAGCACGTCATCCCAGCTCCAGCCGACCAAGCCGAGCTGCCGCCAATGATCGTAGTCGCCGGCCTGGCCGCGGATGTAGACCATTGCGTTGATTGCCGACGAGCCGCCGATCACCTTGCCGCGCGGGCACGGCACTCGGCGATTGCCGAGGCCGGGCTCAGGTTCCGTCATGAAGCACCAGTCCGCGCGCGGATTGCCGTTCGAGTACAGAAAGCCCGCAGGGATGTGGAACCAGATCCAGTTGTCCTTGCCGCCCGCCTCGAGCAGCAGCACACGATGGCGGCCGCTCGCGCTCAAACGATTGGCGAGCAGGCAACCTGCCGAGCCGGCCCCCACGATGATGTAGTCGAACGTTTCGCCGGGTGTATGCCGCATGCCTCGCGCCCCGCCGCGCGACCATCATAGCCAATTTGGAGACGAGATGAGGAGTGAGATTCGTCCACCATTTCCCCGCTCGGGACCGGGCTTATGCACCCGCTTCCTTGCCATTGGGGCGCTTCGGGCCTAGATAGATGCTGACTCATGGCCTGAGCTGCGGAATCGCTTACTTGTCCTCCGCCCGGGTGCTCGCAACGACCGGCTTCTATGACGAAGCCGCGACGTGCGGACCCCTCTGAAGGCAGCCGTGAGCCCGGGCGGTGATTTCGCCGTCCTGAGCGGACCGTTACGCATATGTATCAGCTTGGATCTCGGGCCGAGGCGGTACCTATCCAGCAGCTTCCGGCCAGATATTCGGCTAGCGAGTTCGGACGCGTGCGACACGCGTCCCGGAATACCGATCCCAACATCGCACGGCGCGGCGGCTCCACAGCCCTGCATGCGCCTGTCCGCGGCGTCGCAGTGCGACGCCGCCAAGAGAGATCAACATGCCCAATAAAATGCTTATCGACGCCACCCACCCGGAGGAAACCCGGGTCGTGGTCGTGCGCGGCAATCGCGTCGAGGAATTCGACTTTGAGTCAGCGAGCCGCCGCCCGCTGCGCGGGAACATCTACCTAGCGAAAGTCACGCGGGTCGAGCCGTCGCTCCAGGCGTGCTTCGTAGACTACGGCGGCAACCGCCACGGCTTTCTCGCGTTCAGCGAAATTCATCCGGACTACTATCAAATTCCAGTCGCCGACCGGCAGGCGCTCATCGCCGAAGAAGAGCGCGCGGCGCGCGCGGCCGACTCCGATCAGGAGCAGCGACATCGCCATCGCCGCCGCGAACGCGCAGTCGAGGCGGCGCCTGCGGAGAGCGTGAGCCAGCTGCCGGCCGAAGATGCCGCGGCTGCGGCGGATGCGATCGAAGCCGAAGCCGCGGAGGGCGCTCCGACCGAAGCGGCGCCGGAGCCAGCGGCGGAAGCTTCGCCGACCGACGAAAGTTCCGCTGAAGTGCCGGTCAACGGCAGCGGCCCAGGCAACGGCGCCGAGGCAGGCGACGAGCATCAAGAAGACGAAGTGGTCGAATCCGTCGGCGCCGGCGCGGACGCGCTTGAGGAGGTGCCTGAACGCCAGCATCGTCCGCGGCGCCACCACTACAAGATTCAGGAAGTCATCAAACGCCGGCAGGTGATGCTGGTGCAAGTGGTCAAGGAGGAGCGCGGCACGAAGGGCGCAGCCATGACCACGTATCTTTCGCTGGCCGGCCGGTACTCCGTGCTGATGCCGAACACATCACGCGGGGGCGGCATTTCCCGCAAGATCACCGACGGCGCGGACCGAAAACGCCTGAAGGAGCTTGTGCAGGATCTCGAGGTGCCCGAAGGCATGGGCGTGATCCTGCGCACAGCGGGTGCCTCGCGGACCAAGGCCGAGATCAAACGCGACTACGAATACCTGCTGCGGCTTTGGGAGACGGTGCGCGAGCTCACACTCAAGTCCACCGCCCCTGCCCTCGTCTACGAGGAAGGGTCCCTCACCAAGCGCGCGATCCGCGATCTCTACAACAAGGACATCGACGAGATCCTGGTCGCGGGCGACGACGGCTACAAGGAAGCCAAGGAATTCATGCGCATGCTCATGCCGAGCCATGCGAAGAATGTGAAGCCATACAAGGAATCGCAGCCGATCTTCGTCCGCTATGGCGTCGAGAGTCAGCTTGACGCGATGTTCTCTCCGGTCGTGCAGCTGAAATCCGGCGGCTATATCGTAATCAACCCCGCCGAGGCCCTGGTCGCGATCGACGTCAACTCGGGCCGCTCCACGCGCGAGCACCACATCGAAGACACGGCGCTCCGGACGAACATGGAAGCCGCCGACGAAGTCGCCCGGCAGCTTCGCCTGCGCGACCTTGCGGGACTGATCGTCATCGACTTCATCGACATGGAGCAGAAGCGCAACAATCGCAATGTAGAGCGAAAACTGAAAGACGCGCTGAAGCACGACCGTGCGCGCATTCAGGTCGGCCGGATTTCGCATTTCGGTCTGCTTGAGATGTCGCGCCAGCGCATCCGCACCGGCGTGCTGGAATCCTCGACTGTAACCTGTCCGCACTGCGGTGGCACCGGCCATGTACGCTCGGTGTCGTCCGTTGCGCTGCACCTACTGCGCTCCCTGGAAGAGCAGCTGCTGCGCAGCGCCGCAAACGACCTCATCGTGCGGACCAAATCGGAGGTTGCTCTCTATCTCCTCAACCAGAAGCGTGCGCATCTGCGCGAGCTTGAGCAGCGTTTCGGCGTGAACATCCTGATCCAGGCGGACGCGACGCTTGCCGGGCAGCAGTACTTTGCCGTCGACCGTGGCCCGCCGGCGCGGCCGCCGGCCGCGGCCGCCGCGCAGCGCGTTTCGCCCGACACGATCGCGCCGCGGGTGGAGACAGAAGAGCCCGAGGCGGAGCCGGCCGCGCACGAGATCGACGAACAACTCGCCCCGGAGGGAGCCGATGAAGCCGGCGAGCCCGGGCGTGGTCGCCGGAGGCGACGGCGCCGGCGCGGGCGTGGACGCGGCCGCGAAGGGCACGAGCAACAGCCGCCATTCGCCCAGCAGCCGGCCCCGGAGTATCGGGTCGAGCACGGAGAAGACTACGCGGAAGAATTCCCGCAACAGGCTGCATCCGCCGCTCAGCCGCATCCCGGAGGCCCCGGAGGCATCCAAAGGGATCAGGAGGGCGAGCAAGATGGCCAGCGCCGCCGCAGGCGGCGGGGACGTCGCGGCGGGCGTCGCAATCGGCGCGGTCGCGATCGTTTCGAGCAGCGCCCGCAAGGAGAGGCCTTCGACTCTGGTGGGCAACCCCCCGAGGACGCGCCGGTCGCCGGCGACCCATTCCGTTCGATGACCGAGCCCGGGCCTGAACCCGCGTTCGAACCGCCCGTTCGCGCCGAGCCGGCGCCGCCGCCGGTCCAGACCGAGGAGGCGCCGCGCCGCCGCTCGACCGTACGTGAGCCGGCCATGGTCAGGTCCGATGAGCCGCCCGCGCCGACAGAGTCCTATCGGCAGCCGGAACCGCAACCGGCATCGAACGAAGGGACCGATTCCGACGAGGGGCAGCTGTCGCCCGAGCGACCTCGCCGGTCGGGCTGGTGGCAGCGGCGCTAAGCGGTAGAATACCGCAAGTGGCCGCAGGGGGAGTTGACGCATGCGTACCGAACGAACGATTTTGCTTGGTGGAATCTTGCTCGCGTCGCTCTCTGGTGCCGCGCACGCGCAAGGCGGGCTGGCGCTCACCACGCGCGACGTGAACCTGCGCATGCAGCCGACGACCTATTCGCCGTCGCTCGGCATTATCCCGGGCGGCAGCACGATTCAGGCGGGACCATGCGGCGGCGGCTGGTGCCAAGCGTTTCTCGGCGGACAAGCAGGATTCGTGAGCCAGCTCTATCTCGACTTCGGCGGCCCGCCCGTCTACGGACCGCGCGTGTACGCACCTGCCCCGCCGCCTCCGCCCGTTGTCTACGGACCGCCGCCACCGCCCGTCTACGTGCCAGCGCCGGTTTACGTGCGGCCGAGGCCGTGGTGGTGGTGATCGCCTAGTTCAACGCGAGCAGCGCGCCGCCGATCGCACAGAAGATGACGACCAGCCACGGCGGCGTCTTCCATTCGTAGAGCAAGAGAAACGCGGCAGCGGCCAGGGCAAAGTCGCCGCCACTTTTTATGCCCGCGGTCCACACCGGATCGTAGAGAGCGGCAAGCAGCAGTCCGACTACGGCGGCGTTGACCCCGCGCAGTACGGCCTGCGCATCGGGACGCGCGCGCAACTCCTGCCAGAATGGCAATGCGCCGACGATCAGCAGGAACGACGGCAGGAAAACCGCCGCCAGGCAGAGCGCGGCGCCGATCCAGCCGTTCGGGGCCGGACCCATCACCGCGCCGAGATAGGCCGCGAATGTGAAGAGTGGACCGGGCACCGCCTGCGCCGCGCCGTAGCCGGCGAGGAACGCATCATTTGTGACCCAGCCGGGCGGCACGACCTCGGCCTGCAGCAGCGGCAGCACCACGTGGCCGCCGCCGAAGACGAGCGAGCCGGCGCGATAAAAAGAATCGAAGTAAGTGAGCGCTTGATTGTCGAAGATGCCGGCCGCGATCGGCAGCGCGATCAATAGGACGAAGAACAGCGCCAGGATGCCTGCACCCATCGTTCGGCTGACGCTCACGCGCAGTTCGCCATCCGCCGCGGCGACACCGTCGCGCAGTAACGTAACGCCGATGATTCCGCCGAGCACGATCGCGCCGATCTGACCGAAAGCGCCCGGGATCGCAATGACAATGGCGGCCGCAATAACGGCAAGCGTCGCGCGCTCGCGATCGGGCGCGAGCGCCTGCATCATGCCGAGCAGGGCTTGCGCGACCACGGCGATGGCGGCGACTTTTAAACCTTGCAGCCAGCCCGAACCCGCAGCGCCACCGAGCGCCCCTGCGCCGTAGGCAAACAAGACGAGCGCGATCGCCGATGGCAGCGTGAACGCAGCCCAAGCAGCGAGCGCGCCGAGGTAGCCCGCCCGCATCAGACCGAGCGCGATGCCGACCTGGCTCGAAGCCGGACCGGGCAGGAACTGGCACAAGGCGACGAGATCAGCGTAAGCGCGCTCGTTCAGCCATTTGCGGCGGACGACGAATTCATCATGGAAGTAACCAAGGTGCGCGACCGGCCCGCCGAACGAGGTGAGCCCGAGCTTGAGGAAGGCCTGCAGCACCTCGAACGCCGAAGCCGACGGCGGAGGAACCTCGATCTCCGGCGCATTGGCCGACGCCCGTCCTTGCCTTTTTACGCGTGCAGTCGATTTTCGAGCAGCCACGATGCCCCTCCCCCGCTGACGCACTGCTTACAACGATTTACGGGAAGGCGGAATCATGCGCGTACGCTTTTGGTTGCGGCGGTTGATTTCGATCAATACGGCAATCCCACTCACTGGAATAACCGTTCGCGAATTGACGGCTAGAGGGCTTAGCGATGCAGACGTGGTTCGCAAGTCTGGAGACCGGTGCATGGATAGGGATGATACCGCTCGGCGGGATTTTCTCTTTGTTGGTACTTACGTTGGTGATCGCCGCCTTCTTCTGGTTTCGACGCGCGCAGGGCAGAGCTCGCTCGCTCGAAGCGGATACGCGCCAGCGGGAGCAGGCGGTAAGCATGCTCGATGAGCGTTTTGAACGCGGCGAGATTGAGCGTGAGGACTACCTGAAGAAGCGACGCGAACTGTTCGCGTGAACAACGATCAGCGCCTGAGCCACGTTCCGATGCGCTCCACCGCCTCGAGCATCTCCGTGTTCGAACCCGCGTAGCAGAAGCGCAGAAACTGGTTGCCGCGGTGCGTGTCGAAATCGACGCCCGCGGTCGCGGCAACGTGTGTCTCGTCGAGCATGCGTCGCGCGAAGGCGAGACTGTCATTGGTGAAACGCGAAACGTCCGCGTACAGATAGAATGCGCCGTCGACCGGGAGGAACTTATCGAGTCCCGCCTTCGGCAGGCCCTCCACCAAAATGCGGCGGTTCTCCTCGTAGCCGTGCTTGACCTCGTCCATTTCCGCGCGCCCATCGAAGGCGGCCACCGCCGCGATCTGCGACAACGTCGGCACGGAAATCGCGAGGTTCTGTTGCAGGCGCTCGACGCTGCGAACGAGCGGCTCGGGCACCACCATCCAGCCGACGCGCCAGCCGGTCATGCAGAAGTATTTCGAGAAGGAATTGATCACCAGTGCGTCCGGCGAAATCTTCGCCGCCGTAGCCGCGGGAAACGCGTAGTCGAGCCCATGATAGATTTCATCCGAGATGAATTTGATCCCGGCGTCATCGCAGGCCGTGATCAGATCCGCGAGGACGCCCTCACGCACCATGGTGCCGGTGGGATTGGCGGGGCTCGCCACGATCACGCCCTGCAGCGGCTTGCGACGATGCTCGGCGAGCAGCGCGTCGACCGTGAGCGCCCAGCGCGTGTTCTCGGAAATCTCGATCGCAACCGGTTCGCAGCCGAGCGCCTTCAGAATGTGACGATACGGCGGATAGCCCGGCTCCGCCACGGCGACGCGATCGCCCGATTCGAACAGCGTGAGAAAAGCGAGAACGAACCCTCCCGATGATCCGGTCGTGACAACGACGCGGGCGGGATCGACCTTCGCGCCGTACGTCTCGGAATAATGACGGGCGATACGGGCGCGGAGCGGTGGAATGCCGAGCGCTTCG
Organism: Xanthobacteraceae bacterium; assembly: GCA_036556265.1. Classification (GTDB taxonomy): domain Bacteria; phylum Pseudomonadota; class Alphaproteobacteria; order Rhizobiales; family Xanthobacteraceae; genus JAUSIF01. The sequence continues at coordinate 30,371 of DATBJU010000010.1, read as the reverse complement.
GTGTAGCCAATGCGGCCCACATCAAGCGCGGCCTTGGCCGCGGCGATTGCGGTCGCGGGTGCCGGCGCGGCAGGCTGCCCCACCTCCATGTGGATGACCTTGCCGCCGGCCTCCTCGATCCGCGCGGCGGCGGCCATCACATCCATGACCATGAACGGCGGCACGTCGCTGCGGCGAGAGGGAGCGAGCAGCCTCCGCGCCGCCGTCAGTTTTGCCGATTTAGGAGGATGTCTCAGCATTCGTCGCAGCCGTGCCGCGCTATCGCCGCATTCCCGCTGTGTGTCCTGCGCAGGGCCGGTCACCGCCGAGCGGACGAAACGCGCGTTGACCCCTTTTGGCCTCACCCCTAGCGTGCAGTCGGCAGCAACTTTGGCGCAGCGCCATTTTCCATGATCGACGCGGATACAGCAAGCAGGCCAAGCCGTACGAAACCAGCGGTTCCCGTCGCCGCGGCAATGCGAGCGGCCAAGCGCTTGGTCGCGGTCGCAGCACTTGCTTCCCTGCTGCAACCGCAGCTTGGCGGAGCGCAGGCGCCGCAGGAGGGTCCGAAGCTCAACGTCATCCGCGATGCCGAGATCGAAGACCTGCTGCGCGACTACACGCGTCCGATCCTGAAAGCGGCGAAACTCGGCGGCCAGAACGTCGAAGTCGTGTTGATCGGCGACCGCGCCTTCAACGCGTTCGTCGCCGATGGCCGGCGCATCTTCGTGAACATTGGCGCGCTGTACGAAGCCGAGACCCCCAACCAGGTCATCGGGGTGCTCGCGCACGAGACGGGCCATATCGCGGGCGGCCATCTCGCGCGCCTACGCGACCAGATTTCCAACGCACAGACTGCGTCGATCGTCGCAATGCTGCTCGCGCTTGGAGCCGCGGTCGGTGGCGCGGCGACCAACGCGCCCGGCGTCGGCCAGGCTTTGCCCGGCCTCATGATGGGCCCGCAGGAAATGATCCGCCGTTCACTTCTCAGCTACGTCCGCCAGCAGGAGGAAGCAGCCGATCGCGCGGCAGTGAACTTCCTCAATGCAACAGGACAATCGACGAAAGGGATGCTCGAAACGTTCAAGCGCTTCGCGGACCAAACAATGTTCCTGTCGCGCTCGGTTGATCCTTACACGCTGACGCATCCAATGCCGCGTGATCGTATCGCTGTACTCGAAAATCTTGCGCGCGAGAGTCCGTACTATGACCGGAAGGATTCGCCGCAGCTCCAGCTCCGGCATGAGATGATGCGCGCAAAGCTCTCCGGTTTCATCGACCGGCAAGACGTGGTGCTGCGCCGCTATCCGCCCACGAACAACAGCCTGCCGGCGCGCTACGCCCGCGCGATAGCCGCTTCGCGCTTCGGGAACGTGCGCGACGCCGTGACGAGCGTGGACTCGTTGATCGCGGAGCATCCGGACAACGCATATTTCCATGAGCTGAAGGGCCAGATTCTTCTGGAGAGCGCGCGTGCGAAGGACGCAATCGTGCCATTGCGCCGAGCGGTCGCGGCGTCGCACGGCTCGCCGCTCATTCGCATGATGCTGGGCCAGGCGCTGGTGCAGTCCGGCGACCCAGCCGTCGCGGAAGAGGCTGTGGCGGAACTGCGCCAGGCGCTGGCGAAGGAGCCAAACGCGCCGCTTGGTTACCGGCAACTAGCGATCGCGCTCGGACGCAAGGGGGATCGTGCGAGCGCCGATCTGGCCTCCGCCCAGGCAAGTTTTAACGAAGGCGACTTTAATACGGCCCGGCAACTCGCCGCGCGCGCCCAGCGCGTCATGCCCAAGGGGACACCCGGCTGGCTCAAAGCCGACGACATTGTGAATTACAAGCCGCCGAAGATCGGGCAGAATTGACGCGGCCCAAGGGAGACCGACCGATGATTCTCGTCCGTTCGCTGCGCGCGCCGCTGTGCGCACTTGCCTGCATGAGCGTGATCGCAATCGGCACGGCGGCACCCGCCGCGGCGCTCGACGCCAAAGACCGCAAGGAAATCGAGGCGATCATCAAGGACTACCTGCTGAAGAACCCGACCGTGCTGCGCGATGCAATCATGGCATTGCAGAGGCAGGAAGCGGAGTCGGACGCGAAGGAGCGCGCGGTCGCGGTGAAGGAAAATGAAAAGCTGATCTACGAGTCCCCGCGCGGCGTCGTAGTCGGCAACCGGAGCGGCGACGTCACGTTGGTCGAGTTCTTCGACTACAACTGCGGCTACTGCAAGCGCGCGCTCGAGGACATGAACGTACTGATGAAGGCGGATTCGAAGCTCAAATTCGTCTTGAAGGAGTTCCCCGTACTCGGTCAAGGCTCCCTGGAGGCCGCGAAGGTCGCGATCGCGGTACGCATGCAGGACAAGGACGGGACCAAGTATCTGGATTTCCATCGGCGCCTTCTCGCCGGCCGGGGGGAAGCGAACAACGGACGCGCGCTCGCAGCGGCAAAGGACGCGGGCCTCGACATGGCGCAGATCGAGAAGGACCTGAAGAGTGCCGAGATCGACGCGACGCTTCTCGAAAGCGCCAAGCTCGCCGACGCGCTTGGGATTTCCGGCACACCGAGTTACGTGATCGGCGGCGAAGTGGTGCCGGGCGCGGTCGGCGCCGCGGCCCTCAAGAAGCGCGTCGACGCCGTCCGCAAGTGCGGGGTCGCGACCTGCTGACGGATCAATAGACGCCGACAAGTTTGATTCCGGCGATGATGAGCACGAGGCCGAGAGCCTTGAGCACCATTGGCGGCCGCCACCAAATGCCAAGCGTCGAGCCGACCGCTGCGCCCAGGATAACCGCGATCGCGTAAACTGGCAGATCGGGCGGCAATGCGGGTATGACGGAAATGTTGCCCAGCAGGCCGGCGATCGAGTTACAGAGAATAAAGACGGCGGCAATGCCGGAGGTCGGCTTGGTACCGGCCCAGCCGACGAACAGGAGCAGCGGCGAGAGGAAGATGCCGCCGCCGACACCGGTGAGTCCCGAGAGCAATCCAAGCGTCGAGCCCAAGAATATCCCGACGAGAATTGGTGGATCGCGGGGGGTGAGATTGGTGCGGAGATCGGCGGGCCATAGCAGCCGCACGCCGCTGATCAGAAGGATCACGCCGACAAGTGGCCGGTAGTAAACGCCCGGCAACTGCAAGCCTCCACCGATAAAAGCGAACGGCACGGATCCGAGCAAGAACGGCCAGATCACGCGCCAACGAAACAGTCCGGCATGGACGTAACGCAGAGAGCTGATCGCCGCGGCCACGATATTGAGCGCAAGCGCGGTCGGCCGCATCACGATCGGCGCAAAGCCGAACAGCGCCATCAAAGCGATGTAGGCGGAGGCCCCGGCGTGGCCAACGGAGGTATAAAGCGCGGCCGCCAAGAACATGCAGGCGGCCAGGAGCACGACGGAGAATTCGGGCACGGCGGCAACTCCGCGAGTGTTGAGCTTGCCCGTGAGGCGCCATGCTCGACATTCACGGCCCGCTTACGGCAGTCCGTGGGGCACACCAGAATATTATGCGGACGCGGCGCACGCCAGTTCGCCGCAATCGTGTTTGCTCGAAACGCCGCGTTCGACGGAGTCTTAACTCAGCCCAGGGCGCGGGCACGATCGGCCTTCCCCCGTGCGCTCGGTCTTTCTATAAGGAACGGGCGGCGGCCATGGGGCCGGCCGCCAGAAGCCCCCGCCTATGGCAAGCCTCGTCTACGTCATCAACGGACCCAACCTGAACCTGCTCGGCAAGCGCGAGCCGGAAAAGTACGGCGGCGCGACGCTCGGCGACGTTGAGAAGCTGTGCCGCGACACTGCCAAGAAATACGGAATGAGCGTCGAATTCCGCCAGTCGAACAAGGAAGGCGACATCGTCGACTTCATCCAGGAGGCGGGCGCGAAGAAGGCGGCGGGGATCGTCATCAATCCGGCGGGCTATACGACGACTTCGGTTGCGATCCTCGATGCGATCCTTGCGGTCAATCTGCCCACGATCGAGATTCACATCACCAATATCCATGCGCGCGAGAGCTTTCGTCAGAAGTCGCGCATCTCCAAGGTCGCACGTGCGGTGATCTGCGGATTTGGTGCCGAGGGCTACGCGCTTGCCATCGCCGGGCTCGCCTCCCTGGTCAATGCGAAGAAGTGAACGCATGTTCCGCCGCAAAATCGAGGTCGACCCCAATTTGATCGCGGAGCTTACGAAGCTCCTCGAGGCGAACAATCTCACCGAGATCGAGGTGCAGCGCGGCGACCAGCGGGTGCGCGTATCGCGCGGCGGAAGCGTGGCGCCGACGGCGTCTTCGGGCTCAGCGTCCGGGCGCACGCCCATTCCTGTCGCCGAGACTGCCGCCGAGACCAAACCCCATCCGGGCACGGTCACCTCGCCTATGGTCGGCACTGTGTATCGCTCACCCGAGCCGGGTGCGAAGCCGTTCATCGACGAGGGCAGCGCGGTCGCCGCCGGGCAGACCCTTCTCATTGTCGAGGCGATGAAGACGATGAACGCGATCCCGGCACCACGCGCCGGCAAGGTCACCCGCGTCCTCGTCGAGGACGGCCAACCGGTGGAATTCGGCGAGCCGCTGTTGATTATTGAGTGATGATGTCGGTGGAGGATGTCTTTCAATGTCGTCCCGGCCGGAGCGTCGCGCAGCGACGCGGAGAGCCGGGATCCAGGACCACAAAGCTCAGTGTTCCTGGATCCCGGATCGCCTCGCTCCGCGAGGCGTCCGGGATGACAGAAGTTAGAGCTACATGTTCGATAAAATTCTCATAGCCAATCGCGGCGAGATCGCGCTCAGGGTCCTGCGTGCCTGCAAGGAACTCGGCATCGCGACGGTTGCCGTGCACTCGACAGCCGACGCCGAGGCGATGCATGTCAAGCTCGCCGACGAAAGCGTCTGCATCGGACCGCCGCCGTCGCGCGAATCCTACCTCAACGTTCCCTCGCTCCTCGCCGCGTGTGAGATCACCGGCGCCGAAGCGGTGCACCCGGGATACGGATTCCTGTCGGAAAACGCGCGTTTTGCGGAAATTCTTCACGACCACGGCATCAAGTTCATCGGCCCGTCGCCGCAGCACATTCGCCTGATGGGCGACAAGATTGAAGCGAAGCGTACGGCTAGGCGCCTCGGCATCCCGGTAGTGCCGGGCTCCGAAGGCAGCGTGACGTCGGACAAGGACGCGGCTCGCATCGCGCGCGAGATCGGGTTTCCGGTGCTGATCAAGGCCGCGGCTGGCGGTGGGGGACGCGGGATGAAAGTCGCGCGCGACGCCGAACAGCTGCCCACCGCGCTCGCCACGGCGCGCGCGGAGGCCAAAGCCGCGTTCGGCGACGACGCGGTCTATCTCGAAAAGTATCTTGCGCATCCGCGCCACATCGAAATCCAGGTGCTGGGCGACGGCCGCGGAGCCGCGGTGCATCTCGGTGAGCGCGACTGCTCGCTGCAGCGGCGGCATCAGAAAGTCTGGGAGGAAAGCCCCTCGCCCGCGCTCAACGCTGCGAACCGCGCGAAGATCGGCGAGATCGTGGCCGCAGCGATGCGCGAGCTAAAATATCTCGGCGCGGGAACAGTTGAGTTCCTGTACGAGGACGGCGAGTTCTATTTTATTGAGATGAACACGCGGCTCCAGGTCGAGCATCCGGTGACGGAAATGATCACCGGCATCGACCTCGTGAACGAGCAGATCCGCATCGCGGCCGGCAACCCGCTGTCGCTCGCTCAGGGCGACATCGTATTCGAAGGCCACGCCATCGAGTGCCGGGTGAATGCCGAAAACCCGCGCACCTTCGCGCCCTCGCCGGGGCGCATCAGCTACTATTATCCGCCGGGCGGACTCGGCGTGCGTGTCGATTCCGCCGTCTATCAGGGCTACACGATTCCGCCGTACTACGATTCACTCATCGGCAAGTTGATCGCGCACGGCAAGTCGCGCAACGAGTGTTTGTCGCGGCTGCGGCGCGCACTTGACGAGTACGTGGTGGACGGAATCGACACCACACTGCCGTTGTTCCGCGCGCTCGTGCGTCACCGTGACATCATCGACGGGAACTATGACATCCACTGGCTGGAGCGCTATCTAGCCGGCGGCGAAGGGGCAGAGTAGTTCGCGACTACGATTCAGCGAGTGGAGTTAGGGATGATTCAGGTCGTTCTCGCCGCAGTACTCTGTCTTTTCGGAACGTCGGTGCACGCGCAAGAAAGTGTGCAGGTCGGCGGCCAGAAGGCGTTTCTTCATGTTCCGGCAAACGCGCGCGCGAGCGCAGTTCTGGTGCCCGGCAAAGGTGGCATCGATCCGTCAGACCCGTTGCTACGGAATCGTGCCGCCTTGAACGCTCAAGGCATTGCCACACTCACGGTACCGCACGGCACCGTCATCGGCGAAGCGGTCAACTACATGCGCAAAGTCAAGGCGCCGGTGGCCCTTGTCGGGATGAGCGCAGGCGTGAGCTTCGCCGCGCGCGGCGTCGGTAACGGAGCCAAGCCTGACGCACTTGTACTGATCTCAGGATCGCTCATGCCCCCCGGGAAGCTGCCAGCGCAGACCGGTCTGAAGACGCCGGCCGTGCTCCCGCGCACGCTTGTGCTTCACAACCGCAACGACGCGTGCGATCTCACGCCTGTGTCCGCGGTCGAACCATTTGTGAAATGGTCCGGCGGCCGAGCGACCTTGCAGTGGATCGGCGGCAGCGGTACCGGCAAGGATCCGTGCGGGCCGAATTCAGCGCACGGATTTATGGGTGCGGACGGACAGGTCGTCGGCGCAATTGTAAGCTTCATTGCGCGTTGACGCGTGGGGCCGATCGATCCGGTAACTGGACCCTCCCCGACCCCTCGCCTATGCTGAACGCATGGTGAGAGCGATCAGTTGCTGCCTCGGCGCGCTTCTGATCCTGTGCGCGGGCGCTTTCGAAGCGCGGGCGCAGAGCGGCTCTCGCGTACACGTCATCGACATCAAGGGAGCAATCGGTGTCGCGACGCAGCGACAGCTCACGCGGGCGCTGGAACAGGCCAAGCGCGAAAACAGCGAGGCGCTCATCATTCGCCTCGATACGCCGGGCGGATTTGTGTCGGCGACGCGCGAAATCATTCAGGAAATGACGGCTGCGCCCGTGCCGGTCGTGGTCTACGTCGCGCCGTCGGGGGCGCGCGCCGCTTCAGCCGGGACTTTCATCGTCTACGCCTCGCACATCGCCGCCATGGCGCCGGGCACCAACCTCGGTGCGGCGACGCCGGTTTCGTTCGGCGGTTTGCCGGGCCTGCCGGGCCAGGAACCCAAAGACAAGGAGAAGAAGAAAGATTCGGAGAGCGCCGCCGACCGGAAGGCGATCAACGACGTAGTCGCGATGCTGCGCAGCCTCGCCCAGCTGCGGGGGCGCGATGTGGATTTCGCGGAGAAGGCGGTGCGCGAAGCAGCAACGCTCACGGCCGAGGAAGCACGCAAGCAGAATGTGATCGACATCGTCCCAGCCGATCTCGCCGAGCTGATCGCCGCGATCGACGGCCGCAAGGTCAAGGTCGGGACGACGGAACGTACGCTCGCTACCAGGGGCCTGCTGCCGACCGCGATCGAGCCGGACTGGCGGACGCGTCTGCTCGCGGTGATCGCCGATCCGAACGTCGCGTTCATCCTGCTGCTGATCGGATTCTACGGCCTCGTGCTCGAGTTCTGGAACCCCGGGACATTTATTCCCGGCACAATCGGCGGCGTCAGCCTCATCCTTGCACTGATTGCGCTCTCTGCCCTCCCCGTCCACTACGGGGCTCTCGCACTGCTGCTGCTCGGCGTCGGACTGATGATCGCCGAGGTGCTCACGCCGGGCACCGCGATCCTTGGCGCAGGCGGCCTGGTCGCGTTCGTCGTTGGCGCTATCTACCTCTTCGAGGGTACGGGCTGGGACATCGAGGTGGCCGTGTCGTGGCCGGTGATCGCAGGCGCCGTGCTGGCAACGGCCGGCGTGATCTTCGGCATCATCGGCATGGCCGTGCGTGCCTATCGGCGCCCCACCGTGGACATGATCGGCGTCGAGGCCGAAATCATCGATTGGGACGGCGAGCGCGGGCACGTGCGCGTGTTCGGAGAGATCTGGACCGCACGCGCGAAACAGGCGCTGCGTCCAAAAGATAAGGTGCGTATCGTCGCGCGACAGGGCCTGACGCTCACCGTCGAGCCGAGTTAGGGAGTCATCGATGTATTATTTGCCCGACTGGACCGGCGTCGTCATTCCGGTCGTCGTCGTTCTGCTGATCCTCGCCTACTCGATCCGCATCCTGCGCGAGTACGAGCGGGCTGTGATTTTTCTGATCGGCCGCTTTTACAAGGTGAAGGGGCCGGGATTGATCCTCGTCATCCCGCTCGTCCAACAGGCGGTCCGCATCGACCTCCGCATCCGCGTGCTCGACGTGCCGCCGCAGGACATCATCACCAAGGACAACGTCTCGGTCCGAGTGAATGCGATCGTTTTCTATCGCGTAGTCGACCCGGAGAGCGCCATCATTCAGGTGGAGCTGTACGACGTTGCAACGAGCCAGCTCGCCCAGACCACGTTGCGCTCGGTGCTGGGCCAGCACGACCTCGACGAACTCCTCTCCGAGCGGGACAAGCTCAACGCAAACATCCAGCAGATCCTCGATCAGCAGACCGACGCCTGGGGCATCAAGGTGTCGAACGTCGAGCTGAAGCACGTCGACATCAACGAGACGATGGTGCGTGCGATTGCGAAACAAGCCGAGGCCGAGCGGCTGCGGCGCGCGAAGGTCATCGACGCGGAGGGCGAATTGCAGGCGTCCGAGAAGCTCACGCAGGCTGGTCAGGTGCTGTCGGCCAATCCGCAAGGGATGCAGCTGCGCTACCTGACCGCGCTGCAAAACGTTGCCGGCGAGCGGTCGCGCACGATCATCTTCCCGGTCCCGGTGGACCTGTTCGAGAAACTCAGAGCCAAATAGCGGACGCCAAAAGCGAACCGGCGCGCCTTGTGGCGCGCCGGCAAATCCCGACTCCCGCCGTCGGTGACTTAATTGATCGCCGGCTGTGCGAACAGCACTCCACCAAACAGGAGCCAGGCGAGCAAGAGGGTCCAGAAGATATTGAACCCCTGCGCGCCGAGGAATGCGAGCGCGGGACGGCCGCGTCCCGTGGTGGCGAGCTCAATGAAGCGCGTCTCGAGCCCTATGCAGACAAAGGCGAGCGCAAACCACCAGGTGCGGATCTCGCCGAGGGTGCTCTTCGTTCCGTTCACGAGCTCGGGAGAGAGCAGGAACGAGAACACTGCGGACGCAACCACGAAGCCGAGTACGAACTTCGGGAAGCGATCCCAGATCACGCGCGCGCTCGGACGCTGACCCGTCTTCGCGCCGGCTCGCAATGTCCACCAGATGGCAAGGAGAAAAGCAGCCACACCGATCAGCGCGTTCTGTGAGAACTTGACGATAACGCCAGTTTTCATCGCGGCTTCGCTCACGAGCGCGCCGGCGGCGACGACGGACGCACTGGTATCGAGCGTGCCGCCGAGCCAGGCTCCCGCGACGAGTTCGTTCATGCCGGTCGACTTCGCGATCCAGGGCATGATGACCATCATCGGCACGGCCACGACCAGCACCAGTGAGGTCACGTAGGAGAGCTTTTTCTTGTCCCCCTGAATCGCACCGCAGGCGGCAATCGCGGCCGACACGCCGCAGATCGAAACGGCGGTCGAGAGCATGGCGCCGAATTCGTCGTCGACCCCGAGCTTCCGGCTCAGCCAGAAGCATGCGTACCAGACTACGAACACGACCAGCACCGCTTGCAGGATGCCGAGTGCGCCGCCCTGCAGTACCTCATGGAAGAGCAGCCCTGCGCCGAGAATGACGAGACCGGTCTTGATGAAGAATTCGGTCTGCACCGCGGGCTTCAGCCACTCAGGCGTGCCGATCGTGTTGCTGATCAGAAGCCCGAGGCCGAGCGCGAAGATCACGTATTCGATGCCCCAATCGACGAACAGACCGTTGCCTGCAAGAAACCTCGCGGACCACGCAAGTACGAAGATGGCGGGAAGGCCGATGAGAAACGCTCCGACTTGTCCGCCGAGCAGGGCGATGCCAATCGCGCCGACCAATGCGAAGCCGACCGCGACATAGAGAATCTTCCACAGATTGGCGGGTGCGAACACGGTCGTGGCTGCGGTCGCCGCCGCGTGTCCCCTGATTTCCCTGCCGAGTGCGCCTGCCAGCGACTTGCTGCCGAGGCCGGCGAGCTTACCCGCGGCATCACTGATCGCCTTGCGGTCCTTGGTGACGAGCGCGTCGCCGACAGCCTTGCTCAGATCGACGACGTTCTGCTGTTGCTTCGCCTGCGCGTCCTTGGCGATGTTGTCGAGCGAGGCAAGCCAGCCCGGCGTCAGCGATGCGATCTTGCTGTCCGTGGTCCAGCGGAATGTCTGAACGAAGTTACGCAGATCCACGACCTTCCATTGGAAGGCGACGAGAACCGCGACGATGACGAGAAAACCGAGCAGTACGGCCACCCAATCCTCGGTGAGCCGCCCTCCCGTCGTCGCCGCAGCGCCGCCGGTGCTCGCGGTACGAGCCGATGCAGTATTTGCCATGGTACCCCCTCTCGAACGACTAGCGTCCCTGGTTGAGACCGGAAAATTGCGGAATTGGCGAGCGTGCCGACCAAGCCGGCGCGCGTCCCGAGGGAACCGCAGCGCGCGCCCGCGCGAGGCGTGCGCGCAGCGCCGTCGGACGGCCGTCGCAGGTCGGCTGGTAGAACACGCTGTAGCGATTGCTCGCCTCTGCGAAGGAGCGTGCGTCCGCTTCCTTCTTCACCTCGAAGGCGTCGAAACCGGCGCGATCGAGAAACAGGAACTGGTCGCGCAGGATTTCGCCGGTTGCCCGCAGCTCGCCGCGGAAACCGTAGCGTTCGCGCAATTGGCGAGCCTGAGTGTACGCGCGGCCGTCCTTGAACTTCGGAAACACGAGCGCGACTAGAGAAAGGCGGTCGAGGAGCGGTGCAAGTTCCGCCACACGCCGGTTGTTCGGCCAAAGCACACCGGTCGGCGCAATACGCTGCGACAGTTCGTCTGCGTCGGCGAGCAACCGCGCCGCCGGCACGATAACCGGCACAGCCTCCGGAATCGGCGCGTCGTCGAGCACGCACACGTAGCGATCTTCGGCCAGGCGGCCGTTCCTAATCAGCGGCATAGACGCGCTCCTTGAATGGTTCGATTCCGATTCGCTTGACGGTGTCGATGAAAAGCTCGGCGGGTCCATCACGCAGTTCGAGATAGGCAGCGACGATGTCTTCGACTGTGTCGACGACTTCGTCATAGGGGACAGCAGGACCCAGCAATTCGCCCAGCTCGGCGTTCTCGTCGGCGCGGCCACCGAGCGTGATCTGGAAGAACTCCGCGCCGTTCTTCTCGACCCCGAGAATCCCGATATGGCCGACATGGTGGTGGCCGCAGGCGTTGATGCACCCGGAAATATTCACGTGCAGCCGGCCGAGATCACGGGCCTGCGCGAGATCGCGGAAGCGCCGCGAGATTTCCTGGGCCACTGGAATCGAGCGTGTGTTGGCCAGCGAGCAGTAGTCGAGGCCCGGGCAGGAAATGATGTCGGCGACGGTGTTGACGTTCGGGGTCGCGACGTCGAGTTTGTCGAGCGCGTGCCACAAGGCCGGCAAATCGCGCTGCCGCACGTATGGCAGGGACAGGTTCTGCTCGTGGCCGACGCGGATCTCGCCCGCGCTGTAACGGTCCGCGAGGTCGGCGATCCCGTCCATTTGCTCGGCTGTCGCATCACCAGGAGGGCCGCCTTCCGGCTTCAGCGACAGCGTCACAATCGCGTAGCCCGCCCAGCGATGCGGCCGCACGGAGTTCTTGAACCAGGTATCGAACTGCGGATCCGACGCACGCGCAGTCTCAAGCACGCGCGGGCCGTCTTCGAGCTGCTCGCGCTCCGGGTAGCGGAAGCGCGAGGCGATTTCGGCGATCGCGGCCGGGTCGAGCGCGAGCGCTCCATCCTTGATCGCCTGCCACTCGGCCTCGACTTCCTTCGCGAAGGCCTCTGCGCCGATCTCATGCACAAGGATCTTGATGCGCGCCTTGTAGATGTTGTCGCGGCGGCCGAACTGATTGTAGACGCGCAGGATCGCTTCGACGTAGCTCAGGAGATCGCGTTTCGGGAGGAACGGGCGAATGGTTTTGCCGATGAAGGCGGTGCGGCCGAGCCCCCCGCCGACCAGGACCTCGAAGCCGGTCTCGCCCGCGCCGTTCTTGTGCAGGCGCAGGCCGATGTCGTGGACCTTGGTTGCGGCGCGGTCATGCGAGGCGGCGGTCACCGCGATCTTGAACTTGCGCGGCAGGAACGAGAATTCCGGATGCAGGGTCGACCACTGACGCAGGATTTCGCCCCACACGCGCGCGTCCTCGATTTCGTCGGGCGCGGCGCCGCCCCATTGGTCGGTCGTGATGTTGCGGATGCAGTTTCCGCTCGTCTGCATCGCGTGCATCTTGACGCTGGCGAGATCGGCCATGGCGTCGGGCAGCTCCGCCAGCTTGATCCAGTTGAACTGGATGTTCTGGCGCGTGGTGAAGTGGCCGTAGCCGCGGTCGTAGCGGCGCGCGACGTGGGCGAGCATGCGCAACTGGCGCGACGAAAGCGTTCCATAGGGAATTGCGATCCGCAGCATGTAGGCGTGGAGCTGCAGGTAGACGCCATTCATCAGCCGCAGCGGCTTGAATTCGTCCTCGGTCAGTTCGCCCACGAGCCTGCGTCGCACCTGGTCGCGGAATTCGTCGACGCGTTCCCGCACAAGCCGTTCGTCGAAGTCGTCGTAGAGGTACATGGCTCAGGCTCCCGGCAAGGGAAAGGTTGGGCCGGCAAAGCGGATGCGTTCGCGCAGATTTCCCGGCAGCACAGCGCGCTCAGGGGTGAGTTCTACCGGCGCGACGTAAGGATCGACCGCAAGCACGCCCTCGCCGGCAGCGGCAGCGAGAAGGGCCTTCGCCTGGTCGGCGGTCGTTGCGACGGCGGCCGCCGAGAGGTCGGTCGACCATCGATTGTCGGCGGTCCGATAGATGACAGCACCGTCGGTCAAGCGGTTCGCCGTGATCACCACCGGCCCGTGCACCTTGAGTTTTTGCTGTAGCGGCGACGTCATGCGACAGCCTCGTCAAGTTTGCTCGCGCCGAGCCAAGGCGCAGAATGACGCACAACCTCGCCGACGATGATCAGTGCAGGCCCCTCGCCGATCCGCGGGGCAAGCGCGGGCAGTGCGTCGAGACGGCCCACAACGGACTTCGAATCCGCCCAAGTGCCGCGCGCGAGAACGGCGGCCGGCGTCGCGGGATCGCGTCCAGCCCGGATCAGTCCATCACGGATGTTCGCGGCGGCGGCGAGGCCCATGTAGACGACAATGGTGGTGGCCGGATCGGCGAGTCCGGACCAATCGACCTCGCCCGCCTCAACAAGGTGTCCCGTGAGCAGTGTGAGCCGCGTCGCCACATCGCGCAGCGTGAGCGGGAGTTCGGCCTCGGCGGCGCAGCCGAGTGCCGAAGTAATGCCCGGAATCACCGTGGTCGGAATGCCAGCGGCCCGCAGATGTCCGAGCTCTTCACCGCCGCGGCCGAATACGAATGGGTCGCCGCCTTTGAGCCGAACCACACGTTTGCCCGTGCGCGCGGCTTCGACAACGAGACGGTTGATTTCTACTTGACCGATGCCGGGGCGCCCCCGGCGCTTGCCGACGAACACGCGCTCGGCGTCGCGACGCACCCGATCGAGCACGCCCTGCGTCACAAGGTCGTCGTAGAAAATGATATCCGCGTCGGAGATCGCGCGCAGCGCTTTGAGCGTGAGCAGGTCCGGATCGCCGGGACCCGCACCGACAATCGCCACCGATCCGCCCGTGTCCCACGCGGCGCCGGCGAGCGCCTCGGCAAGCAGGGCTTCGGCGTCGGTCAGACGTCCCGAGAGCGCGGCGTCGGCAATTTTTCCGTCAACGGCGCTCTCCCAGAAGCGGCGTTTTTCCGCAAATGTCTTCAACTTGGCGGTGACGCGCGGCCGCCAGCGTCCGAGCAGGGTGGCAAACTCGCCGATGCGCGCGGGAAGAAGCGCTTCGATCCGCTCGCGGATGCGGCGCGCGAGCACGGGCGACGCCCCGCCGGTGCCGACCGCAACCACCACGTCGCCGCGGTCGACGATCGCCGGCATGATGAAGCTGGAGAGATCGGGACGGTCGACGACGTTGACTGGAATCTGCCGCGCGCGGGCCCACGCGGACACTTGGCGGTCGAACGGCTCGCCGGCTGCCGAAACAACGAGCGCCGCGCCCGCGAGATCCGACTCATTCGGCGCCCGCGCGAAGACCTGCACCGTGCCGTCGGACGCGCGATCTTCGGGAGCCGCATACCAGCGCACGCGGGCGCGCGCCGCGAGCAAGAGCCGGCACTTGTTCTGGATCGCCTCGCTTGCGCCGACGAGAATGACGTCGCGTCCCGCGAGATCGAGAAAGACCGGCAGAAAGCGCATGCAGCAATTCCCGTGGCTGTAGATGTAATTCAAATTATATCACGTGTTTCTCAAGTGCAACATCAATAATTACACGTTATGTACGTGTTATTTGTGATCTTCCGCATGCAGGGCCTCCCCGTCGCCCCGTTCGCTGCCTAGTGTTGCGCCATGACTCGGTACGGCGACGTCGAGGTTGAGATCACGCCCGAGGTGCTGCTCAAGGCCTATGCCTGCGGCATCTTCCCGATGGCCGAGAGCGCGGACGATCCCGGCCTCTACTGGATCGAGCCGCAACAGCGCGGCGTCATCCCGCTCGATGCATTTCACGTGCCACGCCGGCTTGCGCGCACCGTGCGTGCGGACCGCTTCGAGGTCCGGGTCGACAACGACTTTGAGTCAGTGATCGCAGCTTGCGCGGCACCGGCGCCGGCGCGCGGCAAGACGTGGATCAATCGCCGTATTCGGCGGCTCTACCGTCAACTGTACGCGTGCGGTCACTGCCACACAGTGGAGGCGTGGCTCGACGGACGTCTCGTCGGCGGCCTTTACGGTGTCCGGATCGGGCGCGCGTTCTTCGGCGAGAGCATGTTCTATCGCGAGCGCGATGCGTCGAAGGTCGCGCTCGTGCATCTGGTGGCGCGGCTCAGGCGTGGCGGATTCAAGCTGCTGGACGCCCAGTTCATGACCGCACACCTCGCGACCTTCGGCGCGATCGAGATCGATCAGGACCGCTACCAGCGGATTCTGGCGGACGCTGTGCGTGGAGACGCACGGATCGAGAAGACGCCACTTACCGGCGCGGAGTGCCTAGCGGCTATTGCATACTGATCACCTTCCCGCTCGTCCCCGCGACCCGCCTATGCACAAGGCTTCGGCGGGTCTAGGCCGCAGTCCACCGAAGCGCCAGCGAAGGCGGAAAGCGGGGACCCAGATAGCTGGATTCCCGCTTGCGCGGGAATGAGCGGTGGGGTTTACCCCGACGCCTTGGTCGTATCCGGCGGACCTTGCTTGCAGTCGACGAGCCACACGTCATAGATCGCGTGCTCGACGGCGTTGAGGCCGGGGCTCGCCGCAAACATCCAACCGTTGAAGATGCGCCGCATCTTGCCGTCGAGGGTGATCTCGTCGACCTGCACGAAGCCGGTCGTGTTCTGCGGCTCGGTGGGTGGGCGCGTGTAGCAGGCGCGCGGGGTCACCTGCAGCGCGCCGAACTGCACGGTCTCGTCGACCGCCGCCTCAAATGGGAAGATCCGGCCGGTAATTTTGTCGAGCCCGGAGAACACGGCCGTGGGGTTCGCGACCTTCTGCTCGGGCGGGCGCTCGACCGTCACTTCACCCGGCTTGGCGCCGGGCCGGCCTTTCTGCGCCGGCTGCTGTTGCGGCGGCAGATTCGGATCGGGAGCGGCTTGCTGCTTCTGACCGGGCGCAGGCAGCGGCGCGGTCTGGATGCCAGGAGGCTGTTGCTGAGGCGGCCGCTGCGGGATCGTTTGCCGTGGCGACATCAGATCGTCCCACGGGTTGCGCTGCTGGGCGTGCGCCGACGGTGCCGCGTGGGCCGCGGCCAGCAGGACAAGGAACGGGGTCAGACGCATGGGGGCATTCGACGGCGAAGCGGTGAATCCCCCGCCTCCAGGGCCGGGGCTCGTTAACATGCAGTTTGCGGCGACGAAAGGGCGTGACGGGGCCGGAACTTAGCCGGTCACCCGCAGTTGATGCGGGCGCGGCGGCCCGATCCTGTATTGCCCTCGGATTGCCGCAAGGCTTGCCCAGTTCGTTGCAGGAACAGCCCTCGCCAAATGACCGATCGACCAACCATGCCGACCCTCACTCGCCGGCGGCTGCTTGCTGCTGCCGGCGCTTCGCTGGCTGCCGCAAGCGAGGCCCTGGCGCAGACCTCTCCCTTCCCGCCCCTGTTTCCGCCGCTCTTTCCCGCGCAGAAGGTGCAACCGCCGCCGCCCGGGGCGCAGCTGCCGCCGGGGCTGACCGCGCCGGCGAAGCCCGAACAGCGGCAGGTCACCGAGGAAGACTGGTACCTCGAGTCGATTCCCGATGGTCCGTTCGCGATCCGGAAGGTGAATTTCGAGCTGCTCGATCCGGAATTCCGGCGTCAGCTCGTGTCTTATACCGGGCGGGAGACGCCGGGCACGCTCGTCGTCGATCCGAAAAACCATTTCCTCTATTCCGTGCGCGAGGGCGGCCAGGCTGTGCGCTACGGCGTCGGGGTGGGCCGGGAAGGCTTCGGGTGGAACGGTATTGCCAGTGTGGGGCGCAAGGCGGAATGGCCGGACTGGATTCCGCCGAAGGAAATGCGGCTGCGCCAACCGGAGTTGCCGGAACGCGTATCCGGCGGACCGGAGAATCCGCTGGGCGCGCGTGCTCTCTATCTCTACGAGGGAAACCGCGACACCCTCTACCGCATCCACGGCACGGCGGAGCCATGGACGATCGGCACGAACGTCTCGTCGGGCTGCATCCGCATGCTGAACGAGGAGGTCGCCGACCTCTACCTGCGCACGCCGATCGGCACGCGCGTGGTCGTGCTCTGAGGCGCGAGCGCGACAACTTCCGCTGACGGCGATGGAAGCAGGTGCGCGATCGCGTTCGCGTAATATTGCAGGAGGATCGTCTCGTTCGGCGCGGCACGATAGCCGTCTTCATCCTCGTCCACGAGGTGGCGCAGCTTCAGCATGCGCAGGCCGACCTCGATTGCGTAGTCGCGATCCGCGCGCGGGATGTGCACGTAGGCGCCGGACGCCTCGAGCGCCTGGATCAATTCGAACACCCTGCCCTTCAGATCGAGCGAGGCAAGCGGCGTCGCGCCGGACTCGAGCAGCACCGTTGCAACGAGCGAAACGGGCAGCGCCGGCACGACGCGGCCGACCGCGTCCATCAGTTGGCGGCCTAGTGTTTCGATCTCGGCGTGGCGCGGCTCGGCCGCGAGGGTGCGGAAATCGATCTTGCGCTCGGCGAGGTAACTGCGCAGCGAGACCGGCTCGCCAAAGCTCACGCAGGCGTAGCCGAAGCGATACCACTGGCCGCGTAATGCCATCCAAATGTGCCGGAAAAAATGGCGGGTGAACTCGAGCGCGTTGAACCCGAACACGGGCTTCTTTCCGGGCTCCGTTGCTGCCGCCGACGTCAGCATGCGGTCCTCGAGGACGCGGTCGTAATTGATTCCGACCGGAATGAACACGACGTCGCGCGGGCCATGCGGATCGAAGCCAGCGACCATGTAGCTGAGTAGCCCGAACTTCGGTGGGCGCAGGCGGCCGTCACGGCTCAGGCCGCCTTCGGGGAAGATCGCCTGCACGACACCGGCGCTCGTCGCCATGTGGACGTAGCGCGCGAGCACCTTGCGGTAGAGCGCGTCGCGCGAGTCGCGGCGGATGAAATAGGCGCCCATGGAGCGGATGAGGCCGCGCAGTCCCCAGATTTGCGCCCATTCGCCGACGGCGTAGCTCAGCGCCGAAGAGGACGCCGCAACGTAGGTGACGAGCACGTAGTCCATGTTCGAGCGGTGGTTGATGACAAACACCACCGAGGACATGGGGTCGACCTTGGCGAAGGCATCGTCGCTCTTGTAGCCGATGCGCACCCGATACAGGATTTGCGAGATGCGCTTGGCGATGCGCGTGCCGATGCGAAAATATGCGTAGGCGCTGAAGGAAGGCACGATCTCGCGCGCGTAGCGCTGGACCTTCTCCATCGCGACTTCGCGCGGCACGCCCGCTTCCTTCGCGTGGACCTCCGCCGCGTGCAGTACCTCGGGATCGTAAATCAGCTGATCGGTCAAGACCTGGCGCTTGGTCAGCTTGAACGGCTGGATATGCAGTTTGAGCCGCGTGTTCAATTCCTCGATCGCGCGGTTGGCGCGCCGGCGCATGGCCCAACGCACGCTCGGTACGAGGAAGCGATCAAAAAAGGCGAGCGCCGCCAGTACGGCGGTAATGACGACAAGCCAGAGCGGCAGGACGACCGTGGTAGACATCGCGCGAGTTTGCATCCAGCGAGACGGCGGGTCGTCGATCCGCTATGAAACCCCGCCCGGCGCCACGATAGCACACAGGCGGACCGCGCCGCCGGCGAAGGAACGTAATGACCGACGTATCCCCTGCCCTCAGGCTCCCGCGCCGCCGCCTGCTGCGGAGCCGAACGGCCGGCCGATGGCAGCGCAATTTCGCGGGCTACGCGCTCGGTTGGCCATGGTTCGACGGGTTCAGCACCTGGGCACTGCGGCGCTTCTTCTTTCCCGCCTCACGGCTTTGGGCGGCGGCGCAGCTCGCCGAGGGCTCACCGGAACGATTTTTCCGCGCTGCCGGATTCTCACGACCACCCGCCGACGATCGCCGTACCACAAGAATTCTTGCTCGCTTCGAAAACGCCCGCGCCCGTGCCGCGGCACTCGAAGCGGAGTGGCAACGGGTATTCTTCGGACCCGACGACAGCCCGGTCGCGTACAGGAACGCGGTGGAGGCAGCGCGTCTCGACGCGAGCCACGAATACAACATGGCACGGCGGCTGTTTGCACGGTTTCTCTTGAACGAACTTCCGCCGATCGGACTCGAAACGCAGACGCCGGAAGAGATCGCCGCCGTCTACGGCCCTACGGCAAGGGATTTTGCGCGCGTCGCGGCGCCGCCGGATGCGATGCCCGCGATCGAAGTCTCACGCATGATTCCCGGCGCGGCCGGATCGGACTACTGGCTGAGATACAGGAGTCCGCGGCTTAACGACATGGTTTACGCGCGCGCGCACGAGCCGGCCGGCGTCAGCGATCCACCGACAGTCATTCTCGGGCACGGCATTTGCGTCGAATTCGACCATTGGCACGGCCTGATCGACGAGGCGAACAGGCTGTGCGCAGCAGGGTTCCGCGTGATCCGACCGGAGGCACCTTGGCATGGCCGCCGCACGCCACGCGGAAGTTTCGCCGGCGAGCATCTCGTCACGCACTTTCCCATGGGTCTTCTCGACGCATTTTCGAGCGCTCTCCAGGAGTGGGCGGTACTCGCGGACTGGTCGCGGCGCACGTCGCGCGGACCGCTCGCATTCGGCGGAACGAGTCTCGGTGCGCAGATCGCGCAGCTCGCGGCCGACCTCGCAGCGGACGGACCGGAGCCGCTGCGACCGGAAGGGCTGTTTCTCGTCACGCACTGCGGACGGATGACCGACGCCACCGTGCACGGAGAGATGATTGAGATCTTCGGCTCGGCGCATGACCTGCGAGCCAAGGGTTGGGCGCCGGAGTTACTCGACGCGGTGTTGCGGCGCCTTGATCCGCGCGAACGTGCTCCGGTGCCTCCGGAGCGAATTATCAGCGTCATCGGCAGCCGCGACCGCGTCACGCCGTTCGGCTGCGCCGTGCCTCTTATCGAGGCATGGGCCGTTCCGGCCGCAAACCGCTTCATCTGGGACCGCGGACATTTCTCGATGCCGATGACGCTCGTGCGCACCGCGCAGCCGGTCGAGCGCTTTCGCGCAGTGATGGAAGGACCGCGGCCGTAGCCCGCATGGAGCGGAGCGTAATGTGGGAGCGGCACGAGCCCCGGATTTGGGCCGGCCGAAGGCCGGACCCGAGGGCTCCATCCGGGCTACATAGTCCCGTCACCCCTTCGCGAAATCGCGGATCGCGTGCAGCACTTCGTCGGGGCGTTCGGCCATCAGCATGTGGCCGGCGCCCTTCAGCATGGTCAGCTTCGCGTGTGGCAGCACCGCGGCGAGCTCCATGCCGCC
The DNA here is from genome assembly GCA_036556265.1 of Xanthobacteraceae bacterium. GTDB lineage: Bacteria > Pseudomonadota > Alphaproteobacteria > Rhizobiales > Xanthobacteraceae > JAUSIF01. The sequence continues at coordinate 10,186 of DATBJU010000010.1, read as the reverse complement.
CTTCGCAGGCGTCATGAGGTCGCGCTCGCCAAGCACGATCGTGACGGGCATCTTGATCTTGGCCGCCGACGCCCGGCCGTCGCGATAGTCGTTGCAGGCCGAGAGATCCTTGAAAAGTACGCCGGGGCGCGAACGCTCGAGCACGCGCGCTGCGCTCCCGAGCATCCAGGTGCCGGGCGCGAGCGAGCCGCCCAGCACCGCGCGGTAGCCTTTGCCCCAGATCGAAATCATCTCGACCGCCGCGTGGTCGTCCGCGGCGGCGGCGGCAAGCAGCGCGCGCGACACGGGCATTGCCACCGCGGCACTGATGAGCGCGAGCGCCGCGACCTTTCGCGGATAGCGCGCGGCGGCCTCAAGCGCGATCAGCGAGCCCATCGAGTGGCCGACAAGAGCCGCCTTCGGTGCGCGCGCCGCTTCGATCAGCGCAATCGTCCAGTCGGCCATCGCACCGATCGAACCAGGCTCGCCCGCCGAGTGGCCGTGGCCCGGCAGGTCGGGCGCCAGCACCGAGAAGCCCCGGTGCGCAAACCAGCGCGCGAGCAGTGCCCAGACCGTGTGGTCGAAACCGGCGCCGTGTAGAAATATAACAAGCGGCTTCGCCGGATCGAATTCGCGTCCACCCGTCGCCGCAAACACCTGATGGCCGTGGACCTGGAGATACACCGGTCAGGCCTTCTGCGATTCGTGCAGCGCGTGGCCGAGATCGTCGATGATGTCGCCCGCGCTCTCGATACCGATAGACAGGCGGACAAGTTCTTCGCCGAGGCCGGCGGCCTTCAATTGCGCCGCGTCCATTTGCTGGTGCGTGGTGCTCGCCGGATGGATCACGAGCGTCTTGGCGTCGCCGACGTTTGCGAGGTGACTCGCGAGCCGCAGCGCCTCGATGAACTTGCGGCCGGCGTTGCGGCCGCCCTTGATGCCGCAGCTGATGATCGAACCCGCGCCCTTCGGTAGCAGGCGCTTCGCGAGCTCATAGTCGGGGTGCGAGGGCAGCGAGGGATGCAGCACCCATTCGATCGCCGCGTTCTTGCCGAGAAAATCAAGGACGGCCTTCGTGTTCTCTATGTGCCGCTGCATGCGGAGCGGCAGCGTCTCGACGCCTTGCAGGATGTAGAACGCGTTGGCCGGCGAAAGACACGCCCCGAAATCACGCAGGCCCTCGACGCGCGCGCGCATGATGAACGCGGACGGACCGAACTCCTCAGCGAAGACGATGCCGTGGTAGCCCGCGTAGGGCTCGGTCATGGTCGGGTACTTGCCCGACTTGTGAAAGTCGAAGTGGCCGCCGTCGACGAGAATGCCGCCGATCGCAACACCATGGCCACCGATCCATTTCGTGATCGAGTGCATCACGATGTCGGCGCCGTGACTAACCGGCCGGCTCAAGAACGGGGTCGCGAAGGTGTTGTCGATTACGAGCGGCACTCCAGCCGCGTGCGCGATCTCCGCGATTTTCGGGATGTCGAGCACTTCGAGGCCCGGATTGCCGATGGTCTCGGCCATGAACAGCCGCGTGTTAGGGCGGATCGCCGCGCGCATTGCATCGTGATCGCGCGGCTTCACGAACGTGGTGGTGACACCAAATCGAGGCAGTGTGTGCGTGAGCAGATTGATTGTGCCGCCGTAAAGCGAGGCCGAGGCAACGATATGGTCGCCCGCGCCGAGCAGTGTCGCGATCGCGAGATGCAGCGCGGCCATCCCGCTCGCCGTACAGACCGCGCCCACGCCGCCTTCGAGCGCCGCGATGCGTTCCTCCAGCACCGCCGTCGTCGGATTGGAGATGCGCGTGTAGATGTGTCCGGCGCGCTCGAGATTGAACAGCGAAGCCGCGTGATCGGAGTCCTGAAAGACGTAGGACGTCGTCTGGTAGATCGGCACGGCACGTGCGCCCGTGACCGGATCTGGGTGTTGGCCGGCATGCAGGCTGAGTGTTTCGAAATCCGGGGGCTTTGGTCCGGCCATGATGTCCTCGCGCGAACGATGCGGACTAACTCTTGCCCATTCGGTAGGGCTTGAGGATCGCGTAAATCGTCTCACACGCGGGCGTTGGCACGCCAAGCTCGCGGCCGAGTGTGACCACCCTCCCCGCCAGCCAGTCGAGCTCGAGCCGGTTCCCGCGATCGAGGTCAAGCGCCATCGAGGCCTTGGTGCCTTCCGGCAGCCCATCGGCAAACGCAATCGCCTTATCACCGTAGTCCTCGGGTAACGGCACGCCCTTCGCGCGGCCTACGGCAACCACTTCGCGCATCACGGACAGCAACAGTCGGCGGCCATCCGGATCGTTGCGGGTCGCACCGATCGGGAGACGCGAGGCCGCGGTCACGGAGGACAAGCCGACCAGGACCGTGAACTTGATCCAGAGATCGCGCGTGATGTTCTCGGAGAGCACGAAGTCGACACCTGCGGCCTTGCCCGCCGCGACGAGTGCGGTGAGCGTCGGGTCGGCATGCCCGTCGGGGTGGTTGAAGGCGAGCAGATGGAACGGCGCCGCGTGAGTGATCACGCCCGGTGCCGAGATCGTCGCCGTGATTTGCGCGAGCCCCGGCACGACCGCGCCACGGCCTAGAATCGGCTCGACCATGTCGAGTGTGTCGATGCCGTTCTGCGCCGTGACGACGCGCGTCGCGGGACCGAGCAGTGGCTTGACGACGCGCGCCGCGCTCTCATTGTCCCAGAGCTTCACCGCAAACAGCACCACGTCGGCGGGGGCGACGCCGTCCGCAGTGTCGGTCGCACGCACGTCCTTGAGATGCAGGTTGCCCCGCGGGCTCTCGACCTTCAGCCCATGCCTGCGGATCGCTTCGAGATGCGCACCGCGCGCGAAGAACACGAGGTCGTGCCCTGCCGCCGCGAGGCGCGCGCCGAAATAGCCGCCGACCGCGCCCGCCGCCATCACCGCAATGCGCATGCTGTTTCCCTAAGTGCCGATGGAAGGATGCAGCCTCGGCGAACGGGCCGCAAGGCGGCCGCTACTTCTTCAGCCGACCGATCACTTGCTCGAGCGCAGCGATTGCCTGCTTGCGCTCCGCGCCGGACAATTTGTCGTAGTCGATCAGGAGCCGCATTCCGTCGCAATCGACCGAAGTCACCCGCCCCTGCGCCTGCTCCTCCCGGTAGTCACCGGCAACGGCATAGACGCTGACGGGCCGAGCGAAGCCCTTGATCGCGACCGCGCCACGATCTTCCGTGCGGACCGCGCCGTCGACCAGCGAGCGCGTCTCGGAGTCCAAGAGTATCGTACCCGGCTCGGCGTTCACCTGGAGCCGCGCCGCCAGATTCACGGCGTTGCCGATCGCCGTATAATCGAGCCGGTCCTCACTGCCGAAATTTCCCACGGTGCAGTAGCCCGTAGTAATGCCGATACGCAGCTCGAACGGTTGTTCGATTCCCTTCCTGCGCCAAATCGTGCTCAGTTCGCGCATGCGTTGCTGCATGGCGATCGCCATGCGCACGCAGGCCACGGCATCCTCCTTCGCGCCACGCGAAACCGGGTCTCCGAAGAAGGCAAGGATCGCGTCGCCGATGTACTTGTCCACGGTCGCGCCGTGCGCCGTTGCAATGGCCGACATCTCCGTCAGGTACTGATTTAGAAGCGCTGTCAACTCCTCGGACTCGAGCGCGTCAACCGAGTCGGTGAAGCCGGCAATGTCGGAAAAGAAAATCGTGAGCTTCTTCCGCTTGGAGGCGAGCTCGACGGTTTGCTCGCCGGTGAAGATCGAGCTGTACACTTGCGGTGGCAGATACTTGGCCAACTTCGCCGACAGCGTTTCGAGCGTGGCGGTCTTGTGGGCGAGCTCGGCCTCCCGGCGCTTCAACTCCGTCACGTCCGTGTAAACTGACGCAATGCCGCCGTTGGCCGTCCGGTGCTCGTTGATCTGAAGCCAGCGTCCGTCGGACAGATACTGCTCGATCGTGCCGCCGGGATTACGCCGCAGTGCCTTGCGCCGTTCGATGTGTGTCTCGAGATCGCCATCCCCAATGAGTGGGAACATGCCGCGCGCGTGGGCGGCGCGCATGAGGTCCCACAGCAAAGCGCCGGGCTTGACCAGCGCACCAATGTCAGCGCCGCCGGCTTCCTCGAAGTACCGGCGATAACGCGAGTTGCAGGTGACGATCCGGTCGTCTGCGTCGAACAGCACGACGCCTTCGGAGATCGATTCCAGGGTGTCGTTCAGCTGCTGACGCGCGACGTCGGCTTCCTCGCTCGCCGAAGCGAGCGCGCGCAGCGCTTCCTGAATATTGGAGCGGACCGGCTCGCGGCCAATGCCTTCGCGCCCGGGGTCGTCCCTGCTCATAGCGGCTCGCGCCTGTCGCGACCGGAACCCGCGATCGCGCCGACAATCTAGTGCGCAATGAAAAGCACGCCAAGCTACGCGGCGCTGACCTACTCGCTCGGCGTCCAAGGCTTGTAGTCGCCGGTCGCGTGCGGGCGGCGACCGGAGGCAAGCGTCGAGCCTTGCGGCCGCCAGGCGTTCGGCGTCCCAGTGAGATTGGGCACGTGCGGTTTCTGCCAGGGGTGCGCCTTGTAGCTCTCGAGCGTCGGCGGAACGTCGACTGTGTGATGCAGCCAACCGTGCCAATCGGGCGGCACGCGCGAGGGTTCGGCGAGGCCGTTATAAATCACCCAGCGCCGCTCGAAGCCGAGCGTCGGATCGATCTTGCCCCCCTTGGTGCGGAAGTAGCGGTTGCCGGATTCGTCCTCCCCCACGAACTCCCCATAGCGCCAGGTCCAGAGCTGGGTGCCGAAGGTCTGACCGTTCCACCAAGTGAAGAAGCGGGTGAGAAAATTTTTCATCAAGCGACTCCGCACACCGGGACGGCGTTCATGCCATCTGGGCCGGCGAATGTCGAGTTTCGAAGCGGGTTTTCACGCCGCCTTGCGCAGCGCGGCGGCGCCGGTCGTGCGGCCCGGCTCGCGCGCCCGTGCCCGCAATTGCGCGAGGATGATCGCGTGCAGGATCAGCCAGCAGGGGACGAGAACGGCCGGGATCAGCGCCCACGGCAGATACTGCATCGCCTGCGGCCCGACCCCGCCATCGATCATTCGCAAAGGCGAGTCCGGCGTCGTCACCGTGGCGAGGCCGACGGCGGCGAGGAGATCGAGCGCCCCAAACACATTCCAGATCCAGATGAGCCGGTCCCGCGCCGCCGTGGGATCGATGGCCCACCAAACCGCCGGGATCGCGACAAGCGCGGTGATGAGATCGCCCCAGGCGGCCGACTGGGGGAACGGGCCGCCGAGCCGGCCCGCGACCGCGAGCAAAAGAAACATGCCGCCGACGACCCGCGGAATGTTCATTCCGATCATGAGCGGCATCGGCAGAGCGAGCATCGTTCGGCGTGCCGCCGGCCAGAGTGCGGCGGTCAATGCGGTAGCGAGGAGAGGTGCCGCGAAGAAAACAGCGATCAGTGGGACGGGCCGCCGCCCCGCGTCGGCGAACTCGCCGGCCGCACCGATGGCCGCCGCGAGGCCAACCCATATTCCAACGACGAGCGCGAGCACGACCCGCGACCCGGTGCTGAGGGGCAATGTCGCGCCGATCGCGACGAGGCAGAGGACAACCGTCGCGACGATCGCTATCGTTCCGGCGAAGTCGAGCATGGCGAACGCCCCTGTCAAACGAATGCCCTTAAAGATACCGCGTCTCCGAGGGCGGCGCGTCCCGATTTTCGTGGCGGCCGTCCTCGAATTTGATCGGCGCTGCTGCCAGCTCCTGCGGCGTCGCGTCGTCGAGGCAGGCGATGCTGATCGCGACAAAGTCGCCGATTTCGTCGAGGTGTCCGCGGCCAAACGTCTTGACGCCGCAAAGGCGGCAGAAACGGTGCTCGATGTGATGGCTGCCGAAGCGATACTCCGAGAGCGCGTCCTCGCCTTGAAGCAAACGGAACGCGCCGGCGGGCACCATGGTCTTCCAGAAGCGTGTCTTCGTGCAGATCGAGCAATTGCAGCGGCTCGTCACGCCGACAAGATCGAGATCGGCGCCGCAACGCACCGCGCCGCAATGGCAGCTGCCTTGGTACGTCTTCTGCATTAGAGGTCAACCAGCGTCTTGAAGCCGCCGTAGGCCATGCGCTTCACGTCGAACGGCATCGCCTTCGTGTTCATCATCTTGGCGAGCCGTTTGTCCTTCATCACCCTTGCGTTGACGCGGTCGCGATGCCCGCGTGACTTATAGACGATGAAGGAGAAGAACACGGTTTCGCCGTTCCTGGTTTTGGCGAGGCGTGTGAACGGCACACCCATCTTCACCTTCAGGTCGTCGCCTACGCACTCGCGGAATTCGAGCGCACCGTGCTCACGCCATACCTTGCCGGCCTTCGCCGCCATGCGGCGATAGGCCTTCACGTTCTTCTTCGGAACGGCCAGCACAAATCCATCGACATACTTCATCTCGCGCTCCTCTCCTCTTGCTCTCGGCGCCTCTGTGTACTCACTGGTTGTTGATGTGCAGGATGTTGCCTTCGGGATCCTTGAACCAGGCGCCCTTGAACTCACCGAAAAGGTGCACGTCGCCCTCGTGCTTCACGCCCGGCATGTCGTAGTGCTCGAACGCCACACCCTTTCCCTTCAGCGTCTTCACGATCGCGTCCAGCTCGTTGCCGACGCCCCAAGTCGCCGTTGTCGCTTTGTTGGTGCCCGCGAACTGCGACTTGTAGACGACGATGGTCGACTTGCCGCTGCGCAGCGTCACCGCGTTCTCGTCGTCCATGCCCGCCGGCGCGAAGCCAAGCGTCTGCTGATAGAATTTCTTTGCGGTCGCGAGATCCTTGACCGCAACCGTCGCCATTGCATCCTTGTCCGACAACATGCTCATCCTCCTTGTGTTGGCCGCCCCGCGCAGTCTGGTTCTCCCTCGCTGACGCGCTCAGCGCCCGGTTGTTCCAAGGACGCCTGACCGTGCCGCTATCCGACATTCTGAAACCAACGTTTCTTCAGTCACTTAGCGCCACGGGCCGGCTGACTGCATCGATTGATCGCATCCGCGTATGAGGCGGTGGTCGCACGGCGCAGGAAACGCTAGCTCGCCGCGCCGGCGGCGATCCGCGGTTTTCGTTCCAGGGGAAAAAGTGAGAAGTAGGGTTCGGATTCGCGAAGCACGCGCGCAAAGGAAGCGCGCGCCGTCAGCCGGTCAAGATAAGCGGTGAGATTTCTCTTCTCGCCGAATGGCTCGACGGTGTTCGCAAAGAACAGCGCCGGCGCCGCCGAGCAGTCGGCGAGGGTAAACTCGTCGCCAATCGCCCAGGGATTCGATTCCATTTCGCGCTCGAGCAGCACATACGCTTCGCCGAGCTGCGCCCTCGCCTGCTCGACGCCAAGCGGATCGCGCTTGCCTTCCGGCCGCAGCCGATCGGTGACGATTTTCTGCATCGGTTTTTCGACATATTCATCGTGGAAGCGGTCCCACATGCGTGTTCGCCAGGCACGGTCCGCGTCAGCAGGCACGAAGCGCGTCTGCCCCGGGTGGAATGCGTCGAGGTATTCGACGATGATCGTCGACTCCGCGATCGTGCGGCCTCTCGCCTCGTCGCGCAGAACCGGAAACCTGCCCATCGGCCAGACTGCTTTGAAGGCGGCGGCCGACCGTTCGTCGGCAAGATCGACGATCACCGGCTCGAAGGGCGTGTCGTTCTCATAGAGCGCAATCAGCGCCTTGTGGCAGAAGGACGCGAGCGGATGAAAATAAAGCTTCAACGACATGCCCGGGCACCTGGAAATTCAGCCGCGATGCTCCACCGATGCAACTAGCGGCAGCGCGGGAACATCGCGGCGAGTTCCCTCCCCCGCAGGAAGATCGGCTTTGCCTTCAGGCCGCCGCGGCGGTCGATCCAGTCGCGGACCGCGGCCGGGTAACTCGCGGCAACGAGCCGGGTCGGCTCGGGCGCGGCATGGAATTTTCCTTCCCGATCCAGCCAGCGCGCGGCGTGGAACCCAAGCACGGCCCGCGGCGTCACGCAGATCCGGTCGTTCGGCACGATGCTCAGCACGAGGGTGCAGGCCGAAATGCAAGGGCCATCAAGCACCACCCGTTCTCCCGATTGCCGGACGAGCGCGAACAGCTCCAGGTATGGACCGACCTCTCCGCCCGGGCTCGACACAATTCGCAGATCCGCCGAAGCGGGCGTGGCGAGGATGAAAAAGAGGATAGCGAAAACTGCGCGACGCACGGGCGTTCCCTTCCGCTTCAGACAGAGTGGAGCGGTTGCTCGTCGCTGGCAACTCGCGAGGGGCGAACGGGTTTCCATGGGCGACAGCGGCGCGGCCCGGAACCCGGGCCGCGGCAGCCGGCGCGGTCGTCAGGACTTCGCCAGATGCTCCTCGAGCTGATCGAACGTGCCGGTCCAGCCCTGTTTCATCGACTCGTGGCCCGCGTCGAAGGTCGCCCGCTCCTCGTCGCTCGGATTCAGCGGCAGCCAGCGGACGGTAACGGTGGTCTTGCCGCCCTGTTCGGCGAGTGTGACGGTGGTGAGCATCTCAAGCGGCCACGTCGGCGCCATCGGATGTCGGCTGAGGCCTGCCTGCTCGTCGGAGAACGAGTTGACCCAGACGAGGCGCTCGGGCGCCGCAATCTCTCGATACACGGCCTTGCCCCACATCTCGGTCCCGTCCGCCGGGCTCAGGCAGTAGTGGTAGGTGCCGCCGGAGCGGAAATCCATCTTCGCAGACTTCACCTTGAATCCCTTGGGCGCGAACCATTGCTTCATCTGCTCGAACTCGGCGAAGGCTCTCCAAACTTTCGCACGGGGCGCATCAAAGGTGCGTGAGATGACAAATTCGCGCAGCGCAGCTTGCGGGGCTTCGCGTCTTGCGGTGCTCTGGGCCATGATCTTCTCCTTCACGCTTGGAATTCCAACCTGGGTTCGTGTCAAGGACGAGCGGGACGCCGGCGATCCGACCGGCCATCACTGTTTCGTCGGCAGCGGCGCGTTCAGCATCCAGGAATGACCGTACGGATCCATCACGATCGCGAAGCGGGCCTGCCAGAACGTATCCTGCGGCTCCTGTATCCTGTTGCAGCCGGCGGCGACGGCACGCTGGTAGATGGCGTCGATCTCGGGCGGCGCGGCGTAGTTGATGACCATCGCCACCGGAGACGGGTGCTTCCCGTCGGGCGCTTTTGTGCCGCCGTTCTCCGCGTGCTCCGGGAATTCGTCCATCACGAAGACGGAGCCGCCGTTGATCGAAATGTCGGCGTGCAGGAGCCGCTTGCCGTCCTCGGCCGGCGCGCGTGAGTTCTCCTTCGCATTGAACGCCTTCTTGTAGAAATCGATTGCGGCGGAAGCATCCTTGACCGTGAGATAGGGGACAACGACTTGCGTGGGCATGGGTTCACTCCAATCGTTCTGCTTGGAATTGCGTCAGCTGACGGGCTTGATCGGCAGCCAGATTTCGATCTCGCCGTTGCCGCTGCGCGGATCGAATTCTTCTCCGTAGCGCTCGAAGAAATCGGCGCCGTCAGCGGCCAATTGATGGCCGCTTGTGGGCAGCCATTCGACCGTGATCGCGTGCATGATGCGCGGGATCGCGGACACGTGACCGTGATGCGAGAAGACTGCGTAGCGTTGCGCCGGAATTTCTAGGCGCCCGAATGTTTCCGGCACTCGGTCAGGCGCCACTTCGACGCCGGCGAGGTAGCCGAAGCTGAATGCGCGTTTCAGCGTGTCGAATACGACACCGTATGCGGCGCGTCCGACCTGTCCCGGAACCTTGCCGATGTGCGGCGCGAACCGCTCCCATTGTTGAGGGATGCGCACGTTGGTGCCGCTGTGGCGCTCGGCCAGACCGGCGATCACAAGCGGCCTGCCGTCCTCGAAGCGCGGGGGCTCGACGACGGCGTTCGTGGAGCGGCTCATTGTGCTGCTCCGGCGAGCTCCTTCCCTTCGTAAGCACGCTTCAATTCCGCGATGTTGAACTTCTTCATCTGCATGAACGCCTTCATCACGCGCTGCGACTTCGCCGTGTCAGGATCCTTGATCATGTCGAGGAGCACGGTCGGCACTACCTGCCAGGACAGGCCGAACTTGTCCTTCAGCCACCCGCACGGGCCTTCCTGACCGCCGGCCGTGAGCTTGCTCCAGTAGTAATCGACCTCCTCCTGGTCCTTGCACATGATCTGGAACGAGATCGCCTCGTCGAACTTGAACTGCGGGCCGCCATTGAGGGCCAGGAACTTCTGGCCGTTGAGCT
>DATBJU010000009.1:0-9071 GCA_036556265.1 Xanthobacteraceae bacterium | reverse complement strand
ACGTTTGCCGGACCGGACAGGCGGTTGAACGGGTAGGCACCCGCCAGATCGCGGTTCAGTGCGATGTCGGCGCTCATTTCTCCGTCGACCTCGAAGTCGACATGGCGTTCGTGCAGGATTTTGACGGCGCCCTGCACACGGATCGTGCGCTCCCCCGGCGGGTGGCCGAAGGTTGAGAAGGCGAGCATCGCGACCCGCGGCTCGTAACCGAGACGCCGCGCGACGCCGGCGGCCTCGACCGCGATTTCTGCAAGATCGTTTGCCTCGGGCATTTCCGTCACGGCCGTGTCGGCGACGAGAACCGTGCGGCCGCGCGACAGCACGAGCGAGATTCCCATCACCCGATGGCCCGGTTTCGGGTCGATCACCTTGCGCACGTCGTCAAGCACGACCGAGTAGTTGCGCGTGACGCCTGAAACCATTGCGTCCGCGTCGCCGAGCGCGACCATGCAGGCGGCGAAATAATTGCGGTCCTGGTTCACCAACCGCTGACAGTCGCGAAACAGAAATCCTTTCCGCTGCAGCCGCTCGTATAGATAGTTCGCGTAGTCGGCATTGCGGTTGGAAAGACGCGCGTTGTGGACCTCGATGGCCTCATGCATGTCGATGCCGGCGGCGATCGCGGTGGCGCGAACGCGTTCCTCGCGTCCGACGAGCACGGCCGTGCCGAGGCCCTGGTGCACGAAGCTCATCGCGGCGCGGATGACCTGTTCTTCCTCGCCTTCGGCGAACACGACCCGCTTGGGCTGCCGCCGCACACGCTCGTACACGCGTGCGAGCACGCCTGCGACCGGATCGCGCCGCGTGCGAAGCTGCTGCTTGTAACCCTCCATGTCGACGATCGGACGCCGCGCGACGCCGGAGTCCATCGCTGCCTTCGCGACTGCCGGCGGGATCGCATAAATGAGCCGCGGATCGAACGGCACCGGGATGATGTAGTCGGGGCCGTACTTTGGCCGTGCCCCGTAGGCGGCCGCGACCTCGTCGGGCACGTCCTCGCGCGCGAGCGCGGCGAGCGCTTGCGCTGCCGCAATCTTCATCTCCATGTTGATCGTAGTGGCGCGCACATCGAGCGCCCCGCGGAAAATGTATGGGAACCCGAGAACGTTGTTGATCTGGTTCGGGTAATCCGAGCGGCCGGTGGCCATGATGGCGTCGTCGCGCACGGCCGCGACTTCCTCGACCGTGATCTCGGGGTCGGGGTTCGCCATGGCGAAGATGATGGGCTTCTCCGCCATCGAAGCGATCATCTCCGGCGTGAACGCTCCCTTCGCCGACAGGCCGAATGCGATATCGGCGCCCTTCATCGCGTCCGCGAGCGTGCGGGCCTTGGTTTCCACCGCGTGGGCGGACTTCCACTGGTTCATGCCCTCGGTGCGGCCCTTGTAAACGACGCCCTTGGTATCGCAGAGGATGACGTTCTTCGGCCCGAGCCCGATCGCTTTCAGGAGTTCGACGCAGGCAATGCCGGCGGCGCCCGCGCCGTTCACGACCAGCCTCGTCTCGCGTATCTCGCGGCCCGTGAGCGCGAGCGCGTTGATCATACCGGCGGCGGCAATGATCGCGGTCCCGTGCTGATCGTCGTGGAACACCGGGATATCGAGCAACTCGCGCAGGCGCTGCTCGATGATGAAGCACTCCGGGGCCTTGATGTCTTCGAGATTGATGCCGCCAAAGGTGACGCCGAGCGGCTTGATCGCGTTGATGAATTCTTCCGGGTCCTCGGTCGCAACCTCGAGGTCGAAGGCGTCGATATCGGCGAAGCGCTTGAAAAGCACCGCCTTGCCTTCCATGACGGGCTTCGCCGCAAGCGCGCCGCGGTTGCCGAGCCCGAGGATCGCGGTGCCGTTGGTGATCACGCCGACGAGATTACCTTTGGCCGTGTAGTCGAAGGCGCGGCTCGGGTCCTCGGCGATCGCGAGCACCGGCACCGCAACGCCGGGCGAATAGGCGAGCGAGAGGTCCCGCTGGGTCGCCATCGGCTTCGTCGCGACGACCTCAAGCTTCCCCGGCCGCCCGCGGCTGTGGAATTCGAGTGCCTCCTGTTCGGTGAAATGAGGCCGAGCGCGGGGCGTCCGCGTGTCGGGCTTGCGGGTCTTTTTCGTCTCGGCGTCCATCTCGACCTCTCCAGCCGGACGTTAGCCGAGCAAGCCACGCATTCACAAGAACTTCCCGCGGCGCGATGAAAGGCCGCTCGCCATCTGCTAGCGTTTGCCCGGTTTCGACGAGCGCAAGGAATCGCAGGTGGGGGCGGTGGCGAAGTCTGCGGAACGCGTTAACCGCCTTGTTCCAGGCGCGGTCGACGATACTGCTCGCGTCACGCCCATGATGGAGCAGTACGTCGAGATCAAGTCGGCGCATCCGGACTGCCTGCTGTTCTACCGGATGGGAGATTTCTACGAGCTGTTCTTCGCCGACGCCGAAGTCGCCTCGCGCGCGCTTGGCATTGTGCTCACGAAGCGCGGCAAGCATCTCGGGCGCGACATCCCGATGTGCGGCGTGCCGGTCGAGCGCGCCGAGGAATACCTGCATCGTCTGATCGCGTTTGGGCATCGCGTCGCCGTATGCGAGCAGCTCGAGGATCCCGCTGAAGCAAAGAAACGCGGGTCGAAATCGGTCGTGCGCCGCGACGTGGTGCGACTCGTGACGCCGGGGACGCTCACCGAGGACACGCTTCTCGATGCGCGGCGCAACAATTGGCTGCTCGCGGTTGCCCGTGCGCGCCCAGCGAGCGACGCGGCGGCGGCCTTTGGGCTCGCGTGGCTCGACATTTCCACCGGCGAATTCCATGTCGCCGAGACCGACCGTGCGCGGCTTGCGGCGGAGGTCGCGCGGCTCGAGCCCGGCGAGATCATCGTCGCCGACGCGCTTCATGACGAGCCGGATCTCCGCGCGCTCTGGCGGTCATTCCCGGCGGTGACGCCTACCGCGAAGGACGTCTTCGACGGCGCGATCGCCGAGCGCCGCCTGCGCGAGTTCTTTGGCGTCGCCACGTCCGAAGCCTTCGGCGCGTTCAGCCGGCTGGAATTGGCCGCCGCCGCGGCCGCTGTCACCTATGTCGAGCGCACCCAAATCGGCCGGCGTCCGGCGCTCTCGCCGCCGTCGCGTGAAGCAACCGACGGCATCCTCTCGATCGATTCCGCCACGCGCAGCAATCTCGAGCTCGCGCGTACGCTCGCGGGCGAGGTGAAGGGAAGCGTGCTCTCCACGATCGACCGAACGGTGACCGCTGCCGGCGCGCGGCTGCTCGCGGCGCGGCTCGCGAGTCCGCTCACCGAGCCCACCGAAATCAATGCGCGGCTCGATGCGGTAACGGCGCTCATCGAGAATCCCTCGCTCCGCGCGAAACTGCGCGCCGCGCTGGCAGTCGCACCCGATCTTTCCCGCGCGCTCGCGCGGCTGTCGCTCGGCCGCGGCGGCCCGCGCGATATCGCCGCGGTTCGCGACACCCTCGACGCCGCGATCGCCCTTGTCGGCGTTCTGAAAGGATCAAAGCTGCCGGACGAACTTGCGGATTGTCTGCGGTCGTTGGCGGCGCCTGCCCGGGAGCTTCGTGCTGCGCTCGCCGACGCGCTCGCCGATGAATTGCCCCTCGCGAAGGCTGACGGCGGGTTCGTGCGGCCCGGCCATGATGCGGCGCTCGATTCCGCCCGCGCGCTGCGGGATGAATCGCGCCAGGTCATTGCGAGCCTGCAAACGCGCTACGCGGACGAGACCGCCGTTCGCGCGCTCAAGATCAAGCACAACAACATGCTCGGCTATTTCATTGAAGTTCCGGCGGCCCACGGCGAGAAGCTGCTCGGCCCGGACTTCCGCGCTGCCTTTATTCACCGCCAGACCATGGCCGGGGCCATGCGCTTTTCCACGGCCGAGCTTGGCGAGATCGAAAGCCGCATCGCCTCGGCCGCCGATACCGCGCTTGAGATCGAGCTTGCAATTTTTGACAGCCTCGCGTCGAAAGTGCTCGCTTCCGCGAAAGTGCTGGAGGCGGTCGCCGACGCGCTTGCACGCATCGACGTCGCGGCCGCACTTGGAGAACTCGCCGAAGCCGAGCACTGGTCGCGGCCGGAAGTCGACGGCTCGCTTGCGTTCGAAATCGAAGGCGGGCGCCACCCGGTCGTGGAGCAGGCGCTGCGCCGCGACGGCGGGCCGTTCGTGCCGAACGACTGCGACTTGTCTGCGCCCGAGGGCGCCGATGCGGGCCGCATCTGGCTCGTCACCGGGCCGAACATGGCGGGCAAGTCCACCTTTCTTCGCCAAAACGCATTGATCGCGATCCTCGCCCAGATGGGCTCGTTCGTCCCCGCGCGGCGCGCGCATATCGGTGCGGTCGACCGCCTGTTCTCACGCGTGGGCGCGGCCGACGATCTCGCTCGGGGCCGCTCCACGTTCATGGTCGAGATGGTGGAAACCGCGGCGATCCTGCATCAGGCGACGCCGCGTTCGCTCGTGATCCTCGACGAGATCGGCCGCGGCACCGCGACCTTCGACGGGCTCTCGATCGCCTGGGCGACGCTGGAGCATCTGCATGAGCACAATCGCTGCCGCACGCTTTTCGCCACGCACTTCCACGAATTGACTGCGCTGTCCGCGCGGCTCTCGCGCCTCGTCAACACGACGGTACGTGTCAAGGAATTTCAGGGTGACGTCGTGTTCCTGCATGAAGTGGCGCCCGGCGTCGCCGACCGTTCCTACGGCGTGCAGGTCGCGAAGCTCGCCGGGCTCCCAGCGGCGGTTGTCGAGCGTGCGCGCGTCGTGCTCGCGGAGCTGGAAGCCGTCGACCGAACGGCACCTGCGCGCAAGCTGATCGACGATCTGCCGCTGTTTTCCGCCGCGCGCCGCGAGCCGCCGCCGGCCGACCCGCTCAAGGAGGCGATGGATACTCTCGATCCCGACGCGCTCACTCCGAAGGAGGCGCTCGAGGCGCTGTATCGGTTGAAGGGGTTGGTGAGGGACGGGAAAGGCTAGCGGAATTTCTCCGCTACACCCGCACCACCTTCGCACTTGCCTCGACCGAATTACGGATCGTCTGCAGCACAACGCAATAGCGCTCGGTGAGCTTGAGCAGCTGGTCGATCTTGTCCTGCGGCGCGTCGGTATCGAGCTTGAACGTCACGCGGATCGTCTTGAATCCGACCGGCGCCTCCTTGTCGACGCCGAGCGTGCCGCGGAAATCCAGATCGCCTTCGGCTTCCACCGTGCCGGCCGTTACGTCGATTCCGAGCGCCGTCGACACCGCGCGCAGCGTGACGCCGGCGCACGCGACGAGCGCCTCGAGCAGCATGTCGCCCGAGCACAATTCCATGCCCGAGCCGCCCGTCGCCGGATGCAGGCCCGCGACGGCGAGCGCGCGGCCGGTTTCCACTTTGCAGGCGATGCCCTCATCGAGCGAGCCCTTGGCCCTGAGCGTGATCAGCGCCGCCTTCGGCTCTTTGCGGTAACGGTCCTTCAGTGGCGCTTGCTTTTCGCGCAATGCAGTTGCGTCCATGGTGTCTCCTCGATCCGGGGCATGCGAATTTTACATCGCTGGGCGCAAAGATCGACAGGCGTCGCCGGATCGGCTATCCGGAAACTGCGAGGTTGTTTCCATGTCGCAAGCAACGCGCCGCCGCCGGCATGCCGAGCGAGCGGAGCTGATCGATTCCGCCGCTGTCCGCGCCGACCTCGCCGCCATCGCCAAGAAGCACGACGGCGACGAGGCAGCGCTGCGCACGGCCATGGCGGTCCGCCTGAAACGGGCTTTGCAGGAGGGTCGCGAACGCGCCGAGAAGCAGTTGCTCGTCGATGGCTCCGGCCGGCATTGCGCCGAGGGCCTGTCGCACCTGATCGATACGATTATCGCCCTGGTCTACGAGGTCGCGGCCGGCGCGCTCTATCGCTCCGACAATCCATCATCGAGCGAGCGCATGGCGATCGTCGCCGTCGGCGGCTACGGCCGCGGCATGCTCGCGCCCGGCTCCGACATCGATCTTTTGTTTGTGCTGCCCTACAAGCAGACCGCATGGGGTGAAAGTGTCGCCGAGGCGATCCTGTACGCGCTTTGGGACATGGGCCTGAAGGTTGGCCACGCGAGCCGCTCGATCGACGAGTGCATTCGTCAGGCGCGCGCGGACATGACGATCCGCACCACGATCCTCGAGGCGCGTCACGTTATCGGCGACAAGGCGCTGTCCGAAGAGCTCGCGACGCGCTTCGATCGCGATCTCATGCAGGGGACAGCGCCGGAATTCATCGCGGCGAAGCTCGCCGAGCGCGAGGAGCGCCATAAGCGAGCCGGCGAGTCGCGCTACCTTGTGGAGCCCAACGTCAAGGACGGGAAGGGCGGTCTGCGCGATCTGCATACGCTGTTCTGGATCGCGAAATATGTCTATCGCGTGCGCGAGACCGCTGAGCTCGTCGACAAGGGCGTGTTCAACAAGGAAGAGCTCGCGCTGTTCCGCCGCGCCGAGGACTTTCTCTGGGCTGTGCGCTGCCACCTGCATTTCCTTGCCGCCCGGGCCGAGGAGCGGCTTTCATTCGACCTGCAGCGTGAGATGGCCGAGCGGCTCGGATACACCGCGCATCCCGGAATGCTCGATGTCGAGCGCTTCATGAAGCACTACTTTCTCGTCGCCAAGGACGTCGGCGACCTCACGGGCATTTTCTGTGCCGCGCTCGAGGAGCAGGAGGCGATGCCGGTGCCGCGGCTGACGCGGGTGGTGGCGACGCTCACGCGCCGCAAGCGCCGGCCCATCAAGGACCACCCGGACTTCTTCATCGACTACGACCGGGTCAACGTCGCGGACGGCGAGGCGTTCGAACGCGATCCCGTCAATCTCATCCGTCTATTCCGCCTTGCCGACCAGCACGATCTCGAGCTGCATCCCGATGCGCTCAAGCTCGCACGCCGCTCGCTCGATTTGATCGACGCCGGACTGCGCGACGACGAGGAGGCAAACCGGTTATTTCGCGAGATTCTCACATCGGAGAACGCGCCGGAGATCGTGCTGCGGCGCATGAACGAAACCGGCGTGCTCGGTCGCTTCGTACCCGAGTTCGGGCGCGTCGTCGCGATGATGCAGTTCAATCTCTATCACCACTACACAGTCGACGAGCACCTGATCCGTTGCATCGGCGTGCTCGCCGAGATCGAGAACGGCAAGAAACCGGAGTACAGCCTCGCGAACGAGTTGATGTCGGGCATCAAGAACCGTGACATTCTCTATATCGCACTGTTCCTGCACGACATCGCCAAGGGGCGCGTCGAGGACCATTCAATCGCCGGGGCGAAGGTCGCCCGCCGCTTCGGCCCGCGTCTCGGGCTTTCGCCCGCCGAAACCGAAACCGTGGCCTGGCTCGTCGAGCGCCATTTGCTCATGTCGATGGTCGCCCAGTCGCGCGATCTCGCCGACCGCAGGACGATCGAGGACTTTGCAGCCGTCGTGCAGAGCCTCGAGCGGCTGAAGCTCCTGCTGATCCTGACCACGGCCGACATCCGTGCCGTCGGGCCCGGCGTCTGGAACGGCTGGAAGGCGCAGCTCCTGCGTACGCTCTACTATGAAGCCGAGCCCGTGCTTACCGGCGGCTTCTCTGAGGTGAACCGGACGCGTCGCGTCGAGCTTGCCCAGGCCGAGTTCAAGGCGGCAATGGCCGGCTGGGATGCGGCCGATCTCGAGCGCTACGTCGCGCGCCACTATCCGCCCTACTGGCTCAAGGTCGATCTCGCCCGCAAGATCGAGCACGCGCGCTTCCTGCGGGACGCGGAGCAGGCGGGCCGGGCGCTTGCAACCGCGACCCGCATCGATGAAGCGAGGGGCGTGACCGAGCTCACAATTCTCGCGCCCGACCATCCGCGGCTCCTTTCCGTTATTGCCGGCGCGTGCGCAGTGGCTGGCGGCAACATCGTCGATGCGCAGATCTTCACGACGACCGACGGCCGTGCGCTCGACACGATCTCGATCAGTCGCGAATTCGACCACGACGACGACGAGGTACGCCGCGCCGCGCGCATCGCCGACGCAATCGAACGCACGCTAAAGGGCGAAACGCGTCTCCCCGATGTCGTCGCGAAGAAGCCGCAGAAGGCCCGCCATGCCGCGTTCGCGATCGAGCCGGAAGTGAACGTGCACAACGCCTGGTCTGACCGGCACACCGTGATCGAGATTGTCGGCCTCGACCGACCGGGGCTCTTGTTCAATCTCACCAACACGATCTCGCGCCTCAACCTCAACATCGCCTCCGCGCACGTTGCGACCTTCGGCGAGCGGGTGATCGACGTCTTTTATGTGACCGACCTCACCGGCGCGAAGATCACCTCGCCCCAGCGCCAGGCCGCGATTCGCCGCGGACTGCTTGCCGTCTTCGAACAGGGCGAGGAACGCGAACGGCGCAAGCGCGCGCACGCGGGGCGGTGACCCCACTTTTCCCCACTCGCCACATTCGGCCATTGATTTCATTCGCGAATAAAATAATTTTTCCACACTCTCCGGACCGCTCTTAGATTGCGCCTGTCTCGATCCACCGAGGGGCGCGACCGGTGCGACCTGTTGTGCGGATCGAGAACGGCGCCCGCTGTCGTGTCTCGCACACACGATACCGGGAGCCCCGTGGGCACCGCCCGGCGGCAGCGTCTTTTGACGCGCGTTTCCTGTCGGCGAAGTTTTGCCGGCAAGAGCGCCAGGACCGCCTGCCAGGAGCTTGGCTGAGAGGGAGGCCGGTGACGGTCTTCTGAAAAGCGCGGCCCGGGGTTTAAGACGCCGTGATGGAGCGCCGGAAGGCGCGGCGCGCACGCTTGCGCGCCACTAATAACCGATGTTGCGCCGACCGGCGCTCCATCCCCCTCGGCTTCGGCCAAGGGCAATGAATTTTGCCAAAGCTCGGGGCGAATGCGCCCGCGAGAATGTATTGGCATGGGTCCCGGATCGCCGCGGAGCCTGTCATCGGGCCGCGCTTCGCGCGGACCCGTTGGCGGCGTCCGTGATGCGCCAAGAGGCGCAGCTGTTTGACAACGTGAATATGGAGATGAACGTGTCCCGGATGCGCTCCTCGGGTCGGCCTTCGGCCGCCCGAGGACAGGCTCCGCACTCACCGAA
>DATBJU010000008.1:0-5032 GCA_036556265.1 Xanthobacteraceae bacterium | reverse complement strand
AGGTACGTCGGGACCGGCGCATTCGGGTTGCGCAGATACGCGTGCTTCTCGGCTGTGTACGGCAGGTCGTCGGCAAGCGCGACCGAAGCCGAGCCAAGGACGAGCGCCGCGGTGAGTATCATCTTGGTCTTGCTGAACATGGCAGTCTCCTTCGTTGAGTTGGTTCGTTGATATCGAGTGGCGATCAGGTGGAGCCGGCACTCGCCGGCTTCACAAACACATTCGCTTCACCACCCCCGAAAGTTTCGGCGATCACGACGTTGTTGACGGCGCATCGCCATCGCTCACGCCCGCGTGAAGTCTTTCGCGTCCGACAAAAGAAGCGGCCGGCCCGAAGGCCGGCCGCATTGGCGCGTAGCAGGGGGAGTGCTGGCCGCGCCGACTTGTTCGTCAGGAGTTGAAGTCGATCGAATTGCGATCGAACCAACGCTTCTGCTCGCTCGGCACGGTGCCTTGCGCTCCGAAGTCGACACCCACGTTGCGGCCTTCGATCACCTGGCCGCGGATTTGCGCAGCCGGCGCGGCCTCGTTGTAGGTCGGGACCGGCGCGTTCGGGTTGCGCAGGTAGGCGTTCTTCTCGGCCGTGTAGGGCTGATCGTCGGCAAGCGCGACCGAAGCCGAGCTGAGGACGAGCGCCGCGATGAGCGCAGTCTTGGTCTTGGTAATCATGGTCATCTCCTTTTCGATGATTGCGGTGTCTCGCGTCGAGATCGCCGCTTGTTGGAATTTTCCGCCGAGTTTCTCGGCCGAGGCGCATTGCCTCCATCGCCCAAGTAGGGTCCTGCACTGCACAACGCCAATCACGAAAACCGGATGTGCGCGTGAGAAAAAAGTGATCGCGCCGTCTGTTGCGATCTGCACATTCGGTACGTAGTGCCCGACCGGGAAACTATTGCAGTGAAATCTCAACGGCTTCAGCGCGGTGTGGCGCGCTAACGCAGTCGCTGCCGGCAACGCCCAGCGCCGCATGCCGCTACGTCAACGCGTTTTTGCAATGCAATCATGCGACCGTTGCATCGCGGCAATAATGGTCGTAACGCGAACAGCGCGCGTCGTTACACGCAAAAAATTTCGTGGCTGCCTATTTTCGAGTCACTGCATCGACGAATCGCAGCAGTGATCGCACGTCACGCGTCAATTGCGCGCACCCTGCGTGAACAGTAACTTCCACGCTTCTTTGTCGGTCGCGATATCGACCTTGCCGTAGTCCTCGATCTTGATTGCAAGCGCGCGCGCGGTCGCCGGACGCGCCTGCATGTCGGCGATCCAGCGCATCACGTTCGGAAATTCGCTCTTGTCCTGTCCCTGCCGCTCGAGTCCACGCGCCCAGCCGATGCACGCGAAGTCGGCGATCGACACGTCGCCGCAGATGAACTTCCGCGTCGCGAGTCGCTTCTCCATGACTCCGTAGAGCCGCCGGCATTCGTTTGTGTAGCGATTCATCGCATAGGGGAGTTTTTCTGGCGCATAGCGAAGAAAGTGATTCACCTGCCCGGCCATCGGGCCAAGGTTTGCCATCTGCCAGAACAGCCATTCCTCGACTTCGACGCGCTTGCGCTCGTCGGCGGGGTAGAACTTCCCCGTCTTGCGCCCGAGGTACTGAAGGATCGCACCCGACTCGAACACCGAGATCGGCCGCCCGCCCGGTCCTTCCGGGTCAATGATCGCCGGCATCCGGTTATTCGGCGCGATCTTCAGGAATTCCGGCTTGAACTGATCGCCGCGCGCGATGTTCACCGGCTTGATCGTGTACGGGAGTCCGCATTCCTCCGTCATGATCGTGATCTTGTGACCGTTCGGCGTGGGCCAGTAGTAGATCTCGATCGGCTTGCGCTGTGCGCTTGCCGCCTTCGCTCTCCGCGCGGGCCGTCTGGCGGCCGATGACTTGCGGGCTTTCGACTTGCTCTTCGACCTCTTCGCGCGGCGCATGGGCGGCTCCAAAATATGATCGGCGCGCAACAGATGCGCGCCGCCCGCAGGCTTAGACCGCCTGAAACCGCCTGACAATCGGCCTTATAAACGGGGTGTCGCCGCGAGCCCCTTCATCAGCACCGGCCCGGTGGGCCGGCCGATGGGCGAGCCGGTCGCAGGCTCAAGCGTGATCTCGTAGAGCTGCTCTGCGCGCGCGGGCAGGCTCGCTGTCTGGAAACGGGCGCGGCGCGCGCTGTCGATGAGCCCGATCGACACCGGCCCGCGCGCCTTGTCGTAGAGCGTCCAGACTTCCAGCGCCTTACCCGGAGGCACCGGAATATCGCGCAGCGGCACAAGCACGATGCTGCCGTCGCCGAAGGCTTCGACGATCGCGCCGGGCGAGGTGTCGCCCGTTTGCAGCACGGCAACCACGAGCGGCTGCGGCGTTGCGCGGCCGGCGAGCAATCCGACTGCGATCGCGAGCATGAGGCTCGCGGCGGCGCCGGCGAAGCTCGCGCCACGCCAGAAGCCGAGGCTCGTCCAGAGCTGCTCGGCCCAGCCCGGCCTTGCCTCGTCGACTGCGGCGCGCCGCGCGCCGAGACTCGACTCGATCTTGCCCCATAGCTGCGGCGAAGCGCGGCCAGGACTCGCGGTCGCGTCGAGTGCGGCGAGCCGCTCCCGCCATTGCGCGACCTCGGTCTGCAAGGCGCGCTCGCGCACAAGCCGGCGCTCGAATACCTCGCGCTCGCTCCCTTCCAGCAGGCCGAGCGCGAATTCGCCGGCCAGCACGTTGTCGTCGCGTCGATCGGTCTCGTTCATGCGAGACACTCCCGCAATTGCGCGAGGCTGCGGTGCAGCCATGACTTCGCGGTGCCGAGCGGTACGCCGAGGCGCGCGGCAATCTCGCCGTGCGACAAGCCTTCGACGTACGCGAGCAACACTCCAAGCCGCCGCCGCGGCTCGAGGCGTTCCAGGCAACGCTTGAGCGCGCTGCCCTCCGCCAGCTTGTCGAACGCGTTCTCGGATTCCGCGCCACGGTCGACGGCGGCGGTGAGCTCTTCTTCCGCGGTCGGCAATTCGCGGCTCGTCGTGCGAAGGGCGCTGATCGCGCGATTGCGCACGATCGCAAACATCCAGCCGCGTGCCGAGCCGAGCGATGGATCGAAGGTCCTGGCGTGGCGCCAGATCTGCACGAACACATCGTGCACGATCTCCTCGGCAAGCTCCCGGCGCCGCACGATGCGCATGGCGACGCCGATCATAGCGGCGCATTCCCGTTCGTAGATGGCGCGCAAGGAGTTCCGCTCGCCGCGGGCGCAGGCCTGCAGCAATTCCGCGAGGTCGTCGCTCATGCTCGAATGTCCGACCGGCTTGTCCAAACGCCTTCTCCGCACGGATTCCTAGCTTACGACCGGCCTACGCGCGAGTAGACCCGCTGGATGCATGCTGCAAATCTTTTTTTCGGCCGCATCCCCCGGCCCATCCCCCGGGTATTCGCGCTGAGGGCGCGCCTTCCGGGCCCTCGTGCAACCCATGCAAGGGAGAGTGCCATGAGCTTCAATCGCAATACGCTGCTCGCCTCGCTCGCGCTGATCGGCGCGTTAGGGGCGACCGACGCTGCCTCGGCGCAATCGATCGTCGCGCTCGTCGGCGACAATACCATCGCCATGATTGACCCCGCATCCCGCAAGGTGACCGCGAGCTGGCCCGTGAAGGGCGTCAACAAGCTCGTCGGCATCGACGTGCGCCCGGCCGACGGCATGCTGTACGGCGTGACCGACAACGGCTGGATCGTGACGATCGATACGAAGACCGGCGCCGCGACGCGGAAGGCGGAGCTTTCCACCAAGCTTTCCGCCAGCGCGACTGCGGCCGTTGACTTCAATCCCGTCGCCGACCGCATGCGCCTGATGGGCAGCGACGGCACGAGCCTCCGCGTCAACGTTGACGACGGCAAGGTCATCGTCGACGGCAGCCACAAGTTCGCCGACGCCGACGCCAACAAGGGCAAGACTCCGAAGGTCGTCGCCGGCGCCTACAGCAACAGCGTCAAGGGCACCAAGGAAACGACGCTCTACAACATCGACGCCGCCAGCTGGTCGTTCGTGCGTCAGGTACCGCCAAACGACGGCGTGCTGAACACGATCGGCGGCCTCGGCATCAAGGCGTCCGAGCCGATCGCCTTCAACATCGTCGCGACCGGCGAAGGCCAGAACGCGGCCTGGCTGGTCACGGGCGGATCGCTGTACTCGGTCGATATGAAGTCCGGCAAGGCGACCCAGGTCGGATCGATCCTGAATCTCAAGGGCACGATTCGCGACATCGCTTGGTGGGACGCACAGAAGACCATGTGAACTTGCCGCTACGGCACTCGGCCGGCGCTCGCCCCCTCCCCCGGCGCCGGCCGATTTTTTATTGGCAAGCCGTCGCCTTCGGGTCGAGCCGCGCGAAGTACCAGACCCCCGCACGCGTAGCGATGAGGCCGCGGCGCGCCGGAATTTCAATGCGCTGCGGCGCAAGCGTCGCCCCTTCGGCGATCCGCTTCGCATCGTCCTCCTGCCCCTCCGCCCAGAGCAATATGCACGAGCGATCGTCGCTTTCGCGCCGCGGCGGCGGCACGACGCGATGGGACTCGGGCGAGACCACCCGGAGATTCGGATCGACTGCGCGCAGGTTTCCCGCCTCGCGAACGCGCGGGCTGACGACCGTTCCCTCCACGACCCCGCGCGCCCTCAGCACGTCCACGAGCTGCGCGTAGGGCAGCAGCAGGCCGCGCCCGACCTCGCGCGTTAGAGGATTGTTCGTCGCCGCGACGAAGCGGACGCAGAAAACGACGGCAGCTGCTGCAAGCGCGAATATGGCGAAGCGACGGATGTTCGCTTCGCCCGCTGCGAGGCGTACGACGCGCGCGAACACGTATGCGGGAGCGACGATGAGGATCGGGTGCATGTAGCGCTCGGCGACGTTGGTGGTGCCGGTCGCGACGATCCCGATCGCCGCAATGACGGCCGCGAAGATCATGGTTCGCAGGACAAACAGTTCGATCAAGGACGGAGCACGCGCGCCGCGCGGCGGGCGCATGAACGCGGCGGGCGCGAGCAGCGCCACAAACAATAGCCAC
>DATBJU010000007.1:0-39361 GCA_036556265.1 Xanthobacteraceae bacterium | reverse complement strand
CCGAGCCGTACCGCATGTTCACGTCGCGCGCGGAGTATCGGCTCACGCTGCGTGCGGACAACGCGGATCAGCGGCTCACGCAGCGGGGGATCGACCTCGGATGCGTTGGCGGGGAGCGTGGTAAACGATTTGTTAACAGGCTGGCGCTGCTGGAATCGGTGCGAAATTGGGCGCGATCAGTCTCGGTGACTCCGACCGAGGCAAATCGATTCGGACTCGTTCTGAATAGAGATGGCCAGCGGCGTAGCGCCTACCAGCTGCTGTCCTATCCTGATCTCGGCATCGCCGACTTGGCCCGCATCTGGCCCGAGTTCAGAGCGATCGATCCGAAGATCGCCGGGCAACTTGAGACTGATGCCAAGTACGCGGTCTATCTCGAGCGCCAGGCGGAGGACGTTGCCCGTTTTCGCCGTGATGAAGCGCTCAATCTGCCGGACTGGATCGACTATGAATCAATTCCTGGCCTCTCCACGGAGCTGCGGCAGAAGCTCGGCGCTGTGCGGCCGCGGACTCTCGGCCAAGCGGACCGCATCGACGGGATGACGCCGGCCGCGCTCGCGCTGGTCGCGTTGCATGCGCGCCGCGCGGGATGAGCGATGCTCGCTCGCTCGCCGCGGATCGAGCGCACGCGCTTCGGCTCGTGCCGGTTTCACATGAAACGGTCGTACGTCTCGATCAGTTTGTGGAGCTGTTTCTCCGGTGGCAGAGAGCGGTGCAGCTCGTTGCGGCGTCGACCGTGCCGAAGCTCTGGACGCGGCATATCGCAGACAGCTTGCAGATCGTCGATCTGGCGCCAGGCGCTAAATCGTGGGTGGATCTCGGGAGTGGCGGGGGCTTTCCCGGCCTGATTGTTGCGATTGCGATCGCGGAGCGGGCAGGGGCTCTCGTCCACCTCGTCGAGAGTGATACGCGTAAGGCCGCGTTTCTCCGTGAAGCGGCGCGTGTAACGCGCGCGCCGGCCAAGGTGCACGCGAATCGTGTCGAATCGGTCGCGAAACAGATCGGTGCGGTGGACGTCGTCATGGCAAGGGCACTCGCGCCGTTGCCCCGAATCATGGAGCTTTCGCAACCGTTCCTGGCCTCTGGGGCAGTGGGGATTTTCCTGAAGGGACAAGATGTTGATAACGAATTGACCGAGGCCGCTAAATCTTGGAAGATTCAGGTGAGGCTCCTACCCAGTCGAACCGATCCGCGCGGCAAGATCCTGGTGGTCGAAAGTGCCGTGCAGAGGCCGTTAACCCCGCGTTAACCAAGATCGCAAACGCCATGACCCAGACTCGCCCTCGCGTACTCGCCATCGCCAACCAGAAGGGTGGGGTCGGCAAGACCACCACCGCCATCAATCTCGGCACCGCGCTCGCCGCCATCGACGAGCGGGTGCTGATCGTCGACCTCGACCCACAAGGCAACGCCTCAACGGGCCTCGGCATCGACTACAAGAGCCGCTCGCGGTCGACCTACGACGCCTTGGTCGGCGAGGCGAAGCTCGCGGACACGATCCACGAGACAGCGGTGCCGCGGCTGCATATCGCGCCGTCGACCATGGACCTGTCCGGATTCGAGCTCGAAATTGCAACCGCGCGCGACCGCGCGTACCGCCTGCGCAACGCGCTCGGTTCGCTCGAGCGTCCAGTGCGTGACGCCGACGGCAAGCTCGCCGGTGACGGCTACAGCTACGTGCTCGTCGATTGCCCGCCGTCGCTCAATCTGCTGACCATCAATGCGATGGCTGCGGCCGATGCGATCCTCGTTCCCCTGCAATGTGAATTCTTCGCGCTCGAGGGGCTGTCGCAGCTCTTGAAGACCGTCGAGCAGGTAAAGAGCAATCTTAATCCCGGGCTGACGATCCACGGCATCGTGCTGACGATGTACGACGTACGCAACAATCTCTCGGACCAGGTCGTTGCCGACGTGCGCCAGTTCCTCGGCGCCAAGGTGTACGACACGATCATCCCGCGCAACGTGCGCGTGTCGGAGGCGCCGTCCTACGGCAAGCCGGTCCTACTCTATGATTTCAAGTGCGTCGGCAGCCAAGCCTATCTCAAACTCGCGTCGGAGATCGTCCAACGCGAACGTACGCTTGCTGCGGCATGAATTGTTCGCGCGTGCGATCGTTCCGAAGCAACCTGCGCACGGAGTTTGAACCTTGACCATGGCGGAAGAGACGCCCCGCTCGCGATTGGGACGAGGGCTCGCCGCGCTCATTGGCGACGTTGGCGATGAGAGCGCCGCAGTCGAACGCGCGCGCGGACAGCGGCGCGTACCGATCGAATTTCTGCGACCGAACCCGCGCAATCCGCGCCGCCACTACGGCGAGGAGGAACTGGAGGAGCTTTCCGCATCGGTGCGGGCAAAGGGCATCTTGCAGCCTATCCTCGTTCGCACGGTCAGCGGTGCTGTCGACGCCTACGAGATCATCGCGGGCGAGCGGCGGTGGCGCGCGGCACAGCGCGCGGGCCTGCACGAAGTGCCGGTCATTTTGCTCGAGATCAGCGACAAGGAAGCGCTCGAGATCGCGATCATCGAAAACGTGCAGCGGGCCGATCTCAACCCGCTGGAAGAAGCGATGGGCTACGATTCGCTGATCGAGCAATTCAACTACGCGCAGGCCGACCTTGCGAAAATCGTCGGCAAGAGCCGCAGCCACATCGCGAACACGCTGCGCCTCCTGAAATTGCCGGAAAGCGTGAAACGCTATCTTGCCGAGGGCAAGCTTACGGCCGGACACGCGCGCGCGCTGCTCGCGCACGACAATCCCGAGGCCCTGGCTAGGGCGATTATCGAGAAGGGCCTCAACGTGCGCGATGTGGAGGCGATTGCGGGCGCGCAGGCGGAGGCGCGCGGGAAACATGCAAAGCGGCGGCCGCGCGGCGTGAAGAGTCACGACGTTCGTGCGCTCGAAAAGAAGCTGACCGATGTGCTCGGGCTCGCGGTCGAGATCAATCATCGCAGTGCCGGCGGCGAGGTGCGCATCCGCTATCGTACGCTCGAGCAGCTCGATGCACTGTGCAGGCGACTGGGAAGCCGCCACTAAGCGCTGGAAATGGCTTGTTTCAGGCGCGCCGTCTGCTGCCGCGCGCGAGCGCGAGGATTTCGCGTTCGACGATCGGCTCGGCGAGGGTTGCGGATCGCCGCGCCGCCAGCGCCGCCACACCGAGTGAGGCCAACGACCGTTCCAAAGCGGCCGGACCGAAGCGCGTGAGCGCACGCTCAAACCGTGGCTGGCGGCGAAAATGGATGCGCAGCTGCGGATCGGAAACGATGTGCGAGGCGGAATCGCCGCGTTCCATGCGCAGGCTTAGCCGGTGCAGAGTCGCGATGTGTCGAATCGCGGCACCGATGACCGTGCTTGGCGCAATGCCGGCGGCGCGCGCCTTTCCGAGGGCGACGAGCGCCGCGTCCGGTTCGCCGGCTGCGGCTGCGTCGACTACGTCGTCGAGTGCCAGCGCGGACGAATCGGCGATCACGGCACGCACATCGTCGTAGTCGATCCGCTTCTTTTCCCCGGCGTACAGTACGAGCTTGTCCAGCTCCGAACGGGTGGCAAGGCGGTCGGCGCCAAGTAGATTGACAAGAATATCGCGCGCGTCGGCATCGATCCCGATTCCAGTTTCGCGGAGCGTGCGATCGACGAGGCGGGCGACATCGCGCTCGGTGTCCGCGTAGCAGGCGATGGCTGCAGCGTGAGGCGAGGACTCTGCAAGCTTGCGGAGGGGTGTGCCCTTGCGCAGGTCGCCCGCTTCGATGATGACGAGTGTGTCCTTTGGCGGGTCGGCGAGGAGACTTTGCAACGCATCGCTGAAGTTGCGGCCGCCCGCCCGGACATGCACGAGGCGCCGTCCGCCGAACAGGCCGATCGTCCGAGCCTCGTCGGCGAGGCGCCCGGGATCGCCGGCCAGCACGTCCCCTTCGATCGTGGTGACGGAAAATGGGTCCGAAGAATCCTTACTCGCACCCTGTAAGAGGGCCTCCGCGCGCTCGCGCACAAGGCCAAGATCGGGACCGAAAAGGAGGATCACTGCACGGCGCGGGTCGGGGCGCGTGATGAAGGCGTCCGCGTCCTGATTGCGGATCGCGACCACGACCGCTCAGGTGCGCGTGAGGAAGAACGAGGCGAGACGCGATCGGATCTGCTCGGCGACGACTTTGGCGGCGCGGTTTTCGGCGTCGCGGATCGCGCGCACATTCGCGTAGCGCTGCTGACTGCGGTCGATCGAGACGCGCGCGAGCGCCTGCTCGGTGAGCACAGTGCGGTCGCGCACCACGTCGTGCAGCTTATAGGTGACATCGAAAGACACCATTTCGGCGACCGGACGACCGGACTCTGTATCGATGACCGGGCTGAACGAACTGACGTTAGCGACCAGGGTGAGTCGGAATGGTGCGTCGACCTGATTGCCTTCGCCCCCGGTCAATTCGTAGATCAGGTCGTTGCGCAACTCATTGCCGATGCGGCCATTGATCGAGGCAACCTCGACGTCGCGCAGGGCGTCGCGCAGGGAAGGCCCAGAGCCAAAGAGCGGCGTCTGGGCGTACATGGGCTGGAACATGCAGCCGCCAAGCGCAGCGGCGACCAAGCCGGCCGCGATCAGGCGCAGGAATTTTATTTCCCCGTCACGCGACGACATTCACAATCCTCTGTGGAACTACAATGATACGCTTGGGCCGACGACCTTCAAGCGCCCGCTGAACGGGCTCCAACGCGAGCACGGCGGCCTCTACCTCGGGTTGGGCGGCGTCGCGCGCAATGGTTACGTCCGCGCGCTTCTTGCCGTTGACCTGAACCGGCAGAGTGATCGTCTCCTCCACCAGCAGCTCGCGCTCGACAGTCGGCCACGCTTCCTCGGCGACGAGCGTCTTGTGCCCGAGCGTCTCCCAGCATTCCTCCGCGAGGTGCGGCATCATCGGCTCGACCAACCGGATGAGAATTTCGCCGGCTTCGCGGAACGCCGCGGCGAGATCGGCGGCGACTTTCTTCGCGCTGCGGGCGTCGGCGACCGCGGCGCCCAGCGCGTTGGCCATTTCATAGATGTGTGCGACGCATCGATTGAAGCGCAGGCGCTCGACGTCGTCGCTCACGCGCGCGAGTGCCGCATGCGCGCTCTTACGCACCGCGAGCGCCGCGGGACCGTAGCTCGACGGGCGCGGGGTGCCGACCGGTGCTGCGAGATCGGCGAGATCGTTCGCAAGCCGATAGAGGCGCTGGACGAAGCGATACGAACCCTGCACGCCTTCCTCGGTCCAAATCACGTCGCGGTCCGGGGGACTATCGGACAGCATGAACCAGCGAGCGGTATCGGCCCCGTAGGTCGAAAGTATGTCGTCGGGATCGACGGTATTTCGCTTTGATTTCGACATCTTCTCGATGGGGCCGATGGCAACTTCCTCGCCACCAGCGAGCAGGGTCGCGCGGCGCTTGTCGCCGTCAGCTTCGAGCCGCACCTCGGCCGGGCTCGCGAAGGTGCCGTCCTTCTTCTCGTAGGTTTCGTGCACCACCATGCCTTGGGTGAACAGGCCCTCGAACGGCTCGTCGACGTGCGCGTGACCGGTCGCCTTCATGGCGCGGGTGAAGAAGCGCGAATAGAGAAGATGTAAGATCGCGTGCTCTACGCCGCCGATGTACTGATCGACCGGCATCCAATATTGCTCGGCCTTGGAGTCCGTCGGCGTCTTCGCCTGTGGCGCGGTAAAGCGCAGGAAATACCAGGACGAGTCCACGAAAGTGTCCATGGTGTCGGTCTCACGGCGCGCCGGCTCGTTGCAGATCGGGCAGCGAACATTCTTCCAGGTCGGATGCCGATCAAGTGGATTGCCCGGGCGGTCGAACTCGACGTCTTCAGGCAACTCGACCGGTAAATCCCTCACGGGCACGGGAACCGCGCCGTGCGTCTTGCAGTGGATTGCAGGAATCGGGCAACCCCAGTAGCGCTGCCGTGAAATGCCCCAATCACGCAGACGAAATTGGATGCGGCGCTGTGCGACCGCACGGTTGCCGCGCGTTTCGCCTTCCAGGCGGCGTGCCACGTCTTCCTTGGCGGCCTCGACAGTCTTGCCGTCGAGGAAGCGCGAATTCGCGAGTAATCCGTCGCCATCGTAGGCCTCGGTTCCGATCTCGAACTTCTTCAGATCGGCGCCCTCGGGCACGACGACGGGGACAACGGGAAGGCCGTACTTTCGCGCAAAATCCAAATCGCGTTGATCGTGTGCAGGGCAGCCGAAGACTGCGCCGGTGCCGTAATCCATCAGGATGAAGTTCGCGACGTAGACGGGAAGCTCCCATTTCGGATCGAACGGGTGGATCGCGCGCAGGCCTGTGTCGACGCCGAGCTTCTCGGCCTTCTCGATCACCTCCTGGGCCGTACCGTGGCGGCGGCATTCCTCGATGAAAGCGGCAACCCTCGGATCACGCTCGGCGGCGGCTGTTGCGAGCGGATGATCGGGCGCGATCGCGATGAAGGAAGCACCGAACAGCGTATCGTGGCGCGTCGTGAAAACTTCGACCTCGTCGATATCGCCCGGCGCGCCGGGCGTAAGCATGAAGCGGACGAGCAGGCCCTCGGACTTGCCGATCCAGTTCTTCTGCATGACGCGGACTTTTTCCGGCCAGCGGTTGAGGGTATCGAGCGCGCTCAAGAGCTCCTCGGAATAGGCCGTGATCTTGAAGAACCACTGGGTCAGCTCGCGCTGCTCGACCGGCGCGCCCGAACGCCAGCCGCGGCCGTCGATCACCTGCTCGTTCGCGAGCACGGTCTGGTCGACCGGATCCCAATTCACCTTCGATGTCTTGCGCTCGACGAGACCGGCCTTCCAGAAATCGAGAAACATTTTCTGCTGATGGTGGTAGTAACTTGGATCGCAGGTCGCGACCTCGCGGCTCCAGTCGAGCGAGAGACCCATGGACTTGAGCTGCGCCTTCATCGCTGCGATGTTCTCGTAGGTCCAGGCTTTCGGGTGCACTTTGTTCGCCATGGCCGCGTTCTCGGCCGGCATGCCGAACGCGTCCCAGCCCATCGGGTGCAACACGTTGTGGCCACGGGCGCGCATGTAGCGGGCGACCACGTCACCCATGGTGTAGTTGCGCACGTGGCCCATGTGGATGCGCCCCGAAGGATACGGAAACATCTCGAGCACGTAGTATTTCGGGC
Organism: Xanthobacteraceae bacterium; assembly: GCA_036556265.1. Taxonomy (GTDB): domain Bacteria; phylum Pseudomonadota; class Alphaproteobacteria; order Rhizobiales; family Xanthobacteraceae; genus JAUSIF01. The sequence continues at coordinate 32,216 of DATBJU010000007.1, read as the reverse complement.
GCGGATCGTCGTTCTTCGTCTTGAAGATCTCGCGCTCGTCCCAGATGCGCTGCCAGCGTGGCTCGGCCTCGCGGGCGTTGTAGCGTTCGTTTTTCATCGATTCATGCGGCGGTAGCTCGGGAGAAGTTGACTAGGACAACAAAAAGCTTCACCGGTCAACGGGTTGCGGCCGTGCAGGAACAACGAACGACTTCGATGCCACGGCAAGAGACGTCCGCTGATCGACTTCGCACGGTTCGCGCCGAAATTGCGGATGCCTGCCGCGAGGCTGGGCGCGCGCCTGGATCGGTGACAGTCGTCGCTATCAGTAAAACGTTCGACGCCCACGCGATCGAGCCGGTCATCGGCGCCGGCCATCGTATGTTCGGCGAGAACCGGGTCCAGGAAGCGAAGGAGAAGTGGCCGCCATTGCGCGCACGGTACCCCGACATCGAACTGCATCTTGTCGGACCGCTGCAATCGAACAAGGCGCGCGAGGCGGTCGCGCTGTTCGACGTCATCCATACCGTCGATCGTGCGAAGATCGCCGAGGCGCTAGCCGATGAGATCGCGAGACAGGGAAAGCGGCCACGTTTGTTCGTCGAGATCAACACGGGTGCCGAGCCACAGAAGGCCGGTGTGCTGCCCGAGGGAGCGGATGCGTTCATCGCCGAATGCCGCGAAAAGTATGGCCTTGCGATCGAGGGGCTGATGTGCATTCCGCCGCTCGATGAGGCACCGGCGATGCATTTCGCGCTCACGGCAAAGATCGCCAAGCGCAACGGGCTTTCGCTGCTGTCGATGGGAATGAGCGCGGATTTCAAGAACGCGATCGCGTTCGGCGCGACGCACGTGCGGATCGGCACGGCGATCTTCGGGGAGCGGCGGCAGGACTAGCCGATTTCGATCGTGCCGTCGCGGCGGAGTCGAGGGAGCATGCGCTCGAGTGCGTTTGCTGCGAGCCCGATGCAGCCGGCAGTCGGCGCAAGATTCGGCCGTGCGATGTGAATGAAAACAGCGCTGCCGCGGCCCGCGATACGTGGACGCGTGTTGTGGTCGAGCTCGATCAGGAGATCGTAAAGATGGTCGTCGCGCCAAAGGCGGTCGCCAGCGCTGGCGGGTGAAAGCTTGAACGGACGATTGTAGCGGCGGCTCGCGGGATCCTCGCACCAGGCGTCGTCGCGGCGAATTGGGCGCATGGGCAATCGCACCTGGGGGCGCGGCAGGCGATCTGCACGCCACCAGAGGCGGACGAGGCGAAAGCGTCCACGCGGGCTCGCGCCGTCGCCCTCGCGCTTGTTTGCTTTGATGCCGGCGCGCCCGAGTGCGACGGGAAGCGCCAACCCATTAAAACGCAGCACGCCTCGGCTCGCATGCGCCGGGGCACGCGATACTCGGAGAACTGCACGTGGCGTCGCGTAACCTTTCCGCTTCACGTTTCGTATAGGAAATGCCGGGCGCACTTGCCTCGCCTTGCCTCGTGGTCTAGTTCCGCGCGTCCGAGAACAGCCGACATTTGCATGGTCGGTGCCGTCTGGCCCGGCGCTGCCGGTGTTGTACACTCGCGGGGCAGGAGAGAGGAATTGATGCCGAACGCGCGAAAAATCCTCGTGGTCGACGACGATCCGGAGCTCCGCGACGCGCTCGTCGAGCAGCTTGCCCTGCACGAGGAATTCGAGACGAACGCGGTGGAGACCGCGCAGGCCGCGCTGCAGGAGGCTAAGGCGGGCCATGTCGATCTCGTCCTGATGGACGTCGGCCTCCCCGATATGGACGGCCGCGATGCCGTGCGGGTGCTGCGTAAGAACGGGTTCAAGGCCCCGGTAATCATGTTGACCGGAGCCGATACGGACTCCGACACGATCCTGGGGCTGGAGGCCGGTGCAAACGATTATGTGCCAAAGCCGTTCCGCTTTGCAGTGCTGCTCGCTCGCATTCGCGCCCAGCTGCGGAGCCACGAGGCAAGCGAGGATGCAATCTTCCCAATCGGTCCCTATAGCTTTCGGCCGGGTGCAAAACTTCTCGTCAACGAGCGCGGCTCGAAAATCCGCCTGACTGACAAAGAGACGGCGATCCTGCGCTATCTCTATCGCGCCGGGCAGCGGCCGGTATCACGCGAGGTGCTGCTGCAAGAAGTGTGGGGCTACAATTCCGGCGTGACCACGCACACGCTCGAAACCCACATCTACCGTCTGCGTCAGAAGATCGAGAAGGACCCGGCCAACGCCGCGCTGCTCGTTACCGAGGCCGGCGGTTATAAGCTCGTTCCCTAGTCGATGGCGCTCGAAGACGACATCGCTTTCCTCAGCCGTGTGCCCACGTTCGGCGTCCTCGGTCGGGAGCCGCTGCGCATCCTGGCGATCAGTGCCGAGGCGTTGCACTTGCGCGGGGGCCAGTTGCTGTTTGAGGAAGGGGAACCCGCCGACGGCGGGTACGTCGTCGTATACGGGGCGATTGAGATCAAGGGTACACGCGACCACGCAACCGGCACCGGCGGAACAGTCGCTCGGGCGGGCACGCTGATCGGCGAGTCGGCATTGATCGTCGATACGCTACGGCCGGCCACTGCGACTGCACTTGAGCCGACAGGTCTGCTCCGCATTCCCCGCACAGTGTTTCTCCGTATGCTGGAAGGTGAACCGCGCGCGGCGGTAGCGCTACGGCAAATGATGTCGAGCCGGCTCAAGTCGACGCTCTCCGATCTTGATCTCGTGGCGCCGCTGTTCGAGAAGGCGGAGGAAGAGCCGGACTAGAGGCGATTATGTACTTGGCAAACCCAAGTAAACAATCGCCGGACTAGAGCTCGAACGTCGCGAGAACCGGCACGTGATCGGACGGGCGTGTCCATTTGAGCAAATGCTTTTGGCTCCACGCGTCGTGTTCGAGCGGAGCGACATTGAGGTCGCCGACGAGGAGCGCACGCTCGTCTGCCGCTGAAATGCGGGAGACCGAGCAACGCGCTAGCTCGTCGAGGAACGCCAGCTTGTGCGCGAATTTCCCATTGACCGAGGGATCGGGCTCGTCACCGCCGGCGGGAACGTAAAAACTGTAAACGGTCAAAGGTTTGGAGAATTGCGCGGCGCCGTCGAACACGACCGCGACGTGACGCGCGTCGTTTCTTCCGCAGAAACTGTCGCGGGAAATGTCGGCGAACGGATGTTTTGAAACGACCGCGGGTGCTGCGCCTATTGCAGCATACGTTGGTACTCGATCCGGAACAGCGCGGGGTCGGGCTTCTGCGATTGGTCGAGATTGTAGACGGCGACCGTCGTGTCGTAGCCCTGCGGATCGGTGACCGTCCATTGCTTCAGTTGTGCGTCCTTCGCGCCGAACATGATCATCAGGCGATGCGTGCCGACGACCGGCTGTGTTTCTTCGATGACTACGGTGACGAAAATGTCGTCCTGATAGACGCCGACCACATTCGAATCCTTGAACAGATCGAGCTTTTCGCTCAGCAGGAAACGGAGCGGTGTCTGCGACAGCGGGTAGAGATCCTGGGTGGCGAGCTTGCGGTCGCGGACAATGACCGACTTGCCGTCGGAGATCAGCTCGACGGGGCTCGGCGGGTCGTAGTCGAAGCGCACTTTGCCGGGCTTCTGCATATAGAATTCGCCCTCCGAGCGGCGGCCGTCAGGCCCGACCTGCACGAAATTTCCGACGAGCGTATTGATTCCGTTGAAGTAAGAGTTCACGCGCTCGACAGTCGCCTTTTGCGCGCTGTCGAAGTTCGCCGTCTTGGTCGGCTTGATTGGGTTGGGTGCGGTTGCAACAGACTTTGCGAACATGCCCGAGGCGGCGGCTGCAGTCGAGATCGTCTGCGTCGTTCCCGCCTTCGCGAGCGTTCCCTCCTTGGGAAGCGGGGGAAGCGGCGGCATCGGGACCACCGCCGGCAGGGGCTGGCCTGCAGGGACGGCCGTCTGTGCGGAAAGGCTGGTCGAAGCAAACAAGACCGCCGTCCCGATCAGTGCGGCACGCCTCAGGGCTCGCGCGTAGGTCCGACCCATACTTCCTCCGAAGAAATCGGCTGCTCCCGCCTGCCCGCTAGACGCCGGCTGTGGCGATTTGGCGACGTGGATAGGGTTCGTCAATAGGCTTCTTCTCGGCCTTCGACCAGGATCTCCCGCTTCCCTGCATGGTTCGCGGGGCCGACGATGCCTTCCTTCTCCATGCGTTCGATAATCGAGGCGGCGCGATTGTAACCGATCTGCAGCCTGCGCTGGACGTAGCTCGTCGATGCCTTGCGGTCACGCAGGACGATCGCGACCGCCTTCTGATAAAGATCGCTGCCTTCCTCGCCGAAAGCACCCTTGTCGAACACGGCGCCGCCCGCCTCGTCCTCCTCGGGCTCGGCGGTCACGGCCTCGAGGTATTCCGGCGTGCCCTGTTCCTTGAGATGCGCGACTACGCGCTCGACTTCGCGGTCCGAGACGAACGGGCCGTGCACTCGCGAGATGCGCCCGCCGCCGGCCATATAAAGCATATCGCCTTGGCCGAGCAGTTGCTCAGCGCCTTGTTCGCCCAGGATGGTGCGGCTGTCGATCTTCGACGTCACTTGGAAGGAAATGCGCGTCGGGAAGTTCGCCTTGATGGTGCCGGTGATGACGTCGACCGAGGGACGTTGCGTCGCCATCACGAGATGAATACCGGCGGCACGCGCCATTTGCGCGAGCCGCTGAATCGCCCCTTCGATATCCTTGCCGGCGACCATCATGAGGTCGGCCATTTCGTCGACCACGACCACGATGAAGGGAAGCGGCTCAAGATCCATCTCTTCCTTTTCGTAAACCGCCTCGCCGGTTTCCTTGTCGAAACCGGTCTGCACCGTGCGTACGATCGTCTCGCCCTTCTCGCGCGCCTCGGCGAGGCGCGCGTTGAAGCCGTCGATGTTGCGAACGCCGACTTTCGACATCTTCTTGTAGCGCTCTTCCATCTCGCGCACGGCCCACTTGAGCGCGATGATCGCCTTGCGCGGATCCGTGACGACGGGCGTCAGCAGATGTGGGATGCCGTCGTAGACGGAAAGTTCGAGCATCTTCGGATCGATCAGGATCAGCCGGCACTCCTCCGGTTTGTAGTGATAGAGGAGCGAAAGGATCATTGTGTTGATCGCGACCGACTTGCCGGAGCCCGTAGTGCCGGCGATCAGGAGGTGCGGCATGCGCGCGAGATCGACGATCACCGGCTCACCGCCGATTGTTTTGCCGAGGCAAAGCGGAAGCCAGTGCTCCGAGCGCGCGAACGTCGTATGTGAAAGCAACTCGCGCAGGACCACCTTCTCGCGGCGCGGATTCGGCAACTCGATGCCGATTGCGTTGCGGCCGGGCACCACCGCGACGCGTGCCGAGACCGCGCTCATCGAACGCGCGATGTCGTCGGCGAGACCGATCACGCGCGATGATTTGATGCCCGGTGCCGGCTCGAGCTCGTACAACGTGACCACCGGGCCCGGTCGCATGTTGACGATCTCGCCCTGCACGCCGAAATCCTTCAGCACGCTCTCAAGCTGACGCGCGTTTTCTTCGAGCGCACCCTGCGAAAGCGCGGGCGCGCGTTCGCGTGGCGTAGCGGCAAGCAAATCGAGCGCGGGGAACTCGTAGCGGCCGCGGCGGGCGCGTGGCGCAGCCTTGCGGCGCGGCGCGGTGCGTTGGCGCGGAGCGCGGCGTTCTCGCGGCTCGTCGACTTCGTCAAACTCTTCGTCGTAAATTTCGGCGAGGGTGCCGGCGCCTTCGAGTGTGGGCTCGCGGCGTGGGGCCGACGGAATTGCATCGTGATCGCGGCCGAACATCTCGCCGAGGATTGCGAGGAGCGACGCGCGGGGCGCTGCACGCCGGGCGGAGAAGCGCGCCTTGAGCGCGAGAATGCCGTGCGCGAGCGCGCCGAGCGAAACGACCGTGCGGCCGGGGCGATCCGCGTCCACGGCATCCTCTTCGGCGCTCGATGCGCCGAGGCCGCATGCAGCCGCCAGGGCAAGGGCGGCCAGTGCGCCATAGAAGAGGCCGACAAACATCTTGACCTCGATGGCAAGTGCGTCGCCGATGACGAACGCGGGGATGCGCATCAATGCATCGCCAAGCACGCCGCCCAAGCCGGCAGGGAGCGGCCAGTTCTCGCTGGCTGGCAGGGACGCGACGAAGCCTGCGCTGAAGACGGCACCGAGCACCCAGCCCGCGAGCCGGACCTTCAAACGCGAGGTCGCTCGGTGAGTGAGAAATTGCCAGCCCCAGACCGCCGCCGGCAGAACCACGGCAAGCGCTGCGATGCCGACCGACTGCATCAAAGAATCGGCGACGATGGCGCCGGGCCGCCCGAGCCAGTTCTTCACAGCCGCGTCGGTCGCGTGGTTGAAGCTCGGATCCTGCACGGACCAAGTCGCAAGCGCAACGATGATTGCGAGCGAAGAGACGATGACGGCGAGCCCACCGAGCTCGACGCATCGGCGCCCGAGCATCGCAAGAATATCCTCCGGCAGGAGATGGAACGTGCGGGTCGAACTCATGCGCATGGCGGTCGTTTCCGGACTTGCATTCGATCAGCCGTAGAATTCGGCGAGGCGGCGTAGTGCCGTCTCGGTGGTTTGCAGATCGTCGACGAGCGCGGCGCGCACATAGCCGGCGCCTGGATTGGTCCCGTCGCGTGACTGGTGGGCGAGGTAGCTGCCGGGGACGACGCGAAGGCCCTCGCTGAGCCAGAGTTCACGCGTCGCCGTTTCGTCGTTCTCGAACTTCGTGATATCGAGCCAGAGAAAGAACCCGCCGTCGGGGCGGCGATAACGATAGCGGTCGGCCAAAATCCCATCGGCGAGGTCGAACTTCGCCTGATAGAGGCGGCGGTTCCGCTCCACGTGCGCCTCGTCTGCATAGGCGGCGACCGCAACGGCCTGCACGGGCTGTGGCACCTGCGGGGCGGCGACGTTGCGCAAGTCCATGTATGCCGCGAGGAAGTGAGGATCGCCGGCGGCAAAGCCGCAACGCAGGCCCGGCAGACTCGAGCGCTTGGAGAGCGAGTTGAAGGCGATGACGCCGTCAAAGCTATCACCTGCGACTTCGAGCACGCCCGGCGGCGGCGCATCCTTCAACCAAATCTCCGAGTAGCACTCATCGGAGAAGACGAACGCGCCGTTGGCGCGGGCGCGCTCAACGAGGCGCGCAAGCACATTGCGCGACAACACCGAGCCCTGCGGGTTGGCCGGCGAACAGAGATAGATTGCTACCGTGCGTGCGAGGAGTTCCTCGGAAACCGCATCGTAGTCGGGCAGAAAACCTGTGGCGCGCGTTGCGGGGAGCGTAATCGGCTCGCAGCCCGCGGCCTCGGCGCCGGCGAAATACGCCATGTAGAAGGGGTTGGGCAGCAGGATCGCGGGTTTGCCCTTGCGTGGGCCGACAAATCGGCGCGCCGCAATCGCTGCAAGAAACAGGCCCTCGCGGCTGCCGTTGAGCACGATCACTTCGCTTGCCGGATCGACGGCGCGCGGTAAGCGATATCGCCGTTCGAGCCAGCGCGCGACAGCAATGCGGAATGGGTCGGTGCCGCGGGTCATCGGGTAGCGGCCGAAACCGAGAAGATTGTCGGCGAGAATTGGACCGACGAAGTCCGGTATCGCGTGACGCGGCTCGCCGACGGAGAGATTGATTGGGGGCTTTCCCGGGTCGACGCCGGAGAGGAGTTCGGTGAGACGGACAAATCCCGAGCGGTGGGCGGCGCTTGCCCTAGCATGCCGCCGCTTGGCGCCGTTACCCTTAGCCATGATCCGGACCCACGCACCCACGCATACCCACACCTGGGGGGACCTTAAAAAGCGCGGGTTAAGGGGCGATTAACCAATGACCGGAAGCGAAAAGGCCCCGGCATTTGCCGGGGCCCTTCCTCTGTCGGTTCGCAGCGGGAGCAGTCAGCTGTAGGCGCGCTCGCCATGGTCGTTGATGTCGAGACCTTCGCGCTCCTCCTCGGGCTTCGCACGCAGGCCGACCAGGATATCCACGATCTTGTAGAGGATCGCGGACCCGATGCCGGACCACAACAAGGTGACGACGACCGCGGTGACCTGCGCGGTCATCTGGGTCGAGAAGGAGTACTCGCCGACCTTGGCGATCGTATAGTCGAACACGCCGGTACCGCCTAGCATCGGGTTCACGAGAATGCCCGTACCGAGCGCGCCAACAATGCCGCCGATGCAGTGGACACCGAACACATCCAGGGCATCGTCGTAGCCGATCGCGTTCTTCACGGTGGTGCAGAAGAAGAAGCACACGACGCCGGCGATCAGGCCGAGGACGATCGCGCCCATCGCCCCGGCAAACCCGGACGCGGGCGTGACCGCAACGAGCCCGGCGACGACGCCGGAGACGGCGCCGAGCAGACTCGGCTTACCCTTCACGATCCATTCGGCGAACATCCAGGACAAACCCGCAGCCGCCGTCGCGACGAACGTGTTGATGAAGGCTACCACCGCGGAGCCGGCCGCCTCGAGGTTCGATCCGGCGTTGAAGCCGAACCAGCCGAACCAGAGGAGCATGGCGCCGATGTAGGTCATCGTCAGCGAATGCGGCGGCATCAGTTCCTTGCCGTAGCCGAGACGCTTGCCGACGAGTAGCGCGCCGACCAGGCCGGCGATGCCGGAGTTGATATGCACGACCGTGCCGCCGGCGAAGTCGATTGCTCCCGCCTTGAACAGGTAACCTGCATCGGCGAGCGCCTCGTCGAGCTTGGTTTGCGCCGCCGCCTTGCCCGCGGCGTCGGCCGCCTCAAGCGCCTTGGCGGCGGCGTCGATCGCATCCGGACCGGCCCAGTACCAGACCATGTGGGCGATCGGGAAATAGACGAAGGTCAGCCATAGCGGGATGAAAAGTGCGATCGCCGAGAACTTCGTCCGCTCGACGATCGAGCCGAGCAGCAGCGCGGCCGTAATGGCGGCGAAGGTCGCCTGGAACATCACGAACACGAGTTCGGGGATCGCCACGCCGACTGAGAAGGTGCCGCCGGGCGAATCCGGCGCGATGCCGGAGAGGAAGGCCTTCGAGAACCCGCCGATGAAGTCAGATCCGCCAGTGAAGGTGAGGCTGTAGCCGTAGATCACCCAGATCAGGACGGTCATGGCGACCGCGTAGAAGACCTGCATCAAGGTCGAGAGCATGTTCTTGGAGCGAACGAGACCGCCGTAGAACAGCGCAAGGCCGGGAACGGTCATCACCAGGACGAGAACGGTCGCCGTTATCATCCAGGCGGTGTCGCCTTTGTCGATCGTTGGCCCTTCGGCCAGCGCAGGCACAGCGGCGATGGTCGCCGCGATCAGCGCGGGCAGTCCCGCGCGCAGCCAAATCTTGTTCGTCATGGGTGAACACTCCGTCGCATAGCTGAGGTCGATTGTGGAATCAGAGCGCATCGGCGTCGGTCTCGCCGGTGCGGATGCGCACGGCGTGTTCGATCGGATAGACGAAGATTTTTCCGTCGCCGATCTGGCCGGTCTTCGCGGCCCCGGTAACTGCTGCGATTACTTTCTTGACGATATCGGAGGGGACTGCGACCTCGACCTTGAGCTTCGGCAGAAAGTTCACGGCGTATTCGGCACCGCGATAGATCTCCGTGTGTCCCTTCTGCCGCCCGTAACCCTTGACCTCGGTGACGGTCAGTCCGTGTACGCCGATGCCGGTGAGGGCGTCGCGCACCTCCTCCAGCTTGAACGGCTTGATGATGGCCATGACGATCTTCATGTGGTTCCTGTCCCCGCAAGATCCCAGCACGCAGCCGAATGGCCGCTACCGGGCTTTCCAATGGGGCTCGAGCCGCAAAGAGGTTCAGACTTGCGAGCCCCTGGGCCAAAGCCGGGGCTCAGGAATCAAACGCCGTGCCAAGCGCGGCGGAGAGAAGGCACGAGCTTGAGAACGCAGGGATTTTCCGAGGCACGGCGACCCTGAAAGCCGAGGTCGCATGAGGTCCGCACAAAGAAGCGTCAAATCTGCCTAATCGCTGGGCATGTCCAATCAAGCGGCAAAAATGACTCCGCGACAGGCATTTTGCCGATCTGGCCTGCCGTGCGGACAAAGACCAAACCGCGCACGTTCTTTCGAGCGCGCGCGGCGTGGCGGTCGCGCAGCGACGGCGGCGCCTACTGCAGCGCTTCGCCGTGTTGTGTGACGTCGAGTCCCATACGCTCGGCGTCCGGGCTGACGCGGAGACCGACGAGAATGTCGATGACCTTGAGGACCACATAGGTGGCCACTGCGCACCAGACGATCGTCACGACGACGCCAATTGCTTGGGTCTGAAGCTGGGCGAAGTTGCCCTCAAGAAGACCGGGCGAGCCAGCCGGGTTTGTTTGTGTGGCGGAAAGCGCGCCGACTGCGAACACGCCGGTCAGCAGCGTGCCGAGCGAGCCGCCAACTCCGTGGATGCCGAAGACATCGAGGGAGTCGTCGTAATTCAGTCGCTGCTTAAGCCAGGTGCAGGCCCAGAAGCAGAGAAGGCCCGCGGCGCCGCCAATCACGAGCGCATGCCACGGCAGCACGAAGCCGGATGCAGGTGTGATCGTGCCGAGGCCCGCGATCGCGCCGGAAAGAATTCCGAGCACAGACGGCTTGCCGCGCGTCCACCACTCCGCGGCCATCCAGGCGAGCGCGCCCATGGACGCGCCGAAATGCGTGACGATGATTGCCATGGTGGCGCGGCCGCCCGAGCCGAGCGCCGAGCCGCCGTTGAAGCCAAACCAGCCGACCCACAGCAGGCCGGTGCCAATCACCGCGAGCGACAGGTCGTAGGGCGACATGTTCTCCGAGCCGTACCCGCGGCGCGCGCCGATCACCAGGCAGGCGACGATGCCGGCGACGCCGGCATTGATGTGAACGACGGTACCGCCGGCGAAGTCGAGCAGGCCCCAGGCGCCGAGGAAACCGCCGCCCCAGACCCAGTGGGAAACAGGGACGTATACGACGAACAGCCAAAGGATGCAGAACAGGATGAAGGCGGAGAATTTCATTCGATCGGCGACCGAGCCGGCGACGAGCGCCACGGTGATGACCGCGAACGTCATCTGGAAAGCCATGAACAAGCTCTCGGGGATGTTTGTCGCAAGCTCGTTGACCGAGGTCATACCCATGCCGAGCAGCAGAAAACGATCCAACGAGCCGATCAGTGGGCCGCCGCCGACGAACGCAAGGCTGTACGCGACAACCATCCAGAGAACAGAAACGAGCATCGCCGCGGCCACGCACTGCGCCATGACGGCGAGCACGTGCTTCTTTCGGACCATGCCAGCGTAAAGAAGTGCGAGACCAGGTAACGTCATCAGGAGGACCAGTGCGGTCGCTGTCGTGATCCACGCGGTGTCGGCGGCGTCGATCGTTGACGGCTGCGCGAACGCGGGTGAGGACGCGAGCATCGCGCCTGTGGTGACGAGCCCGCGAAATGCGCGGCGCGATCCCAGAATTGATTTCATGTCTTGCCCCCTTGAAGGTCGCGCGCGTTCACAGCGCGTTGGAATCGGTTTCGCCGGTGCGAATGCGCACGGCGTGTTCGATTGGCGTGACGAAGATTTTGCCGTCGCCGATCTGGCCGGTCTTCGCAGCCGACTTGATGGTTTCCACCACTTTGTCGACGCGGTTCGCGGGTACCGCGACTTCGATCCGGACCTTGGGAAGGAAGTTCACGGCGTACTCGGCGCCGCGATAGATCTCGGTATGGCCCTTCTGGCGGCCATAGCCTTTGACCTCGGTAACGGTGAGGCCCTGCACACCGATGCCGGTGAGCGCGTCGCGGACGTCTTCGAGCTTGAAAGGCTTGATGATGGCGATGACGAGCTTCATGGATCCGATTTCCTCGCGACCGCGGTGATGAACGTTTCCCGGTTGGGTGAGGGTGCCGGCAGGACCGGCATCCAGACCCACCGCGATACATATCGGCAAAATGACTGGAAATTAAGCGGCTATATTGCCTTGGCACTGGGCATTCAGCACAAACTGTAGGCAATTCACCTGCCGAGCGGACGATGTCAGGGCTTGCGTTCGCGGATCAGGCCCTCTTGGGCCACCGAGGCTACGAGCTTGCCGTCGCGGGAAAAGATCAAGCCGCGCGCGAACCCCAAGGCTCCCTCGGCGTTCGGGGTGTCTTGGGCGTAGAGCAGCCAATCGTCGGCACGGAACGGGCGGTGAAACCAGAGAGCGTGATCCAGGCTTGCGCCCTGGATCGTCTTTTCGAACACGGTGCGCCCGTGCGGAATGAGCGCGGAGTCGAGCAGCATCATGTCGGACGCGTAGGCGAGCACGCACTGATGGACCGCCGGGTCGTCCGGTAGCGGCGCCGTCGAACGCATCCACACGTTAAACCGCGGAGTGCGGTGCTCGCGCGAGAGATAGCGTTTGAACTCGACCGGCCGCATTTCGATCGGGCGCTCGCGCTCGTAGTAGCGGCGCACGGGATCAGGCATCAGCGGCAAGGTGCGCTCCTTCATCTCCTGCTCGGTCGGCAACTCCTCAGGCGACGGTACTTTCGGCATTTCCGCCTGGTGCGAGAAGCCGGTCTCTTCGCGATGGAAGGACGCCATCATCGAGAAGATCGCCTTGCCGTGCTGAATCGCCTTGACTCCGCGCGTCGTGAAGCTGCCGCCGTCGCGAATGCGGTCGACGTCGTAGATGATCGGCACCTGCGGATCGCCCGGCAGGATGAAGTAAGCGTGCAGCGAATGCGCGGGCCGCCCTTCCACGGTGCGCGTCGCGGCGACGAGCGCTTGCCCGATCACCTGACCGCCGAACACGCGCTGCCATCCGACCTTCGGACTCATGCCCCGATAAAGATTCACCTCGAGTCGCTCGAGGTCGAGAATCTCGAGGAGGCTCTGGACGGCGCTCGCCATGGAGAGAACCTTCAGGGGGAAGCCGATCGGGGACAGCCGAATTGCCCTTCCGTTTGTGTGGCGTCAAGGGCAACGGCGTTGGTCCGCCGGCTCGGTCGCAGGTAGAATGGGCCATGCGACACAATGATCCGGAAGATCGAGCGGATGTCGTCGTCGCCGGCGCGGGCGCCGCGGGGCTCGCGCTCGCCGCGGCGCTTGCGCAGGCGCTTAAACCAGGATTTTCAGTCGTGGTTTGCGACCCGGCGCTCGGTCATGAGCCTCCGGTCGATGATCGCGTGTCGGCGATCGCGGCCGGAGCTCGGCGGCTGCTCACCGCACTCGGCGCGTGGGAGCGGCTCACCCGCCCTGTGCAGCCGATCCTCGAGATGGAGATCACCGACAGCCGGCTCGAGGACGCGGTGCGGCCTTCGTTTCTCTCCTTCAATTCGAAGAGTGAGGACGGCGAACCGCTGGCGCACATGGTGGAGAATCGAGACGTGCTGGTTGCATTGCGTGCGGTGGCGCGGGAGGCAGGCGTTCGATTCGAACCTGCGGCGGTTGAGCGATACGAGGCGCGGATTGAACACGTGGATGTGGAGGTCACTAGTGCGAAGCGTATACGCGCGCAGCTCCTGGCGGCGGCGGACGGCCCGAGCTCAAAACTGCGGGAGCTCGCAGGCATCAAGACAGTGAAGTGGTCCTACGGGCAGTCGGGAATTGTCGCGACGATCGGGCATGAACGCGAACATGGAGGCCGCGCCGTGCAGCATTTTCTCGCGGGCGGACCGTTCGCAATCCTTCCGCTCGCCGGACGCCGTTCGTCGATCGTGTGGACGGAGCCGACGGCGGAAGCGGAACGCTTGGTGGCGCTGCCGGAAAAGGAGTTTCACGCGGAGTTGGAGCGCCGCTTCGGGTTGAAGCTCGGCGAGATCAAAGTGCTGTCGCCGCCGCGCGCGCATCCGCTCGGCTTCAGCGTGGCGCGCGGCTATGTCGTCGACCGGCTCGCGCTCCTCGGAGATGCCGCGCACCTCATTCATCCGATTGCCGGACAGGGCCTCAACCTCGGCTTGCGCGATGCGGCGGCACTTGCCGAATGCGTGGCGGAGGCGGCGCGGCTTGGCCTCGACGTTGGTGGGGTGGAAGTGCTCGAGCGCTACGAGCGCTGGCGACGGTTCGACACCGCAGCGATGGGCTTCACGACCGATGCCCTCAATCGGCTGTTCTCGAATCAATCGGATGCTTTGAAGTTCGTCCGCGATGTGGGGCTCGGAATCGTCGAGCGCGCACCGCGCGTGAAGGAGTTTCTTGCCGCGGAGGCGGCAGGCGGGACGGGAAAGGTGCCGAAGCTCCTGCGCGGGGAGGCGCTCTAATCCGGGCCGAGGAAGCTATCGCTTCGCAAGCTCGCGTTCGTCGAGCTTGCGGGCCTCTTCGGGCAGCATGATCGGGATGCCGTCGCGGATCGGGTAGGCGAGCTTTGCCGCGCGCGAGATCAGTTCCTGCCGCTCGCGATCGTATTCGAGCGTGCCCTTGGTGAGCGGGCAGACGAGAATCTCGAGAAGCTTTGGGTCGATGACGTTGCGACTCTCGGCCATGGCTTTCTCCTCGCAAAACGACGCAAAGAGCTATTGCAATGATTTCTCGCCGTCGCCGCCCTGTTCCGCAAGTGCAATTTCGGTGACGGCGATCAGTAGCTCGGCTCGCGTCTTTAGATCGACTGCTTCCAGAAGCGCCTGCTTCTCCTTTGGGCCGTAGGGCGACATCATGGAGAGCCCGTTGACAAGAGCTTCCGTCGGCGCCTCGCGGATACCGGTCCAATCGGCCTCGATCCGGTTCGCCTCAAGATAGGCGGCGAGCGTCTTGAGCAGTGCCTCACGATCTACGTCCTGGCCCTCGTTTGGGGCGAAGTCGCCTGCGTAGCCGCTGAAGTCGACGCGGCACAGACGATAGGGTGTCGTGACGACGATCTCTTCGCGCACTAGAAAGCGTGCAATGCCCGTGAGCGTAAGCAGATAGCGGCCGTCGCCGGTTTCGGCGATCTGGGTGATCCGTCCGGCGCATCCGACCGGGTAGAGCGGGGGCTGGAAAGGCGAGGCCGCCTGCGCTTCGTTCGGCTGGATCATGCCGACAAGGCGTGCCCCCTTCAGCGCATCGTCGATCATCGCGAGATAGCGTGGCTCGAAGATATTGAGCGGCAGCTGGCCGCGCGGCAGCAGCAGCGCCCCCGGCAAGGGAAATACCGGAATCGTGGCCGGCATGTCGGTGGGGCCCCGATAGGCAACGTTGGACGCCATGGCTCCCTCCGCACGGAGGACTTATTCGAAAGGCGCCGGGATCGTCAGGAAAACAAAATCGACGAGAGGCGCCGACGGCCTTCCACGGTCATCTCGTCGGTCGGGCCCCATGCCTCGAAGAACTGCACGAGCTGCTTGCGGGCGGCGTCGTCGTTCCAGGAGCGATTACGGCGGACGATCTCGAGCAGGTGTTCAAGCGCCGCCTCCCGCTTGCTGCGTGCATTAAGCGCGACGGCGAGATCGAAGCGCGCCTGATGGTCGAGCGCGTTGGCGGCAAGCTTCTTCTCGAGCTCGACAAGATCGCCGACCGATACAGCTCGTTCGGCGAGGTCGAGTGCTGCACGCACTGCGGCTACGGCCGGATCATTCTCCTTGTTCTTTGGGATGAGCGAGAGCGTCGATCGCGCGGCAGCGGGATTGCCGGCATCAAGGTGTGCGCGCGCGAGTCCGCTCAGCGCGTGTACGTTTTCGGGCTCCTCGGCGAGAACCTGTGCGAACAGCTCAGCCGCGCCCGATGCATCACCGGCGGCAAGCGCCTGATCGGCAAATTTCAGCACGTCTGCTGCAGCACCCTCGATCTTGCCGGTGAGACGTTCGACGAAGGCAGAAACCTGAGTCTCCGGCAGCGCGCCCATGAACCCGTCGACGGGTTGGCCGTTCGCGAACGCGAACACCGTTGGGATCGACTGGATGCCGAGTTGCGAGGAAATCTGCGGGTGCTCATCGATGTTCATCTTGACGAGCTTCACCTTGCCCTTGGCGGCGCGTACGACCTTTTCCAACACCGGCCCGAGCGTCTTGCATGGGCCGCACCAGGGCGCCCAGAAATCGACCAGCACGGGCCGCTTGCGCGACTCCTCGATCACGTCCTTGACGAAAGTCTTCGTGGTCGTGTCGGAGACGAGAACGTCTCCGGGTGCGGGGGCGGCCTGTCCCTGATTCAGCAACATGCGGCGCTCCAAGAGTACGGGATCCGGAATTGCGGAGAATACATGGGAGGTTCGCCACGCGAATGCAATTGCCACGGCGCCTTGACTGCTCAGCCGACAGGGGCCTCGGGCCCCGAAATCGGCAAAATGCGGGGTTCGTGACCGGTCTCCCGCAGAAAACGCATCAGGTCGGCCATTGCGAGGCGGGTCGTGCGGGTATTGGTCAACGGATGGCAGTTCAGTTCGCTCTGCGCAGCGAGCGTGGCATCGATCAGCACTGCGACGCGGCGCTCCGTATCGTTGATCGTGGCAAAGGGCGTGACCGAACCAGGCTCCACACCGAGAACGGAACGCAGGACCTCGGGCTTTCCGAACGACAGCCGTCCCGATGCGCCGATGCGGCGATGCAGATGCTTCAGGTCGATCTCGGCACTCTCCTCCGCCACGACGAGGAACAGACGATCCTTGCGGTCGATCAGGAACAGGTTCTTCGTGTGCGCGCCAGGAAGCTGGCCGCGAAGCTCGCGCGATTGCTCCACGGTGAAAAGCGGCGGGTGAGTGACGGTCCGATGCCCGATGCCGAGCCGGTCGAGAAAGGCGAACAGGTCTTCGGGCTTAGCGGCCATAGGGTCGGAGCGGCTTAGCCGGCGGAGAGACGGGACTCGATCGCCGTCTTGAGAACTTCTTGAGGTGTTGCGGCGTGCGCGGTCCGCGCGGGCGTGTGTGCCGCATCCCCGCGCGCCAGCTCCAGCAGGTTGGATAGCCACTTTACCTGTTGCTCGCGCAGTCCTTTGGCGAGGCGGCGCCCAACGAAGCGAGCGATCGCCTGGCGCAACGGATCGGGGCCGATCGCCAGCCCGGTTCGCACCGTAACTCGGCAACCCGTCGTGGTCGGCGAAACCGACACGGAGAATGGGCAGTAGGCGCCGAGCGGCAGCTTGATGTGATAGGTCACCCGTTCAAGCGGACGCCAGTCGACCACCGTGAAGATGGTTGTGGAGCCGTCCCCGTGCGCGCAGTGATCGACGGTGCCGACTTGAACCCGTCCGCCGATCGCGCCGCTGCGGGTGAACTTGACGACGTCTTCGACCCAGTCGCCGCGGTGATCCGGATCGGTCAGGAAATGCCACGCGCGGTCCGGCGGCACGGGCAATTCGACGGAGATGTCGTCGAAGGCGCGATCGCCGTCCGCGATCAGGATGGCGCGTTGCCCCTTTCGCGCCTCCCAGATCGGCGACATGTCGACGATGCGAAGCGTGACGTCGCCAAACTGTTCCAGTTGCTCCACGTGCTGTCGAGCGGGCGCAAAAAATTCCGGAAGTTCGATTGCGGTTTGTGCCGCCTCGGTAAACGCCGCGTAGGCGCGAACTCCGGTCGCCGCCGTTATGCGGTTCTTCATCAGGCGATGGATGAAGATAACCTCGGACCCGCCGAGTTCATGGCGCCCCGCGATCGCCTGCTCGACATAGACGCCGTGGTGGACGAACAGCTTGAGGTCGAGGCTGGAGGCATTTCGGCACGCATTGCAGGCGCACGTCGTGTTGCGAACGATATGCTCCAGACGCTCGGCGAATGCGCAGTAGAGGGCCTCGACGACATCGAGCACATGGCGACCGTCCGCGACGGTCCTTGTCCGCGCGTGCGCCAGAATTGCGTCGCCCTGGACGTTGGACAACGCGAACGGCGATTTCAGTTCCTTCAACAGCGCGGAGAACAATTCCTCCAGGATGCCGCGCGCGTGATCGAGTTCCGATTGCGTGAGGAAGCGCGTGTATCCGGTGATGTCGGCGATCAAGAGATAGCCCGTTTCGGCGGACGTCATGTTCCTTTCCGCGATACCCAAGGGCGCCCTCTTCTGACCGCGGGGAAGACTAGCATCGCGCAACACCTCGCCGAAGGGCGCCAGTTGCATTCGAGCGGGGCCTTTGGCATAGATTTGGGGCGGCTGTAGCGCCGCTTGCCTCCATGGATGCGGGTGTAGCTCAGGGGTAGAGCACAACCTTGCCAAGGTTGGGGTCGTGGGTTCGAATCCCATCGCCCGCTCCAGTCGGCCCCGTCAATCAATCTGGATCTTCCTGTGTTTTGCGCGGCCCGCCGCAAGCGAAACGCATTCGTTCGATTGCAGCTTTTTCTCGATGTCCCGGCCTTGGTTGTCGCCTTGTTGCCATCGTGACCTAGGCTGATGATTGCTCAGGTTCGTGAAGTCGACCTCGACAAGGTGCCGCTGTGGGTCGAAAAGCTGACGTCGGAAGCCGCCACGATTCGCCCAGCAGGAGCGAGCAAGAGGCCGCAATGGCAATGAAAGCCGACAGCGCGCGGGCGCGGCACGCGGTGCACACACTCGCGGGCGGAGCGAATCTGCCACGCGATTTTCCTGCGGCGCTATTCGGGCGCGCCGCGCCGGAAGACCTCGCCCACTATTCGGCGAGCGAGCTCGCCGCCCTCGGCAAGGCCAGCTTCGGGCATCTGCAGGAGCGCGTTCCGGGCAAACCGAAAATCCGGGTCGAGAATCCGCCATCAGTGACGGATGCCCGCCGGCTCGATGCAGTCACGGTCATCGAAATTGTGAACGACGACATGCCGTTCCTGCTCGACTCGGTTATGGGCGAGCTGAACGAGCACGGCCTCGCGCTCTTGCTCGTCGTGCATCCGATCTTCGATGTCGAACGCAGCCGCGACGGCAGGCTCCGCGCGTGGCACGGTGAGGCCGGCGCCGAAAAGAAATGGCTCCGTGAGAGCGTCATCCAAATTCACGTCGAGCGGATCGACGCGGAACAGGGAGAGAGGATCGCCGGGGCGCTGGCGGGCGTGCTTGCCGAGGTGCGGCTCTGCGTTTCCGATTGGCAGGAAATGCGCGGGCGGGTTCATGCCGCAATCGAGAGTCTGAAGAACAGCCCGTCGCCCCTGCCCAGAGATGAAACATCAGAGGCGATCGCCTTCCTGGAATGGCTCGCTGCGGACAACTTCACCTTCCTCGGAACGCGCGAGTACGCGTTCACCGATGCAGCCGACCGGGAAATGCTCGAGGCGGTACGCGATACGGGACGCGGCATCCTGCGCAATGTCGACCTGCACGTTCTCCGCCGCGGAGGAAAGCTCGTCACGACGACGCCCGAGCTGCGTGAGTTCCTGCGTGAGCCGAAGGCGCTGATCATCACCAAGGCCAATGTGCGCTCGCGCGTGCACCGTCGCGTCTATCTCGACTATGTCGGCATCAAGCGCTTTGATGCGCAGGGGCGCGTTGTCGGGGAATTTCGGATCGTCGGCCTATTCACGTCGACGGCCTACACACGGCGAGCGGCGGTCATTCCCTATCTCCGTCGCAAGATCGAGAAGGTTCTGGCAAGCGCCCGGTTCGACCCGGCGAGCCACTCAGGGAAAGCGCTCGTCAACGTGCTGGAGACGTATCCGCGCGACGAGCTGTTTCAGATCGACGACGAGCAGCTGCATCGGTTCGCGCTCGAAATTATGCAGCTCGAAGAACGGCCGCGTGTGCGAGTATTGGCACGGCCGGACAAGTTTGATCGGTTTGTCTCGGTCCTCGTGTTCGTGCCGCGCGAGCGGTACGACAGCGACACCCGAGCGAAAATCGGCAGCTGCCTGGCGTCTGCGTATCAGGGTCGGGTTTCCGCGTTCTATCCACACTTTCCGGATGGGCCGCTGACGCGCGTGCACTTCATTATCGGACGCGACGAGGGAAAGACACCGAGCCCGGATCGATCGGAGTTGGAGGCAGCCGTCGAGCGCATCGTGCGCGACTGGGGCGACCAGCTCGTTTCGGAACTTCTTGCGGTAAATGAGACTGGGACGGCGCGAGCGCTCGGACGCCGCTACCGCAACGCATTCTCGGCCGGCTATCGCGATACGTACTCCGCGAAGGATGCGGTCAAGGACATTCGTATCCTCGAGTCCGTGTCGAAGGACAATCCGATTGTCGTCGCATTTTACCGTAGGGATGCGGACGCCGGCTCGCACGCGAACCTGAAAATTTTCAGCAATGCGCGACCGCTGCCACTCTCCGACCTCGTGCCGGTACTGGAGAACATGGGTTTCGTGGTCGTCGACGAGCAGACCTTCACCGTCCGCGGCGACGGAGACGGCGTGTGGTTGCATGACATGCTGCTCGCGCGGGCAGGTGGGGGCGAAATCGATCTGAAAGCGCTGAGCGGCCGGCTCGAAAGCACGCTGATGGCGGTGTCGCGCGGGCGCGCGGAGAGCGACGGCTTTAACGCGCTCGTACTCGCGGCAGGCCTGCCGTGGCGCGACGTCACGCTCGTGCGGGCACTATCGCGCTACCTGCGCCAAGTGCGGGTGCCGTTCAGTCAGGACTATCTCTGGACAACGCTCGCGCGGCACGCACCGATCGCGGCGCAGATCGTGACGCTGTTTCACATGCGCTTTGATCCGAGAATCGAGATCGATCGCGAGGAACGCGGCCGGCGGGAGGAGGCGATTCGTGCCGACATCGAGCGCACGCTCGCCGCCGTAGAAAGCCTCGACGAGGACCGCATCTTGCGGTTGTTTGCGAATCTCGTGAGCGCGGCTGTTCGCACCAACTTCTACCAGGTGGGTGCGGACGGGCAGGCTAAGCCCGTGATCTCGATCAAATTCGCAAGCGGCAAGATCGACAATCTGCCGGCGCCGCGCCCGCTCTATGAAATCTTCGTCTACTCACCGCGCGTCGAGGGAGTTCACTTGCGCTTCGGCAAGGTCGCGCGCGGCGGCATCCGTTGGTCGGACCGGCCGCAGGATTTTCGCACCGAGGTGCTTGGCCTCGTCAAGGCGCAGCAGGTGAAGAACGCTGTGATCGTTCCGTTCGGCGCGAAGGGCGGGTTCGTGCCCAAGCAGATGTCTGCCGGCGCTTCGCGCGAGGCGGTGCTCGCGGAAGGGACGGCGAGCTACGAGATCTTCATCACGAGCCTTCTCGAGATCACCGACAATCTCGGGCCGCAGGGCGTGCTTCCCCCGGCCGATGTCGTGCGGCACGACGATGACGATCCCTATCTCGTTGTCGCTGCCGACAAAGGGACGGCGACCTTCTCCGATCTCGCAAACTCGATCGCGCAGCGGCATGGCTTCTGGCTCGGTGACGCGTTCGCGAGCGGCGGGTCGGCCGGCTACGACCACAAGAAGATGGGCATTACTGCGCGCGGCGCTTGGGAGGCGGTGAAGCGCCATTTCCGCGAGATGGATGTCGACATCCACAAGACGCCGTTCAGCGTTGCGGGTGTCGGCGACATGTCGGGCGACGTATTCGGCAACGGCATGCTGCTGGAGAAAACCATTCGGCTCGTCGCCGCATTCGACCATCGCGACATTTTTCTGGATCCGGACCCGGATCCGGAGCGCTCCCTTGCTGAGCGTAGGCGGCTCTTCGAAATGCCGCGGTCGAGCTGGCAGGACTACGATGAGAGGCTGATCTCCGCGGGCGGGGGCGTGTTTTCGCGCCGCGCGAAGAGCATTCCCCTGTCGGAACAGACGCGGCAGCTTCTCGGCATCGATAGTGCGGAAGCGACCCCGGCGGAAGTGCTGAAGGCAATCTTGAGATTGCCGGTTGATCTTCTGTGGTTCGGGGGCATTGGCACCTACGTACGGGCGTCGGCGGAGAGCGACGAGCGCGTGGGCGACCGCGCCAATGACACGATTCGCGTCTTAGGCGCTGAGTTGCGTTGCAAGGTCGTCGGCGAAGGCGCGAACCTCGGCATGACGCAGCTCGGACGCGTCGAGGCGGCGCGCTGCGGTGTTCGATTAAACACCGATGCGATCGACAATTCCGCCGGTGTCAATTCCTCCGACATGGAGGTCAACATCAAGATCGCGCTGAGCGTGCCGCTACGTGAGAAGCGGCTCACGACGCAGGCACGCAATCAGTTGCTCGGAGATATGACGGCCGACGTGGCGGCGCTCGTCCTTCGCAATAACTATCTGCAAACATTGGCGCTTTCGCTGGCTGAGCGACGCGGCGGCGAGGATCTCGGCTTCGAGAATCGGTTCATGCAAACGCTTGAAGCGCGCGGGCTGCTGGACCGAAGCGTGGAGTTTCTCCCAACGGATTCGGAGATTGCCGAACGTCGCATGCGGGGTCAGAGCCTTACTCGACCGGAACTCGCGGTGGCGCTCGCTTATGCGAAACTTTCGTTGTTTGGCGACCTGCTCGATTCCGAAGTGCCGGACGATCCTTATCTCGCGCATGAGCTCGAGCGATATTTCCCGAGGCTCGTCACAGAGCGTTTCCGCGACGCAGTCGAGGGCCACCGCTTGCGTCGTGAAATCATTGCGACGATGCTGGCAAACTCCATCATCAACCGCGGCGGCCCGTCGTTCGTCGTTCGCGTCACCGACGAAACGGGCGCAGAGCCGCCACGCATCGCCAAGGCGTTCGCGGCGGCTCGAGACTCCTACGCGATGACCGATTTCAACAGGGAAATCGATGCGCTGGACGGGCGAGTCAGCGGTGACCTGCAGCTGTCTCTCTACGCGGGAGTGCAAGACTTGTTGCTGGACCGGGTCAACTGGTTCTTGCGCAACGTCGATCTGACGCGCGGACTCGCGGAAATTGTTGCGCGATATCGCGGGGGCGTTGATGCGGTCGGCAAGGCTTTGGAAAAGGCACTGCCGGACGAGCAACACGCCGCCCGCGCGTCGCGAGCGTCGGAACTGATTGCCGCAAACGTGCCCGAATCGCTGGCGCTCAGAGTTGCAAGCCTGCCGGAACTGACTGCGGCTCCGGACATCATTCTGGTGGCCGACCAGACGAAAAAGCCGATTCAGGTGGTTACTGCCGCTTATTTCTCTCTCATTGCCTATTTTCGCCTGGATCGTGTCGCGTCGGCTGCGCGAGCAATCGAGCTCAAAGACCATTTCGACCGGCTTGCACTCGACCGCGCGTTGGCCGAGATCGCGTCGAGCGCGCGCGCCCTCACGGCTGAGGTGCTCACGACCGATGAGACCGAAGAGGCCACAATACAATCGTGGATTACACGGCGTGGCCGTGAGATCGAGCGCGGCCGTACGACCATTCACGACATCGCAGGCAGCGGGCTTACCCTGTCGAAGCTCACGGTCGCGGTCGGCCTCCTGACCGATCTAGCGAAAACTTGAGACAGCCTGCTCGAAATTCGCGCAACGCTATGAGCCGCTCGAACACCGCGGCCCCGATCGTCCCGCGCCGCGCCATCTGGGGATGGGTGCTGTTCGATTGGGCATGCCAGCCATTTTTCACACTCATCACGACGTTCGTTTACGCGCCCTATTTCGCATCGGTAATCGTGGGGGATGCCGCGCGCGGGCAGGCGCTGTGGGGATTTGCGGCCGGGGCCGCCGGCGTTTTGATCGCCCTGTTCTCGCCAATTCTGGGAGCGGTGGCCGACGCGACCGGGCGGCGCAAGCCTTGGATCGCCGCCTTTGGCGCACTGCTCGTCATCGGCTCGTCTGCATTGTGGTTAGGTCGGCCGGGCGATGCGAGCACGATCTGGATCGTGCTCGTTGCGTTCGTGATCGGATCAATCGGGGTCGAGTTTGCGACCGTGTTCAACAACTCAATGATGCCATCCCTTGTGCCGCCCGAGCGGCTCGGGCGGCTTTCCGGTCTCGGGTGGGCGATGGGCTACGTGGGCGGTCTCGTGTCGCTGGCCTTTACGCTCGGACTGCTCGCCGCCAGTCCGCAAACAGGCCGCACGCTCGTAGGCGTGACGCCGTTATTCGGGTTGGAAGCGGCCGCGCACGAAGGTGACCGCGCGACAGGACCACTGGCGGCGCTCTGGTTCGTCGCGTTCGTGCTGCCACTGTTTCTGTTCACGCCGGACGGCAAGAAGGCGATGAACCTTGGTCCCGCCATCCGCGTGGGTGGGCAAGTGTTCGTTGCGACGCTGCGTGAAATCCGAAAGTACGTGAACTGCGTGCTCTTTCTTCTTGCCAACATGGTGTACGCCAACGGCCTCGGTGCGTTGTTCGCCTTCGGTGGCATTTATGCTGCCGGCAACTTCGGTTGGAGCACGATCGAGATCGGAGTATTCGGAATTTTGATCACGATCGCGGCGAGCGCCGGTGCGCTTGCGGGCGGGCGACTTGACGATCGCTACGGTTCGAAGACGGTGGTGCTCGCCGCGCTGGCGGTTCTGATTGCAATGTCGGTTTCCATCCTCTCGGTCGATCGCGACACCGTATTCTTCGTGTTTCCCGCGGAGCCCGCCGTGCGCGGAGCAG
The DNA here is from genome assembly GCA_036556265.1 of Xanthobacteraceae bacterium. Taxonomy (GTDB): domain Bacteria; phylum Pseudomonadota; class Alphaproteobacteria; order Rhizobiales; family Xanthobacteraceae; genus JAUSIF01. Next base: position 7,989 of record DATBJU010000007.1, on the reverse strand, counting down.
GATTGTTCAGGAGCCTACCGGAACAGCTCTATATCGTGTTCGGTGCGATCATTGGGGTCGCGGCGGGGCCGCTGCAGGCCTCCTCGCGTACGCTCCTTGCCCGGCTTGCCCCGCGTGAACATATCGGGGAATTCTACGGATTGTTCGCGCTATCGGGAAAGCTCACGTCGTTTGCGGGGCCACTTGCAGTAGCGGCTGTCACGGCGGCGACGGCCAGCCAGAAGGCGGGTATCTCAGTGCTCGTGGGATTTTTCGCGATCGGCGCCGGATTGCTGGCATTCGTTCGCATCAGTGGCGGAAGTGTCGGACGCCGGTAAATACCATCGCTACACTCTTGTCGTTGGCGGCGGCGATCACCTCATCGTCGCGCATCGATCCGCCCGGTTGAATGACGGCGGTCGCGCCCGCTTCCACTGCGACAAGCAGCCCATCTGCGAACGGAAAAAACGCATCTGAGGCGACGACCGAACCGATCGTGAGCGGCTCACCCCCTCCCGCTGCCTTGGCTGCATCGCGGGCTTTGAGCGCGGCGATGCGCGCGGAATCGACGCGACTCATCTGGCCCGCTCCGATGCCGACGGTCGCGCCATCCCTCGCGTAAACGATCGCATTGGATTTGACGTGTTTGGCCACTCGGAAGGCGAACTTGAGATCTGACAGCTCCTCGGGCGTGGGTTTGCGCCTAGTGACCGCCTTGAGGTCAAGATCGTCGACAACCGCATTGTCGCGGGTCTGCACGAGGACGCCGCCCGCGACCGAGCGAAAAGAAAGGCCGCGTGCGCGCGGATCGGGGAGCCCGCCGGCGAGAAGCAGGCGGAGATTCTTTTTCGCGCCGATGATCCTTATCGCTTCTTCGCTGGCGTCCGGTGCGACGATCACCTCGGTGAAGATCTCAACGATCGCGTTCGCGGCATCGGCGTCGAGCGTTCGATTGAGGGCGACGATGCCGCCGAAGGCGGAGACCGGATCGCACGCGAGAGCCTTCTTGTACGCTTCGAGCGCGCTCTTGCCCTCGGCAACGCCGCAAGGATTGGCGTGCTTTACGATCACGACGGCGGCGCCGCGCTTGGGATCGAACTCGGCGACACACTCGTAAGCCGCGTCGGTGTCGGCGATATTATTGTACGAGAGTTCCTTGCCCTGCACCTGACGCGCGGTGGCGACACCGAAGCGCTGCTCGGGGCTTCCATAGAACGTGGCATTCTGGTGCGGGTTCTCGCCGTAGCGGAGTCGTTCGATCAACTTGCCGGCAAAGGAGCGCCAGACCGGCGCTTCAAGGCCGGTATGCTCGGAAAACCAGCCGGCTATTGCCGCATCGTAGGCAGAGGTGCGCGCAAACGCCTTGGCTGCGAGGAGACGGCGTAACGCAAGCGTTGTGCCGCCATGTGCCGCGATCTCCTTTCGCACCATTTCATAGTCGGCCGGATCGACGACAACGGCTACGTCGCCATGGTTCTTCGCCGCGGCGCGGATCAGGGCGGGGCCACCGATATCTATGTTTTCGATGCATTCCTCAAGGCTGGCCCCCTTAGCGAGCGTCGCCTCGAACGGATACAGGTTCACTATCACGAGGTCGATCGGCTCGATTGAGTGCTCGCGCATGGCGTCGACATGCGATTTCTCGTCGCGTACGGCGAGGATCGCGCCGTGTACCTTCGGGTGCAGGGTCTTCACCCGCCCATCCATCATCTCCGGAAAGCCGGTGAGCGTCGCGACGTCCGTGACGCGGAGATCGGCATCGGCCAGGGTGCGGGCAGTTCCACCGGTAGAGACGAGCGTCGTGCCCCCTTCTGCGAGCGCGCGAGCAAACTCGATCAATCCGCTCTTGTCGGAGACCGAGATCAGGGCGCGGGTGACAGGGCGGACGCGGTTCGACATTTCGCGATCAGTGGGACGTCGTTTCGGACGCGGGCCGCGATAGCACGGGCGCGGCGCGGGGGAAACGGGCGAAGCGTCTCAGAGCGGAAGTTGTGGTCCGACGGCGTCGGCCTTTTCGCGGTCCGACTGTGACGTGGTGGCGCGGATGAAGGTCCAGACGACACGCGGCAGGGCGCGCACCTGGTCGGCGATGACGATCTGGCTTGTGCGGCGCGGCCCGTCGGTCGCCGACAGGAACACGCTGTCCTCGAGCTCAACGTTCATGTTCGGCGCGCTGAACAGCCAGCTTTCTTTGCCAGGAAGCACAAGGAGAACACTGCTTCCGTCGGTGCGGCGGCTCGCTTTCACGTTGGGGTGAAGATGAAAACGAATCACGAAGGCGTCCGGAGCGTCGGTCGGGACTGCGTCGCCCTCCGTGGTGAAGAAAACGTCTTCGCCGTCGAGCCGCTCGCCGTCCTCGGACAACCGGAACGAGCGCTGATGCAGAAGGCCGAAACGAGAGGCGTAGCCGTCGTGCATTGCGCGGACGACTTGTGCGCCGTTGCGCTCGCCGCGTGAGACGCGAACCGGGCTTGGGCCCTCGACAATCGGAACACCAATCAGGCGGTTATAGGTGGCGCCTGCCAGAAAGCGGCACGATGACGCGTCGTTGAGCGTGACCGTCGAGTGCGCCGCGGTAGCTCGGGCGGCGGCACGCCAGGCGTCGCGATTGGCGGCTGGCATGCCGCAATTGACAACGATGCGGTTGCGGCCGTGCGAGAATTCGAACGAGAGGCAGCCCGCGTGGGCCTCGTGACTGAGCATCATGGGTGGCGGTGCGCCTGTGTCGACGATCACGATGCTTTCGCCTGCGTCGAGGCGCTGGTAGCCGGAGTGCGGTGCGTTCGACACGGGCGCGCCGCGTGCATCGTCGTAAGCGAGCACGGTGGCGAGCAGATCAGCGGGCGTCGCGCCCATTCCGTTGAATTGTGCAAAGGCGCCGTCGCGGTGCCGGAAGAAACGAAGCATCGGCATCATCCGGTCGATCGCATGAAGCAGGGAGGTGGGCGAGGGCGCGCTACGCGCCTCAAACGACTGGCGTAGCGGTAACAGATCGAGCAAGAGGTCTATCAGTATCCCCGGGTTACGGCTGATATGCCCACCGTCCGGGAGGATTTGTCGGTTCAATTCGGCGGCGAGGCGGCGCGCGCTCGATTTCAGCAGCCGGGTTTCATTTTCGATGCACAGCCCTGCGAAAGTCAGTGCAATCGTCGCGAGCAGACGCGGATAGCCGTCGCGGGTCTCGCCGATTGTGCGACGAAGATAGCGCACCTGACGCGCAAGACTTTTCAGGAACGAGCGGTAAAAGACGTGGTCAGCCCCTTCGAGGATGAGCGGCGCCTGAGTGAGCCAGGAAATAATGCGGCGGGAAACAATATCGGGCTCCCACGCCATCGGATGACCGCCGCCCTGGATTGCAATCCAGTCGCCGACAAGCGCCCGTGCATTGACCTGGGCGATTGTAGTGCCCGCGGATCGCAGATGGCGCAGCCAGTTGAAGCCGAGCAGCGCCTCGGCCCACTCGCGCGAGGGCGGTGGCATCTCGAAAGGGGAGCGACCGTCAGTTGCGACTACCTTGCCGGCGAAGGCGAAACGTCCCGCGTAAAACTCGCTGGCAAGCGTCGGATCGCCGGTGCGCAGGTCTTGCGGTGCGATCACGAGCCGCTCAGGCACGGCTAGCCCGATCCGCCAACGATAGCGGGGATTAGCGGTCAGCTTGGTGACGAACCTGCGCCAGCCGTGACCGGCGACAAATCGCGCGAGCCGCATCCGCTCCGCAAGCGCTTCACGACTCATCGAGTCGGTTGCCTCTTTCCGTCCGGGCGCGGTGCGCCCGCTCCCTCGACGACAACATATCGAAGCCGACTCATGTGTCCAACCACATGCATGAACTTAGGAAAGACGCTGCAGCCGCGCGGAATAAAAGCCATCGCAGCCTGCGAAGCGTGGGTCCGCGTCAGGCAAGTGGCAGGGCAGCGTGCGCAAATCTCCGGCCGGAGAAACGAACTCGATGACGCCGCCGACTTCGTCGGGTGCAACCGGCAGGCGCACGAATCCGGTATGGCGTGCGAGGAACGAACCGATCTGACGCTCACCCTCCTCCGGCTCGAGTGAGCAGGTGGCGTAGACGAGAAGTCCGCCGGGGCGCGTAAGGGCTGCGGCTCGATCGAGGAGACGCTCCTGAACAGAGGCGAGCGTTGCGATATCCTCGGGGCGCTTTCGCCAAGGAACATCGGGGCGCCGGCGGATCGTGCCGGTGGCTGAGCAAGGCGCGTCAAGAAGTACGGCGTCAAAGGGATCGGCGCTCCATTCGGTCAAATCGGCCACTACGGTTTCCGCCTTTAGCGAGAGGCGCGCGAGATTTTCGTTCAAGCGCTTCAGTCTGGTTGCTGACCGATCGACGGCGACAACGCGTGCTCCTGCCGCAGCGAGTTGTGCGGTCTTGCCGCCAGGGGCGGCGCAGAGGTCGACAATGAACCGGCCCGAGACGTCGCCCAGAAGGCGCGCCGGCAGACTTGCAGCGACATCCTGCACCCACCATGCGCCTTCTGCGAAACCCGGCAGAGTGGGGATCGGCCCGGTTTCAGCCAGCCGGACCGTGCCTGTAGGAAGCACTCGACCACCGAGGCGTTCCGCCCAACTAGACGGATCCCCCTTCACGGAAAGGTCGAGCGGCGGCTCGTGTCGGTGTGCCAGAGCAATCGCCGCCGCTGTATCGCGTCCATATGTGCGCCGCCAGCGATCAAGCAGCCAGGACGGCGTGTCAAGCGACGGATCCAGTTTGGCTGCGCGCGCGGGGCCGTCGCGCGCAACGCGCCGCAGTACCGCGTTGGCGAGGCCAGCGTAGCGCGCTTTGCGCCGCCTCGATGCAAGACTTACCGAGAGGTCGACTGCAGCGTGATCGGGCACATCGAGAAAAAGAATCTGTGCCGCGCCCAGCAGGAGGGCGATCTCAACGTGCGGCGCATCCTTGGGAAGGCCGCTGTCGAGGTACTCACCGATGAGGGCGCGCAAAGTACCGAGCCGGCGCAGCACCGTCGCAACGAGCATGCGAGCGAGCGCGCGATCGCGAAGAGGGAGGGCACTGAATTCGCGCGCCCCGATCGCATCGTCGAGCGGGCGGCCGCGTTGCAGGATCGCGTGGAGCGCGCGAGCGGCGACAACCCTGCTTGCTAGGCCTGGCGCTTCGGCGCGCGCTTTGGGTCGCGCGCCGCTCAAGGATCAGTCCTCAGCCCCACGGGCCGCGTTGCGCAGCCCACGGGCCTGTGTTGGATGCGGTACTCACGTTCGTTGCACCACGATCGCCCATTTCGCGCTCAAGCGCTTCGAGCGCAGCAATCCGGTTCTCCGTCGCCGGGTGAGTCGAGAATAGATTGTCCATTCGCTCGCCCGAGAGCGGATTGACGATGAAGAGATGCGCTGTCGCAGGGTTCGCCTCCGCGGCCTCGTTGGGAATTCGCTGCGCGGCATTGGAGATCTTCGCGAGCGCAGACGCGAGCCAACGTGGGCGGCCGCAGATCTCCGCACCAAACCGATCCGCCTGATATTCGCGCGAGCGGCTAATCGCCATTTGGACGATCATTGCAGCAATCGGCGCAAGGATGACGACGAGGATGAGTCCTACAGCGCCGAGGGGGTTGTTATTGCGATTGCCCCCGAAGAAGAGGCCAAACTGCGAGAGCATGGAGATCGCGCCGGCGATCGTCGCGGTTACAGTCATGGTGAGCGTGTCGCGATTTTTGACGTGCGCAAGCTCGTGGGCGAGCACGCCGGCGACTTCCTCGCGGCTCAGCATGTTGAGCAGGCCGGTCGTGGCGGCAACCGCGGCGTTCTGCGGATTGCGGCCGGTCGCAAACGCATTCGGTTGCGGGTTATCCATGAGATAGACACGGGGCATCGGCAGACCGGCGCGGCCCGCGAGCTCACGAACGAGGCCTGTCAGCTCCGGCGCCGTTGCCTCGTCGACTTCGCGCGCGCCGTTCATGCTCAGCACGAGCTTGTCGGAATTCCAATAGGCAAAGAGGTTCATGCCACCCGCAACGACGAGCGCGATCAGCATGCCGGTCTCGCCGCCGATGACGAATCCGACGGCCATGAACAACGCCGTGAGCCCGGCGAGCAGAATGGCGGTCTTTAGATAGTTCATCAATCCCTCCGAACGGCTTGATCAGCCGCCCCGATAGCAAAAGATGGGTGGTGGCCGTCGCGCGCGCAAGACGCTTGACGGCCGGCCCGTGCGGGTGTTCGAAAAACGCTATGGTCATGCCCGTGCAAAAGCCGAATTCGGGTCAACGAGGCCCCAAGGTCCTCACGCCTGCGGCGGAGCGTGCGCTCGCGGAGGCGGCGGTACGCCGCGCGGAAATCGATGCACGCGCCAAGTCGATGCCCAAGGAGCGCGGCGGCCGTGATGGCCCCGAACCCGTTCGCTATGGCGACTGGGAAAGCAAGGGGATCGCCAGCGATTTCTCGTGAGCCGACCCAGGGAGCAAACGCGTAGGCGGGCGCGCAAGCGCGAGAAGGTTTTCGTGTGATCACGACCGTGTCCGGGAGGGGTCGATGGCCGAGAAGAAGACGACGTTTGTGCTGATTCACGGTGCCTGGGGTGGCGGGTGGAACTATCAGCGAGTCGCGGAGGCGTTACGTTCGCGAGGCCACGTCGTTTATGCGCCGAGTCTCACCGGCTGTGGCGAGCGCGCGCATCTCTTGAATGGCTCAGTCAATTTGTCCACGCACATCCAGGACGTCCTAAACGTCTTCAAATATGAAAGCGTCGAGCGCGCGGTGCTCGCGGGGCACTCTTACGGAGGGATGGTGATTACCGGGGTGGCCGATCGCATCCCCAAGCAAATTTCCTCGCTCGTCTATCTCGACGCGTTTCTGCCGGAGGACGGCCAGTCGATCTGGGACATCAATATTCCAGCCAACACCGCACGGTACCTTGCGAGTGCGGGCGGTCATGGCGGATTCGCAATTCCTTCTCCGCCCGCCTCATTCTGGAACCTGAATGCTGCGGATGCGCCGCTTTATGAGAAGCTGACAGGTCCGCATCCGCTCGCCTGCTTCACGGAGCGAGTAATGCTTTCCGGCGCCGGCGCTTCGATCAAAAAGCGAATCTATGTTTGGGCGAGCGAGCTCGGCCGTCCCAGCCCGTTCAAGCAGTTCTACGACAAATGCAAGGGCGATCCCGCTTGGGAGACGCATGAGCTCGCATGCGGGCATGAAGTGATGATGGACATGCCCGAACGGACGCTCGAGGTTCTTCTGAGCGCGATCTAGCAGTCAGTGCTCGATCAAGACGGGCGTTCCCACGCGGACGCGCCCAAAGAGATCGACCACGTCTTCGTTGTACATGCGGAAACAGCCGTAAGAGACGAAGCCGCCGACCGAGCCGGGCACGTTGGTGCCGTGGATCGCGTACTCGCCTCCGGATAGCGTGAGTGCTGCGGCTCCCATCGGATTGCGCGGCGTTCCGCCCGGGATCACGTCGGGTAGGTGGGGTACATCGCGCTTCACCTCGGCCGGCGGCGACCAAGCGGGCTTGAGGTACTTTCCGGTGACCGATGAGTGGCCAAACCATTGCTTTCCGGAGCGGCCGACGCCGACCGGATAGCGAATCGCGCGGCCGTCACCGAGTACGTAGTAGAGACGGCGCTCGTTTGTCTTGATGACGATCGTTCCGGACGAATAGCCGTCGAACCGGACCGCTTCTCGCGCAGAAACTTGTGAAGCGGCGACAAAAGCGAAGCACAGGGCCAGAGCGGCCCGATACGCAAGATACATACGCATTACGCGACCCCCAACTCACGCGACGCGAGAGGCCTCGTCTCGGCCTGCGTTAACGACTTGCCGCTTCTCTCTGCTTTCTCTGTCCTCCCTCAGGCGGATTTCCGATTCTGCCGGTTGTTGACGAGATCGTCGACCACGGCCGGGTCGGCCAGCGTCGACGTATCGCCGAGATTACCGTACTCATCCTCGGCGATCTTGCGCAGGATTCGCCGCATGATCTTGCCCGAGCGCGTCTTTGGCAGGCCCGGCGCAAATTGGATCAGGTCCGGAGAAGCAAAAGGCCCA
>DATBJU010000006.1:0-29804 GCA_036556265.1 Xanthobacteraceae bacterium | reverse complement strand
TCGTGGAGGAAGCGCTCGGACTCGCACGCGCGGCGCAGGCACAGGTTTGGGTGGTCGAAGGCGGCACGCGCGGACCGTTCGCCGAGTCGTCCCGGCTCCCCGGCGACACGCGTGAAGCGATCGCTTCGCTCTGGGGAGTCGCCGCCGCAGGCTCGATCGCGTATCAGAACGTCGAGGCGCCGCACGGCGGCACGATCAAACGCCTGCTCGTCGTTGGCACCGAAATCGGCCGCCCCGGTGAGGCGTCGGCGATCGTTGCCGGCCGGCCGCTGCTCCGCTCGCGCTTCGAGGCGGTGGCCGACCAGCGTGCGGGTTTTGCGCTCGGCGAGCGTGTCACGCTCGGCCGCGACACCTTCACGGTCGTCGGCATGACGAAGGATCTCGTCGCCTCGGGCGGCGACCCGGTCGTGTTCGTCACGCTGCGCGACGCGCAGAAACTTCAGTTCGACCTCACGCCCGCTGCGGCACGCCGCGAGTCTGCCCGCACCGCCAACGCGACGGGCTCGACGGATACGGTCAACGCAGTGCTTGTGCGCCTCAATGCCGGCGTCGATCCGCAGCAGTTCGCAGACAACGTCGTCCGCTGGAAGCATCTCGGCGCGCTCACGCAGGAAGCACAGGAGACGGTGCTCTCGCGCTCCGTCGTAGAGCGGGCACGGCGCCAGATCGGGTTGTTCACGAGCCTCCTGCTCGCCGTTTCCACGGTGATCATCGGGCTCATCATCTACACGATGACGCTCGACAAGAAGCGTTCGATTGCGACGCTGAAGCTGATCGGCGCGCCCGACCGCCGGATCATCGGCCTGATCGTGCAGCAGGCACTCGCGATGGGACTGATCAGCTTTGTCGTCGGCGTGGTCCTGATCCATGCGGCACAGGGCTATTTCCCGCGCCGGCTCCTGTTGCAGGACTTGGATGCCTCGATTTTGTTCGCGGCGGTCTTGCTCGTGTGTCTTTTGGCGAGCGCGCTCGGCGTGCGCACCGCACTCAAGATCGACCCAGCCACGGCACTCACGGGTTAGCCAATGAGCGAGAACGCAGTCGTCGAGGTACGGGACATCAACAAGCATTTCGGCGAAGGCCCGACGCGCGTCGATGCGCTGCGCGAGGTTTCGATCGACGTCTATCCCGGCACGGTCGTCGGCCTGCGCGGACCGAGCGGTTCGGGCAAAAGCACGCTCCTCAACGTGATCGGCTGCATCACCGAGCCGAACTCCGGGAGCCTCAGGCTCGACGGCGAGCTCGTCTACGAAAACAAATGGCTGCGCGGCGACCTGCGGCGGCTGCGGCTCGAGAAGATCGGATTCATCTTCCAGGCGCACAACCTGCTGCCGTTCCTGAACGCGTGGGAGAACGTGGCGGTCGCGCGCGTGCTCGCGGGCGCAACCTCGGCGCAGGCGAAGAGCCGCGCACTTGAGCTGCTCTCCTACCTTGACGTCGCGAAGCGCAGCGAGGCCTCGCCCGGCCAGCTTTCCGGCGGCGAGGCGCAGCGCATCGCGATCGCGCGGGCGCTTGCCAACGATCCGAGGATCATTCTCGCCGACGAGCCGACCGCCGCGCTCGACTCACAGCGCGCGCGGATCGTGATCGATCTCCTGAAGAAGGTCGCGGTGGAAAAGCGGGCCGCGGTTATCGTCGTGACGCACGACGAAAAGATCTTCGACCGCTTCGACCATATTTTTTCGCTGCGCGACGGTGCCCTGGAAACTTCGATCGCCAAGGCGGCGTAGTTCGGATTGAGATAGATCAAGGAGTTCAGTGAGATCTTGCTGCACGTTTTGAAACGTCGGCTCGACCGGCAGCAAATCGTGGAGATCAGTACTATGGGCGCTTTAAGAACAGCTTTGATGCTTTCCACACTGGCGAGCGTTCTCGCACTATCGACGGCAGGCACCAGTTCGGCGTTTCCTCTCGGTCGCGGGGCAACCGCCGCGGCGCCGGTCGAGCAAATGTCGCCTCTGATTCAAGTTAGGAACCGCAGCGCACGGATCGCCGCAGGTGTCATCGGCGGGCTTATCGTGGGTGGCCTTATCGCGTCGCACTGGCCCTATCGTTACGGCTATCCGTACTCCTACTATTACCCATACCCGTACTATCCTGCCTATCGGGTCTATCCGTTCGGAGATCCCATCGCCTATTGCATCCGTCGGTTCAGATCCTACGATCCATACAGCATGACCTACCTCGGTTATGACGGCCGACGGCACTATTGCCCGTGATTGAAGCCAGCTGCTGAAATGAAAAGAAAAAAGGGTGTCGCCGTTGCCAGCGGCACCCGCTGCCGAATAATCCTAGGCGGGCTCGACGCCGAATGACCTACGCGGGCTCGAGCGCGGCCACCGCGTCCGCGAAGCGCGACGTCACGAGCGAGGGCCGCTGCAGCGTGCGGCTGACGGGGCATTTCTCCGCGATCTCGAGGAGGCGCGCGCGTTGCTCATGCGTGAGGTCGCCGTCGATGCGGATCAGCCGCTCGAAGCGATCGGTCTTTCCCGCAGGCGTCTCCACGCGCTCATGCTTTACCTCGACGGCGATCGTCCGAATCTTCCAAGCGCGGCGGTTCGCGTACATCCGCAACGTCATGGCGGTGCAGGCGCCGAGGCCCGCCATTACATACTCATAAGGTGAAGGCCCGCTGTCCTGTCCGCCCAGCCGCTCGGACTCGTCGGCGCCCATCACGTGACGCCCGACGGTGACAAATTGCGCGTATGGACCGTAGCCGCTTTCGAGAACGACGACGGGGTGTTCGAGAGTTTCGCTCATGGAAATGTTGGTAATCGATTGGGGAGCGAGGTCCTTGATCTAAGACAAACGCCCGACGCAGCGGGCATCAATTCAAGACCGAGGACATCGCGTCTCTCAGCGCCACGTCGCGCGGGTCGAACGGCAGCGTCGTGCCCATGCGATTGGTGACATACGCGTAGCCGACGCCGGCTTCCGGATCGGCGTAACCGAACGAGCCGCCTGCTCCGGGGTGCCCAAATGACCTTGGATGACCGAACGGCCAGGTCGGCCCGGGTTTGGCGAAACCAAGCGAGACCCGCATCTCGCCCTTGACGCAATGGTCGAAGAATCCGGATGCTGCCGGAACCGCAGGCGCCATCAGCGCCTGCAAGGTTTCCTGACGCAGTTGCAGCTCTCGGCCGCCGGTGGCGAAAACGCCGTAGGCGCGCGCCATCGCTCGGGCGGTGCCGACCCCGCCGCCGGAAGGTACTTCGAGGTTGCGGGCGTAAACGCGCTTCGCATCGAGGCATATTCCTGCCCCCGGGTTCGTGATCAGCGCCCGATAAAAGTTCGAGCGGGGATAGAGCGTCGTCAATGTCAGCCGGATCGGAAAACCGAAGAGCATCTCAAGCGCGGTGGGACTTTCAATCGTGGCCAAGCGAGAGTTCGGAATTTCCTCGGGCACGCGGATATAGAAGTCGAGCTTCAGCGGAGTGGCGATCTCATCCTGGAAGAACTGTCCGAGGCTGCGGTGCTGCGGATCGACCCGGCGCAGCAACTCGCCCTCGTAGAACCCGAGGGTGATGGCGTGATAGGCCTGCCGCGCGCCCGGCTTCCACGCCGGGGTCTGGCGGGCCATGACGAGAGCCAATCGATCGAGATCGGCGACTGTCGCCCTGTCGACCGGCTCGTCGAACGCAAACAATCCGGCCTGGTGAGCGAGAAGCTGCCGCACGGTAATCGTTTCCTTGCCGTGCTGGGCAAACTCGGGCCAGTACCTGCAGACACGTTCCTCGTAGTCGACCCAGCCCCGCGAATGTGCGACCGCGAGCGTCATCGCGGCGAGGCCCTTCGTTGCGGAGTGCACAATGACCATTGTGTCCTCCTCCCATGGCTCGCCCGTTACCTTGTTGCGGATTCCGCCCCACAGGTCGACGACCTTCTCGCCTCGATGGTAGACGCAGCAAGCCGCGCCAAGCTCCCTTCTGCTGGAAAAGTTCTCGAGAAAAGCGTCGCGCACGGGCCCAAAGCCGTCGCGAACGTTTCCGTGAATTGCGACCGTCCCGCACACGTCGTTACGCGCTCGTCAGTGCGTATCCCGTTGCAGCGCCCATCGCACCATGCGCTGCAGGCACGCCTTGCCGGGGTCGGCGTCGGCGGACGCAGCGCCCATGAGTGAAACCCAGTCCTCGGCGCTTGCGCCCTGCTCGAAGCGGCGGACCGCGGCGACCACATAGGCATCCGGATCGATCCCCTCGCCCGCGGTCACGGCGGCAACGCGCGACATCAGCGACAGATCACCGAGCAACGCCGCGACATCCCCGGCGCTCGCCGCACGTTCCACTTCCGCAAGCAGGTCGCCAAGCATCATGGCTTACCTCAATATACGCGGAGCGCTTCGGGAGGCGCGAACTCGATGCCCGTGATCGACGCGCGCGCGGCGAGGCGCGCGATGTACTGCGCGGCTGCGCGCCGCCTGACGCTTTCGCCGAGATACTCGGTGATGCGGCCGGCCACTGCCTCGAACGGCAGCTCGCGGCCCTCGATCTTGCGATCGAGGCGGATCACGTGAAATCCGTAACGCGTCGCGACCGGCTCCTGGCCAATCGCGCCTGGAGCGAGCCACTTCAGCGCGTGTTCGAATTCCGGCGTCGTCTGCCCTTCGGAAATCTGGCCGAGATTGCCGCCCTGCGCGGCAGATGGACAATCAGAATGGGCACGGGCGAGATCAGCGAAACCCGAAGGATGAGCGACCGCTTCGGCGAGGATGACTACTGCCTTTTCGCGCGCTTCTTCGTAGGCCTTCGCGTCGCTCACGCGCGCGGCCACGAGAATGTGCGCGGCCTCGTAAATGTCGGCCGAACGGAAGCGGCGGCGGTTGTTTTCGTAGTAGCGCCGGCACGCCTCACTGTCGGGCTCAGGGACCACGACCTCTTGCTCGACGAGGGCGCGGATCAGCGCCTCTTCGTCCGTTTCCCGGCGGCCTTCGGCGTCCGATTGCGGATCGGGTACCAGCTTGAGACGGCGCGCTTCCTGCAGCATCAGCTCGCGGAGCGCGAGCGCACGTGCCGCCTCTTTCCAGGCGGCGAGTGGCGAGGACGCGGGATGCTGCTGCACTTCACGGGCGATCGCGTCGCGCGCAATGGTCACACCGTTGACGCTGACCGGCGTGGGCTTCGCGGTGATCGCCGCCGAACGAACGGAGCAGCTCATCGCCGTCACTCCGCGGGCTCTGGATAGGAAATGCCGCGTGGACGTAAACCGTTCCGCGTCCGCACCACCTGATAACCACGACGGCCGAGATACCAGACCGGCGCGCTCCAGATGTGCACGAGGCGCGTGAACGGGAACACGAGGAAGATCGTCATGCCGAGGAACAGGTGCAGCTTGAAGATCCAGTGCGCATTGGCGACGAGCGTCCACACGTCGGGCTGGAGCGTGAGGATGCCCTGCGCCCAGGTCATGAATTTCACCATCTCTTGGCCGTCGAGATGCTGAAGCGATACGTAGATCGACGCCATGCCCAGGATGAGCTGCGCATAGAGCAGCAAGAGGATCGCGATGTCGCCGAAGCTCGACGTCTTGCGAATGCGTGAGTCGAACAGACGGCGGTGGATGAGCAGCGTCGCGCCGACGAAGCACATGATGCCGGCGACCCCGCCGATCACGATCGCCATCCATTGCTTGAATGTGTGCGAGATGCCGAGCGTGTCGAAAACCCAGATCGGCGTGAGCAGGCCGACGAAATGACCGAGGAAGATCGCCAGGATGCCGACGTGAAAGAGGTTCGAGCCCCACATCAGCTGGCGGCGGCGCAAGAGCTGGCTCGAGCCGGAACGCCAAGTGTACTGCTCGCGATCGAAGCGCACCCAGCTGCCGACCAGAAACACGGTTAGACACAAGTACGGATACCAGCCGAAGACCGCGTGATTGATGAAGTCGCGCATGGCGGTCTCCCTAGTTCCGATTGGCCGGAGACGTGGTGATGATCGTGCGCGGAGGCGCTGCCTGCGGCTCCATGCCGGGCGCGGGACGGCGCGCCGCGCGGAGCCGCATCGCAAGATCGTCCTTGCAATCGCCGGCGGCGCCGGGTCCGAATTTCACCGGCGCGTCCTCCCAGGCCGCGTCGAGCGCCACGAGATCCGTGGCGTCCGGGTCCGGCTCGCCAAGCAAATTGGCGACCTCGTCTTCCTTCGGCGCGGAGGCTGCGAGCGCGACCAGTGCGCGGAACACCGCCTCATACGGCGAACTGCGCTTGCGCAGCCGCTCCGCGATCGCCGATAGAATATGGGCCGGTTGTCCAAGATGCTCGTGCGCCTCAACCGCGGGAAGCGTCGCGAGGAATTCAAGGAACAGCGGGATGAAATCGGGCAGCTCGGCGGCGCCGATTTCGAGGCCATGCTGCGCGTAGAGATTTTGCAGATCGACCATCGCCTGCCCGCGGTCGCGGCTCTCGCCGTGGACGTGCTCGAAGAGGTGCAGCGAGAGCGACCGCGTACGATCGAACAGGAGCACGTAACGCTCCTGCAGATCGTAGAGATCGTCCGTAGCGATTTCCTCGATCAGGCCGTGCAGCTGACTGCGGACGCGCGCGGGAATCGCAGGCTCCCGATCCAGCGCCTCGCTGATCGCGCCGGCGGCCGCCTGCACTTCGGCTGTCGGATAGGTGAGGAGCACAGAGAACGCCTTGAAGATGTTCGCCATCACACCATCTCCATCGGGTTCTTGGCGCGCTTCGGCGTGCCGAAGAGATTCACCTTGGTCTCGCCGCCGGAGCAATCGTTGCCGAAGGTGAAACCGCAGGAGCCGCGCAGGTCGTAGGCGTCCTCGCCGATCTCGCGGTGCGCCGTCGGAATGACGAAGCGGTCCTCGAAATTGGCAATCGCCATGGTCTGGTACATCTCCTCGACCGCAAGGCTGCTGAGCCCCACGCGGCGTGCGATCTTCTCGTTGATCACGCCGTCGACCGTCTTCGCGCGCATGTAGGCGCGCATGGCGAGCATGCGCTCGAGACCCTTGGCGACCGGTTCTTCCTTGCCGGCGGTGAGCAAATTCGCAAGATACTTCAATGGTATACGGAGCGAGCGTACGTCCGGCATCTCACCGTCGTGCCCGATCTTGCCCGCGTCGGCCGCGGACTGAATGGGCGATAGCGGCGGCACGTACCAGACCATCGGCAGCGTGCGGTACTCTGGATGCAGCGGGAACGCGACCTTCCACTCCATCGCCATCTTCCAGATCGGCGATCGGCGAGCGGCCTCGAGCCAGTTGTCGGGGACGCCGTCGGCACGCGCCTGCGCGATCACACGCTCGTCGCGCGGATCGAGGAAGATGTCGAGTTGCGCCTGATAGAGGTCCTGCTCGTCGGCGACGCTCGCGGCCTGTTCGATACGATCCGCGTCATAAAGGACGACGCCTAGGTAGCGAATGCGACCGACGCAGGTCTCCGAGCAGACGGTCGGCTGGCCCGCCTCGATGCGCGGGAAGCAGAAGATGCACTTCTCCGACTTTCCGCTCGACCAGTTGTAATAGATCTTCTTGTACGGGCAGCCGGACACGCACATGCGCCAGCCACGGCACTTGTCCTGATCGATGAGAACGATGCCGTCCTCCTCGCGCTTGTAAATCGCGCCGGAGGGACACGCGGCGACGCAGGCCGGATTGAGGCAGTGCTCGCACAGGCGCGGCAGGTACATCATGAAGGTGTTTTCGAACTGGCCGTAGATCTCTTTCTGCACGCCGGCGAAGTTGTAATCGGCAGAGCGCTTCTCGAACTCACCGCCGAGGATTTCTTCCCAGTTCGGGCCCCAGTTGATCTTCTCCATGCGCTCGCCGGTGATCAGCGAGCGCGGGCGCGCCGTTGGCGACGCCTCAAGCTCCGGCGCCTTCTGCAAATGCTCGTAGTCGAAGGTGAAGGGCTCGTAGTAGTCATCGATTTCCGGCAAATCCGGATTGGCGAAGATCTTGGCGAGCACACGCCATTTCGAGCCGATCTTGGGAATGATCTGGCCGTTGCGCTTGCGCGTCCAGCCGCCGTTCCAGCGGTCCTGATTTTCCCAGTCCTTCGGATACCCGATGCCGGGCTTCGTTTCGACGTTGTTGAACCACGCGTATTCCATGCCTTCGCGATTGGTCCACACGTTCTTGCAGGTGACCGAACAGGTGTGACACCCGATGCACTTGTCGAGGTTCAGCACCATCGCAACCTGTGCGCGGATCTTCATTCTGCGGCCTCCATTCCGACCGGCGCGGGAAGTTCGCCGGGCTGATCGGCGCTTGGGTGGTCGAGCCAGTCGACCTTGGACATCTTGCGGACGATGACGAACTCGTCGCGGTTGGTGCCGATCGTGCCGTAGTAATTGAAGCCATACGCCTGCTGGGCGTAGCCACCGATCATGTGCGTCGGTTTCACCACGATGCGCGTCACCGAATTGTGGATGCCCCCGCGCTGGCCGGTGATCTCGGAGCCAGGCACGTTCACGATCTTCTCCTGCGCGTGATACATGAGGCACATGCCTTCCTTCACGCGCTGGGAGACGACGGCGCGTGCAACCAGCGCCCCGTTGAGGTTGTAGGCCTCGATCCAATCGTTATCGACGATGCCCGCCTTCTTTGCGTCGGTCTCGCTGATCCAGACGATCGGACCGCCGCGCGAAAGCGTGAGCATCAAAAGATTGTCGGTGTAGGTGGAGTGGATGCCCCACTTCTGGTGTGGGGTTATGAAGTTGAGGACGACCTGCTTCTCGCCGTTCGGCTTCTTGTCGATGATCGGCTTCACCGCCTTGAGGTCGACGGGCGGCCGGTAGACGCAGAGCGCCTCGCCGAAGGCGCGCATCCAAAGGTGATCCTGATAGAGCTGCTGGCGCCCGGAGAGTGTGCGCCACGGGATCAACTCGTGCACGTTGGTGTAGCCGGCGTTGTAGCAGACCTTCTCGGATTCCAGCCCCGACCAGATCGGCGAAGAGATGATCTTGCGCGGCTGGGCAACCACGTCGCGGAAACGGATCTTCTCGTCCTCTTTCGAGAGCGCGAGATGGCCATGGTCGCGGCCGGTGAACTTCGAGAGCGAGTCCCAGGCCTTCACAGCGACCTCGCCGTTCGTTTCCGGCGCGAGCGAGAGGATCACCTCCGCCGCGTCGATGTCGCTGTCGATGCGGGCGAGTCCCTTGGTCGGCCCCTCCTCGGTCACGACGCCGTTCAGACGCTTGAGGAAATCGACCTCATGCTCGGTGTTCCACGCCATGCCCTTGCCGCCGTTGCCAAGTTTCTGCATGAGCGGCCCGAGCGATGTGAAGCGCTTGTAGAGATTGGGATAATCACGTTCGACAACCGTCACCGAGGGCATGGTCTTGCCGGGAATTGGCTCGGCCTCTCCCCGCTTCCACTCCTTCACGTCGAGCGCCTGCGCGATCTCGGTCGGCGTGTCGTGCAGGATCGGGGTGAGCACCACGTCCTTCTCGACGCCGAGCACTTCGGGCGCGACTTCGGAAAACTTCTTCGCGATGCCCTTGTAGATCTCCCAGTCGCTCTTGCATTCCCACACCGGATCCACCGCCGAAGTCAGCGGATGGATGAAGGGGTGCATGTCCGATGTGTTGAGATCGTTTTTCTCGTACCAGGTCGCCGTCGGCAGCACGATGTCGGAGTAAACGCAGGTGGTCGACATACGGAAGTCGATGGTGACGAGGAGATCGAGCTTTCCTTCCGGCGCGGCTTCGTGCCAGGCGACCTCCTTCGGCTTTTTCCGGCCGGTCGCGCCGAGATCCTTGCCCTGCACGCCGTGCGTCGTTCCGAGCAGGTGCTTGAGGAAATATTCATGGCCCTTGCCCGACGAACCGAGGAGATTCGAACGCCACACGAACAGATTGCGTGGCCAGTTGTCGGGATGGTCGGGATCCTCGCAGGACATCTGCAATTCGCCGGACTTCAGCGCCTTCGCAACGTAGTCCTTGGCCTCGACACCGGCTACTTCGGCCTTCTTGGCAATCGTCAGCGGGTTCTGCCTTAGCTGCGGCGCGGATGGCAGCCACCCCATGCGCTCGGCGCGCACATTGTAATCGATGAAGGCGCCATCCCACGGCCCGGGCGGCGCGGTCGGTGAAAGGATTTCTTCCACCCCCAGCGCTTCGTAGCGCCACTGGTCGGTGTGTGCGTACCAGAATGAGGTGGAGTTCTGCTGGCGTGGCGGCCTGCCCCAGTCGAGCGCGAATGCGAGCGGCAGCCAGCCCGACTGCGGGCGCAGCTTCTCCTGGCCGACATAGTGCGACCAGCCGCCGCCGGACTGGCCGACACAACCGCACATCACCAGCATGTTGATGACGCCGCGGTAGTTCATGTCACAGTGGTACCAGTGGTTCATCGCCGCGCCGATGATCACCATCGAGCGGCCCTTCGTCTTCTCGGCATTGAGGGCGAACTCGCGCGCTACCGTGATGATCTGGTTGCGCGGTACGCCGGTGATCTTCTCGGCCCACGCCGGCGAGTAGGGCTCATTGTCGTCGTAAGATTTCGCGACGTGCTTGCCGCCGAAGCCGCGGTCGATGCCGTAGTTCGCGACGAACAGGTCGAATACCGTTGCAACCAATGCCTCGCCCTCGGCGAGCTTGATCTTCTTCGCCGGAATTTTCCGCATCAACACGCTCGGATGATCGGTGCCGATGAAATGGTCGTGCTCGCGATTGCCGAAGTACGGGAACGCGACGTCGACGAACTCATCCTTGCTGCCGGCGAGCGAGAGGCGAAGATTGGTCTCGCGGCCCCTGGACTCTTTCTCCTCCAGATTCCACTTTCCCTTTTCCCCCCAGCGGAACCCGACGGAGCCGTTCGGCGCGACGATCTCGCCCGATTTCTCGTCGTAGGCGACCGTCTTCCACTCGGGATTGTTGGTCTCGCCGAGCTTGTCGGCAAAGTCGGAGGCGCGCAGCAGCCGCTCGGGCACGAGCTTGCTGTCCTGCTGTACGAGCCGCACCAGCATCGGCATGTCGGTGTACTGGCGCACATAGTCGTGGAAATAGCCGGCCTGACGGTCGATGTGGAACTCACGCAGGATCACGTGGCCCATGGCCATAGCGAGCGCCGCATCGGTGCCTTGCTTCACGGAAATCCAAAGATCCGCGAACTTGGAGGCTTCCGAATAGTCGGGCGTGATGACGACGCTTTTCGCACCCCGGTAGCGCGCCTCCGTATAGAAGTGTGCGTCGGGCGTGCGCGTCTGCGGGACGTTGGAGCCCCAGATCAGCAGGAAGCCGGAATTGTACCAGTCGGCGCTCTCGGGAACGTCGGTCTGCTCGCCCCAGGTCTGCGGCGAGGAAGGCGGGAGGTCGCAGTACCAATCGTAGAACGACATGCAGACGCCGCCGAGCAGCGACAGATAACGCGAGCCGGCCGCATAGCTCACCATCGACATGGCCGGGATCGGCGAGAAGCCGGCGACCCGATCGGGCCCGTGCGCCTTAACGGTGTAGGCGTTCGCGGCGGCGATGATCTCGTTGACCTCGTCCCATCTGGCGCGCACGAAGCCGCCGAGACCACGCTTCCTCGTATACGCGGCACGCTTTTGCGGATTCTCGACGATCGACGCCCAGGCTGCGACCGGCGAGCGCACGGCGCGTGCCTCGCGCCAGAGCTTCAAGAGTCGCGAGCGCACGAGCGGATATTTCACGCGATTGCCGGAATAGAGGTACCAGCTGTAGCTCGCGCCGCGCGAGCAGCCGCGCGGCTCGTGGTTCGGGAGATCGGGGCGCGTGCGTGGGTAGTCGGTCTGCTGCGTCTCCCAGGTGACGATGCCGCCCTTGACGTAGATTTTCCACGAGCAGGAGCCGGTGCAGTTGGCGCCGTGAGTCGAACGCACGATCTTGTCGTGCTGCCAGCGCTTGCGGTAGCCGTCTTCCCAGCGCCGGTCCTCGCGCGTCGTGACGCCGTGGCCATCGGCAAAGGTCTCCGACGCGCGCCGGAAGAACGTTAGTCGGTCGAGGAGATGACTCATCGACGGCTCCCTATGATTTTGCTGCTGCAGCGGCGCGGGCAATACGCGGCGGAACGGCCTGACGAGGCTGACGTTCGACATCGTAGAGCAGCCCGCCGCGGCGCGTATAAACACCCCACGTAATGAGCAGGCAGCTCACATAGAAGACGAGGAACCCCCACAGTGCGAGCTCGGCGCCTCCCGTGAGTTGGATCGAGGTACCATAACTCTTGGGTATGAAGAAGGCGCCATAGGCGGCAATCGCCGATGTGAAACCGATGATCGCCGCCGATTCCTTGTCCGACTGCCTGACGCGCTCGGCCGCGCTCATCTTCGGTTCCAGCCGCTCGAGTTCCTTGCGCATGATCGCCGGAATCATCTGAAAAGTTGAAGCATTGCCGACGCCCGTTGCGAAGAAGAGCAGGATGAAACTCGCGAAGAAACCCCAGAACGCGTACGGCTGATCCTTGACGCCCAGGAAATAGAGCACGCCGAGCACGCCAGCCATCATCAAGACGAAAACCCAGACGGTGACCCGGCCGCCACCGTACTTGTCCGAAATCCACCCGGTCGCCGAGCGGGACAGCGCGCCGACGAGCGGACCGATGAAGGCGAGCTGCAGCGCATCGACGCCAGGGAATTGCGTCTTGGCGAGCAGCGGGAACCCGGCCGAGTAGCCGATGAAGGAACCGAAGGTTCCGGTGTATAGCCAGCACATGATCCAGTTGTGCGTGCGGCGGAAGATCACTGCCTGCTCCGCAAACGAGGCCTTCATCGAAGCGATATCGTTCATGCCGAACCAGGCGGCAAACGCCGACGCCACGATGAAGGGCACCCAGACGTAGCCCGCGTTCTGCAACCAGATTTGCGTGGTCTTGCTGCCTTCGACCGCCGTCTGCGGGTCGCCGCCGAGCCAGCCGAATATGCCGGCCGTGATGGCGAGCGGGATGACGAATTGCACGACGCTCACACCGAGGTTGCCGAGCCCGGCATTGAGCGCAAGTGCGTTGCCCTTCTCGGCCTTGGGGAAGAAGAAGCTGATGTTCGCCATCGAGGAGGCAAAGTTGCCGCCGCCGAAACCGCAGAGCAGCGCTAGGCCGAGGAACATGAAATACGGCGTCTGCGGATTTTGCACCGCGAGCCCAATGCCTGCCGCGGGGATCATCAGCGACCAGGTCGCGAGTGTGGTCCAGAGCCGGCCGCCGAAAATCGGCGGCATGAAGGAATAGAATATGCGAAGCGTCGCTCCCGACAGGCCGGGCAGCGCGGCGAGCCAGAACAGCTGGTCGGTGGTGTATTTGAAGCCGACCGCCGGCAACTTCGCCACGACCACGGACCAGACCATCCAGACGGCGAACGACAACAGCAACGCCGGAATCGAGATCCACAAATTCCTCCGGGCGATCGCGCGCCCGGTCCGGTTCCAGAATTCCTGGTCCTCGGGGCGCCAGTCCTCGATGAGATGCGGTCCGAGCACGCCCACGTGCCGCGGCTCGTGGATCTCCTGCATCTCGGGAAGCTCTGGCAGCCGGCGCAGCTGGGGCTCCGCGACCCCGCGCTCCATGCGCCGGATGGCGAGATGCATCCAGAGAAGCGCGATCGAGACCAGAAGGAACAGCAGCATGAAGCTGCTCGTCCACACGCGTGTAAGGTCGATCAGCAGTCCGAACGCGAGCGGCAGCAGGAAGCCGCCGAGGCCCCCGATCATGCCGACGAGCCCGCCGACCGCGGTCACGCTCTTCGGGTAGTAGACGGGAATGTGCTTGTAGACCGCCGCCATCCCGAGACTCATGAAAAATCCCAGGACCGCAGCGACGACACCGAAGGTGATCAATGTGATTTCGAAATGGAACGCGATCGGTCCTTCGACGCCGCGAACGATGTAGTCCGTCGGGGGATAGGAGAGAACGAAGGTGCATACGGCCGAGACCGAGAAGGTCCAGTACATGACTCGGCGAGCGCCGTACTTCTCGGCAAGGCGGCTGCCATACGGGCGGAAGATCGCCGCCGGCAGCGCGAACAGCGCGGCTACGAGTCCCGCGGCCGTGAGATCGAGGCCGTACACGCCCATCAGGTAGCGTGGCAGCCACAGCGAGATCCCAACAAAAGCGCCGAAGACGAAGAAGTAATAGAGCGAGAAGCGCCAAACCTGCAGGTGCCGCAGCGGCTCAAGCTCTTCCCAAATGCCCTTTGGTCGCCTTCCCGCGGCGCGCCGCCTTCGTGTGGCGGGGTCCTCTGCTGCGATGAACCAGAACAGCACAGCCGCAACCGCAAGCGCTCCGCCGGCGAATTGCGCGAGCGTCTGCCAGCCGTAGCGAGCGAGTAGCGACGGTGCGAAGATGAGGATCAGCGCGGCACCGACGTGGCCAACGCTGAAAATTCCGAGGACCGTTCCTTGTTGCTCGGTCGGAAACCAGCGGGAGAGATAGGCAACACCCGCCGCAAACGAGCCGCCGACAATTCCGACTCCGAGCGAGGCGATGAGCATCAGCTGAAAGGTAGTCGTTAAGGACAGCAAATAGCTCGCGATCGCCGCGACCAGCATCACCAGGGCGAGTACCGTCCTGCCGCCGTATCGATCGGCCCAAAGGCCGATGATGATGCGGGTCAGCGACCCGGTCAGGATCGGCGTGCCGATAAGCAGGCCGAACTGGGTGTCATTCAGCCCGAGCTGTTGCTTGATCTGGATGCCGACGACGGAGAACAACATCCATACGGCAAAACAAATCGTGAATGCGGCTGTTGAGAGCCAGAGCGCCCTGCCGCGACCTTCGATCTCGACTTCACGCGCCATCGTTGCGGCACCTCCTGGAAAGCGGATCGACCGATTTGTTCACGCGCGCACCGGCGCCGGCTTGGGGCTGCCTGCCACGTGTTTCGCCGGCTCGGGAGCGCGTGGCCTGCGGCCTTCAGGCGCCTGCGGCAGCACCGGCCCGAGGATATCGGCCTCCGGCAGATACTGCGGGCCCGCGAGCGAAGGAATTTTCCGCTTCTCCATGTAAAGGATGGAGAAGTGCATCCAGATCAGGGACACGGCGACCACGGCGAACAGAAGCATGAAGCAGCTGGTCCATACGCCGATGAGGTCGTTCATTGCGCCAAAGGCGATCGGCAGAATAAATCCGCCAAGCCCGCCGATCAGGCCGACGACGCCGCCGACCGAGCCGACCCGGCCCGGATAATATACGGGAATGTGCTTGTAGACCGCTGCCTTGCCCAGGCTCATGAAGAAGCCGAGCACAAATGTGAGAGCCGTGAACGGGATGAAGCCGAGGGCGATCGTGAACTCGATCGGCCCGCGTATGCCGTTCACAACGTATGTGGTCGCCGGGTAGGACAGCAGGAACGTGCAGATCACGGAACCGGTGAAGGTCCAGTACATCACGCGGCGCGCACCATATTTGTCGGACAGCGTGCCGCCGAGGACGCGGAAGAGCGATCCCGGAATCGAGTAGGCGGCGCCGAGCAGGCCCGCGGTCACAATGTCGAGGCCGTAAACGCCGACGTAGTAGCGGGGCAGCCAAAGGGCGAGCGCGACAAACGCACCGAAGACGAAGAAGTAATAAAGCGAGAATCGCCAGACCTGCAGCTTCCTCAGCGGCTCCAGCATGCTGGCAAATGACTCGGGCGCGGCCCCGGCCCTTTTTCGTTTTGCGTGCTCGGGATCGTCTTTGGTGCCGAACCAGAAGATTACCGCCATGACTACAAGGCCAAGCGCCCACAGTTGGGCGACGGTGGTCCAGCCGTAGGCAACCATGATCATCGGCGCGAGAAACTTGGTCACGGCGGCGCCGACATTGCCGGCGCCGAAAATGCCCAGCGCCGTCCCTTGTTTTTCCACCGGATACCAACGCGAGACGTAGGCGATGCCCACCGCAAACGAGCCGCCGGCGATACCGACGCCGAGCGCCGCGATCAGGAAGGTTGTGTAGTCGTAAGCGAAGGTGAGAAGCCAGGTGGCAACCGCCGCCGACAGCATTACCAGCGTGTAGACGATGCGTCCGCCGTACTGATCAGTCCAGATGCCAAGGGCGAGGCGGATAACGCTGCCGGTCAGGATCGGCGTGCCGACGAGCAACCCGAACTGCGTGTCGTTCAGGCCAAGGTCTTTCTTTATCTGCACACCGATGATGGAGAAGATCGTCCACGCCGCAAAGCAGACGGTAAACGCAATCGTCGAGAGCCAGAGCGCCCGCGATTGAGCGCTGGCGTCGGATTTGGGATCCATCTCGGTATTTCCCTTGATTTACAGGTCCAATGGCATACAAGTGCCAGATTCACGGCAACCGCTCTTGAGCCAGATCAACGGGCCGATTATTCGCTCAATGAATTTTGACTGGATGAGGAAGATGTTACCGACGCGCCTGTTACCGAAGCGCACGAATCGTTTCCGCGTTGGGGCAGTAATACGACCAGATCGAGTTTTCCGGGTTCAGCGAGAGATCGCGTTCGCATCGACCCTTGCTTTCGCACAAGGAACAAAGCCGCTGCATGTCGCGGAAGTCCTGCGGTTGCTCGTGCGCAATCTGCGCCGGGTCCAGATCGAGGGCACGCAGCCGGCGCGACAAGAGTTCAGCCGAATCGGGACCGTGCCGGGTCAGCTCGTAAAGATCGTTGACGGAAACACCGGCCTCCGTAGCGATGCGCTCGACCCCCAATTCGCCTAGCCGGTCGAGTTCGCTCTGGCGAAACATTCCCGTCCACCACTGACGAATTCCATCCGCAACGTTGCTCATGGGTTGCCCCCTTTGGCCTGTGTTCACACGTGCTCGACGGACGAAACCTTGAACGTGTGCATCGCGTCGGCTTCCTTGACGGAAACATACTCACCGACGACAAATCGCTCGTCGCCGAAGCGAAATCCGGTCTCGTCGCTTTCATCGCCGCGCACGTCGTAGTGAAAGACCCATTCGCCGTTCTTGCCGCGGACGAGGTGGCCGATGTCTTCGTCGTTCCGACGAAAGCGAACCACCCGACATTCGTCGCTGTGAGACTTCCACACGCGCGGGTCGATGCGACCGCTTTCGTCGAGCGGTGCGACGAAAACATATCCATGGCGACGATCGCCGCCGGGATGTCCCGGCTCGCGCGCGAGTTCGAGGCGAATGCGGCGGAAAGTGCGTGGAAGTCCGCTCATCGAATGCCTGTCACGCGCATGATCTTGTGTTTGGGCCATTCGCCCTCCTCAGCCGCTCAATCGAGCGAGCGCGCTCCGGTCACGCAGCACGACGCGTCGCGAGTTCGGCAACGCGATTGCCGACGTCTCTTCCAGTTGGCCGATCGTGCGCGAGACGGTTTCGATCGTGAGGCCGAGATAATCGGCGATGTCCTGGCGCGACATCGGCAGTTCCACCGTCTGTGTGTCGCGTCCGCGCGCGGCCATCTCCAGGAGAAAACCCGCGACACGCTCCTGCGCCGTCTTACGGCCGAGCATGAGCATCAGACCCTGAACCTGCTCGAGCTCACGCGCTGTGAGTGCCCAGAGCTCCTGCGCGAGATTCGCATCGCGGCCGGCCAGCGCAATGACCGCACTGCGCTTCATGACGAGAACGCTTGAGTCGGAAACCGCCTCGGCCGTCAGGCGATGCTGGGCGCCTGCCTCCAGGCCGAAAACGTCACCCGGCAAATAGAAAGCCCCGATCTGCCGGCGCCCGTCGCTGAGCAGCTTGTACGTCCGCACCGCACCGCGAACGACCTGATAGACGTACTCGGCCGGCTCATCCTCACCGAAAATTTCGACGTTTCGAGCGTACGGCATGGCCGCGCCCATCAGTGCGATAGCTTGGCGCAACGAATCACGATCGGGGACGCGCCCCTTCGGCGAATTCCGAGAATTTTGACTGAGCGTGGGCTCCGACCTGGTCGATGGATGCAGCTGCATGGCCAAACCTCCAACAGTTCATGTTGGATCGATAACGACCTTAGCCGGCTCCGAAAATTCAGAGCATGTACCTAAGGGGAATCCCGTAGGCTTAGTAGCCTGACGGAATCGCCCCGATCATGACGTGGTCCTTCACCGCAGTGACGCCCGGGGTGGTTTCGGCGGCGACGCGGATCGCCTTGCGCTCCGCTTCGCTGTTGACCGCGGCCCAGAGCTCAACGACGCCCTGGTCGACCACGACATTCAGCGTCACGGGCGCAACCCAGTGCTGCGAGCGCAGACGCGAGTAGACGCGCTCGCGGATTTCTTCGTCGCTTGTCGCCTCGGCGGTCGGCGCGACGTAAAACGCGACAAAGGCACGCAGGAGATTGGCGCGGCTGATGATGCCGACGAGCTTCCCCCCGTCGACGATCGGAACACGCTTGATTCCCTTGCGCTCAAGAAGCGAGGCCACCTCGCGCAGCGAAGTGTCGGGACCCACGGTAATCGCGGGCGAACTCATCACGTCGGCGACTTTGCGCGCGTTCGTGCGAACGTAGTCGCGCGCAAGTCGCTCCCGCCCGGCCCACGCACGACGCCACCACGATCGCTTCTCGTCGGTGTCGATCTCTGCGCGGCGCATCAGATCGCCTTCGCTGACGACACCGATGATCGCGCCGCGCGCGTCGACGACAGGTGCTCCGCTGATCTGATTTCTGAGGAGAAGACGCGCGACATCCTGGACCGCGTCCTCCGGCCCGACCGTGATCACGTTGGGCGTCATGATATCTGCAGCGCGCATGGCTAACCTCCATCAATTAAAGCCAGCATTGCGCGGGCTCCAATCGCCCACCATGATCTGCATCAACGGGCTACGATTGCTTGATTTTGGTCAAGTGCGGTGCTGCGGGCGGGAAAGCGTGGTTATTGCTCCGGCTCCGTCGTGAAGAACAGGGGATAGCCCTTCTGCTTCCCGAGCTCGGTCCCCTCCTTTGCCTTGGTTTCGGCGACATCACGCGTGTAGACGGCGATCACGCAGGCGCCGCGCCGGTGCGCCGTCATCATGACGTGGTAGGCGCGCTCGGCGTTCATGCGAAATACGGCCTTCAACACCTGCACCACGAATTCCCGCGGCGTGAAGTCGTCGTTCACCAGGATCACCTTGTAGAGCGGCGGACGCTTGGTCTGCGTCCTGGTCTTCGTGCCGGGCCGTTCCAGGACCTTACTCATGGCCGCAATTTACCACAGCCGGCCCAGGGAGACATTCGGGTAACCACGCAAGGTATGACGCCGTGCGGACGGCGCGGCGGGGCTTGCTCGTTCTCGCTCGGTCTCAAACATTATGTGCTGACGATCGCTCGATCCCGCGGGGCGCTCTTGTGCACCAACTGCTGTCCTCCCTAGAACGTGAGGCCTACGAGCAGGGATTACTCCGTCTCACGATCGAATTTGACCTCAAGCAGGGAGGCTGGATCGTCGGGTTTTCCTCACCGCCGCTGTCGGCGCTGAATTCGGAGAACCCACCGCAAGAGCGGATCTACTCGCAGGTGCTCATTCCCGCCGCCGACTTCGCCATCGGCGCGATCGACGAGCATCTCGCCGACTTGCTATGCATTTTGAGGCGCTCGGTCTGCGGGCCGCGTGGTGAGGTGTGCGCTTTCGTCGCCACGCAAAAAAGCGAGGCGGCCGAGGCCGCCTCGCTCCTTCATCCCGCCGATTTCAGTTAGCGGTATTCGCAGAACGTCCGATTCCAGGCGTCGCGCCAACAGACGCGCTCGCTTGGGTAGACGTAGGTGCGGGTCGCCACGTACGCACGCGGCTCCACATACACCGGCTCATGCGCAGCGCCTACCGAACCGCCGATGACGCCGCCGATCACGGCCCCTGGAGGGCCACCGATCGCAAAGCCCGTGCCCGCACCGACCGCAACGCCGGTCGCAGTCGCGGCCTGCGCACTCGCAGCCGTCGGGATCGCCGCCAGCGCGGCAACCGTCGCGGCACCGATCAAGAACTTACGCATGGTTCCATCCTCTCGTTGTTGATGGGACCGATGAAAACGTTTTCGCGCGCGAGACGTTCCGTTCGGGTTCCGCGCAGGGAACAGAGAGGAATATTCTCACATTGTGCGATTCACCTGCGGCCGTTCGTGCCGGCCAACCCCAATCTTTTCACCAAGAGACGAAGAAATAGCCTCCGGCGAGATTGGCACTTTGGATTTCCGGCTGCCGCCTCTATGATGGGGTTTCTGCCCCCAATGAGTTTTTCGACAGAGGGACACGGATGTCTGCCGCATTCCTACGGCGCGCAGCGCGCGCGGCATGCTGGGCGGTTGCGCTCGCGATTCTCGCCGCTTCGGTCGTGCCGGGGGAAATACGCGCCTATAGTCCGTTCAACGGCCTGGTCGAGCACTTCCTCGCCTACTTCGCCATGGGCTTGACGCTCGAGTTCGGTTACGGAGACCGCCTACCGCGCGGCACCTTTGCGGTTCTGCTGGTCGGCGTGGCCGCGGCACTGGAGATTGTGCAAGCCTACGCGCCGGACAGGCATCCTGCGGTTGTCGATTTCCTGGCCAACGCCGGCGGTGCGCTCACAGGCGTCGGGTTTGCCGTACTCATCGGACGCTTCGTCGCCCGAGAGCCCTGACAGCCCGGCCGCGAGCCGGCCAGTAGCTCGAATCCCGGCCGGCAAGCCTCCGGTAACGATTCGGCGCTTAGCCTGCCGGCATGGGCTCGATCGCGTTTCGACGCATGTCCCGCTATGCCGGCTTCATCGCGCTCGGCGCGCTGGTTGCTGCGGCACTGCTCAATCAGCAAGGGTTCCTGCCGAGGAACTTCGATGGCGCGCGAGATATCACGCACCACCGTGACGTTCGTCCCACCGATCGTGTGCTGCAGAGAGCGCGCGCGATCGACGGTGACTCATTCCGCGCGGAAGGCGACGAAGTCCGGCTGATGGGCATCGACGCGCCGGAGCTGCGGCAGACCTGCCGCGACGAGCTTCGCCGCAGCTGGCCGTGCGGCCGCAAGGCGCGCGAGCACCTGCAGTCGCTTCTCTCGCCCGGCACGGTCGAGTGCCGCACAAACTTGAGGGACCGCTACGGCCGCACGCTCGCGCGCTGCTCATCGCCCGGCATCGCCGATATCGGCGGGGAAATGGTGCGCGCGGGCTACGCGGTCGACTTCATGAACGGCGGCTACCGTTCCGCCGAAGCGGAAGCGCGTAAGGCAAAGCACGGAATCTGGAGCGGCGAATTCGAGATGCCCGCCGAGTACCGGCAACTCCACCCGCGCACGGCGCAGCGATAATCGACCGTCAGTATTTCACCTTCACCGGTGCGTCGCCCCAGCGATAGTTGAAGCCGGCGCGCACGACGTGATCCTTGACGTCGATGCTTGCGCTTGCCCCGGGAGTGCCCGTGAAACTGGCGGTGCCAAGATCGAGGTAGAGGTACTCGAGCTTGAAGCTCCAATTGTGATTGTATGCGTACTCCCAGCCACCACCGATCGTCCAACCCCAGCGCGTCCTGTCGCCGGAGATCGCAATCGTGGGCGGAGCCGAGAGGTAGTCGAACTCGACCTTGCCCACGGCAGCACCGCCAGTGACATAGAGAAGATGGCGGCCCTGGTCGCCGTAGACGTGGCCAAGGCGCGCGCGCAGCGTGGCAAACCACGGAAAGTCCCACTCGACAGTACTGCTGGTGATCGCAGTGCTGCCGCCCGTGCCCGGTGAGTCGCGGTCGTCCTCGCCGGTAATCTGGATATCGGCCTCGAGGCCGAACACCCAATTGCCGTTCTGCCAGTTGCGGCCGATCTGCAGGCCGGCGAGCCAACCATCAACGTTCGGCGAAAGCGCGTACGATCCGCCGGGGATCGTTATCGCAGTATCCCAGTCCCCCCAGCTGTAGCCGAAATTGACGCCCGCATACGGTCCGGCCCACGTGAAAGGCGCCACGACGGGCGCCTTCACCGGCATCTTCGCCGGTAAGTCCGCCGCGAACGCGGATGGGCCCCACGCGGGGAGCGCGAGGGCAAGCAATACGATCATGCGCTTGGACATGGCGGGCCCCTCACCTGTGTTGTGTACTCGGCAGTTTAGCAGGATGGCCAATGCGGAGGTATTGCAAGACGGCCACAGTGCACCGAAAATCCCGGCGCCTTTTGCGAACGCGGCCGCCAATTTGCTTGGTTCCCTCGAATTGACCGTTGAGGCGGAGTGTTATTCGGGAGACGTCGGCGCTCCGGAATGACGATCACTCCGCCGGGTGCGGATACGCACGGTCCGTACGATCGTCGCGCCTGTGCGGTGGGATGTATTCGATCGTTCTCACCGCGAAGGGTCGCCAGGAGCCAAGCGCAAACAGCATCAACAGCCCGCCGATGATGGAGAGGTTCTTCTCCGCGGCGACCATGTTCTGCATACGCGCCGCCCCTTCCATGTTCCAGAAGTCGTGGAAGTAGAGCGTCGCGGACGCGGTGAAGAGAATCAGGAGCGCCGAGGCGAAGCGGGTGCCGACGTTGAGGGCAATCAGCAGAGCGCCACCTAGCTCGATCACGACGGATAGGATGGCGAGGAGCTTTGGCGTCGCAATCCCGATCGCCCCCTCGATCTGCGCCGCGAGCCCCGCGAGCATTTCGGGGATCGGCACTTCCTTCGCGATGATCTGGGCCGCGCCGTCGAGATCGAGAAGCCTGGTGGCTCCGGAAATGGCAA
Source organism: Xanthobacteraceae bacterium (assembly GCA_036556265.1). Classification (GTDB taxonomy): domain Bacteria; phylum Pseudomonadota; class Alphaproteobacteria; order Rhizobiales; family Xanthobacteraceae; genus JAUSIF01. Next base: position 7,329 of record DATBJU010000006.1, on the reverse strand, counting down.
AAATCAGGACGAGCAGGACGCGCGCGAGTGCAAACAATGTCGGCATGACAACCCTCCGTAGCCCCGCAGGAAACAGGCCGCGCGGGCGGGGGCCCGGCGGCACGGCTCTCAACTCCCTGGCACGCCTTCCTGTTCCTGATGTGGCGGCCGCACCGCCGCAAAGGGGCCACGACGCTGCCGGGGTCCACATGCTAGCCTTGCAATAGAATCAAGAATTGGAGCCAAGACCCATGCGACTCCGCGCTCCCGCCGTCAGCCTCGCCTTTGCCGGCGCGGTCCTCGCCGCCACCGCCTTCGCCCAGCCCACGTCCACGATCAGCGCGAAGGAGAAGATGGAGACCTGCAAGTTCGGCGCGAAAGACCAGAAGCTCTCAGGAAAAGCGGAGCAGGATTTCATCAAGAAATGTATGGCGAACGAGCCGGCTCCGAAGAAGACGACGGCAAAGAAGACCGACGACAAGAACTAGCGCCGCGCTCCGAACCTCCCCCTTCCCGGGCGTTCCTTCGCAGAGCTGAGCGATGGATAGGACATGGGACGCGGTCTTGTGCCTTGGATTATCGGAATCCCGCTGCCGATCATCTTGTTGATCTGGCTGCTCGGCGGATTGAACTGACGCGCCGCGCGCCTGCGGTTCCGGTTCCATCAACTGCGATTGATCCCGCCGCGTCAGATTGGACCGCCGCACCAGCGAACCATGAGTGGCGCCAGTCGTTGACCGGACGCCCGCGCTCTCGCCGGGGAGCAAGAGTGCGATGCGGCGGATCAGAACAGCGAAGTGGAAGGAGATATCCAATGCAGAAGCTTGCGATCGCGACGGCGGCGTTCGCCTTGCTCGCCACGCCTGCGATGGCGCAGCAGGCGGAAAACTACGTTCAGGCGGCGCCTTCTCCGTACGGCCCGACCTACGGATACGGAGCGCCGTACGGTTACGCGGCGCCGTATGGACAAGCGTTCTTCGGTACGGCCTATTCGCGCGAGTTCGACATCGCGACCGAGCCGGATCCGAACGTTCGGCTTGAGCTGCGCCGCGACCAGACACTAAATCTGGATCAGCGTCCGTAACGATCATCGCCGATCGGCGAAGCAGGGGCGGCCACGCGCCGCCCCTCTTTCGTGCGCGTCAGCGATCGCGCCGCGGATCAAGGAAGTGGGGGCGGAATTCCCGGCGGCGGACGGTACAGGGCACGCGGATCGAGCGTAGTTCGTGCGCGTCCACCCAACGATGGCGGCCTTGCACTTCGATCAGAAACAGATCTCGGCCGAACAATTGCCAACGCCGCATCAGGATCATGCAGATGAGCAGCGCGTCGCGCATCATGAGAAGGCTTGCGCCGAGCGCGATGCAGAAGCCGCCGGCGCCCGACAGGTTGGACACCGCGATACCGCCGACCACCGGCGGCGCCAAGAGAATGGCGAGGAGAATCAGGCCGTGCACTGCAACGACCTCCGTCTGCTGCAATAGCGTGATCGCAATTCGGTGCCGGCTGTCATGCGCCGGCAGCGGAGCAACCCGGAATCGGCAACTTCGTTCCGGGCCCGAATATCGCTGGCGGACGTGCCCGCCGCGCTACCGAAAACAAGCGGATTTGAATGGATTTCACGCGATCCGTCCGGGAATGGGCATCGGCGCCCTGGCACGGCCGTCATGATTGCGGCACGCGCCTGGCTATAATTTGCCCGCTTCGCAGCGCTTTGGCCCGGCGCGGCGAACTTGCCTAGGGGGCCCACGGAGGTTTCAGATGTCCCAACTTCTGATCAATCTCATTATTCAAGTCATCGGCGGTGCGATCGGAGGAAACGCCGCCGGCGCCGCCATGAAGAACTTGAGCCTCGGCGGTGCCGGTAACACGATCGCCGGCGCGATCGGCGGCGGCATCGGCGGACAGATCCTGCAAGCGTTGATTCCCATGCTCGCCGGCGCAGGCGCATCCATGGACATCGGCGCGATCGTCGGCCAGCTCGTGGGCGGGGGCGTCGCGGGCGCGATCCTTACGGCCATCATCGGCGCAATCAAGAACCGCTGATGTATTGACTCGTGGCCCCGGCGACGTACGCCGGGGCCGCCGCTTCCAAATCGTGTCCGCGAGCGCGAAGGTAAAATGGGTGAATAGATGAGCCGAAACGTCAGCCGCCGGGAGTTACTTCTTCTTGTCGCGGGTGTCGCGTACATGCTCGACGCCGCCGATCGCGCGCTCGCGCAGGCGATGAGCCGGCCGACGGCCTACGCGTTCAGCTTCAAGTCGCTCGACGGAGGCACGATCCGGCTCTCCGAATTTGCCGGCAAGCCGATCCTCGTCGTCAACGTGGCGTCGCAGTGCGGCTACACCCCGCAATATGCGGGGCTCAAGGCATTGCATGAACGCTTCGGCGACAAGCTCGCGATCGTCGGTGTGCCGTCGAACGATTTCCACCAGGAGCCCGGCGACGCCGATGAGATCCGCGCCACGGCGCAGGCGAAGTACGGCGTTGATTTTCCCATCACTGAAAAGTCGACAATCAGCGGAGCGGACGCGCATCCGTTCTACCGCTGGGCCGCGCTCGAGCGTCCACTCGACGTGCCGCATTGGAATTTTCACAAGTATCTTATCGGTCGCGACGGTCGCCTCGCCGCCGCGTTTCCGACGCGCATCGAACCCATGGACGCGCGTGTGGTCGAGGCGATCGTGAGGGAACTGAAAGCGGATTGATCGCCCCGACGATCGCGCCCGGACTCAACCCGGTACCCGCGTATGGAGTCGCCGGATCAAGCCGGGCACTCGCCCTCTCTTGGGCCGGAGGAATCCTCAGATCTGGATTTCCTCGATCGCGTGTTCCTCGCGCTTCTGGGCAGACCGCGTCGAAGCGGGCAACTGCAATACCGTTGCCGTTTGACCTTCGGCGAGACGCGTCAGCAGCACCACCTGGCCGTTCGGAAATTCCAGCGCATCATGATGCAGGTTCATGCGCTCCTGATTGATCTGCCGGAAACGGGCGACGCGCTCGCCGATCCGCTTGTTCGGCAGAAATCCGAAACCGGCATCCATCTCAACGTCGCTGTCAAAAGCGACCTCAGTACCCGGGGCGAGACAGACCGCAATGTCGCGGGCCTCGACCGCGGCAAAGCCGCGCGTGAACGATGTGGGAAATCGCGTCGAGATCAGGCGGTCGCCGACCTTTGCCGGTCGCGACGCAACTCCGTGAAGACTGTAGTCACACATGGAAGGACCTCCTTGCTTACGAAGAGCCGGAACGGTTGCCCCCATACGCAAATCGCAGCAAAGTTCGGTGGCGATCCTAGGTCGGAATTGCGGAAGACGTGCCACAGTCGCCGACGTTCTCTCGCAGTGCAGGAAAGCTTCGCTGAATGCAATTCATGCAGGCCGCCGTGTGTAATGCCGCTGCCCACGCATGGCTCGCCGTCGGTTTCGATAAAGATCGACGAGAAATCGCGCGATCTTCTCCGCCCGGCAACCTATGCGAGCGGTGGCCGTGAACAAGGAGGCGCTACGCGAGCTCGCGCCCACCGGCACCCTGCGCGTGGCCATCGCAATTTCGCCGGCCGCCTCGCCTTTTTTCGCGACGCGGGAGCAAGCGTCAGGCGCGCCGCGCGGGGTCACCGTCACCCTCGCGAAAGAACTCGCCGCGCTTGTGGGTCTGCCGCTTCGGCTTATCGAATATCCGAACTCGGGCGAGATCACGGAGAATGCCGACAACGGCGAATGGGATGTGACCTTCATGCCCGCCGACGAGGAGCGAGCGAAGCGAGTCGCATTCACGCCGCCCTACGCGCTGGTCGAGAGCACCTATCTTGTCGCGCCCGACTGCCCCGCCCGCACGGTTGAGGAAGTCGATCGAAGCGAGTTGCGCGTCGTAGCCATTGCCAATACCGCGACTGGGCGGAGCGCGGCCCGCACACTCAAGCGCGCATCGCTCGTCTATGCGGCGAAGGTGGACGAGGCAGCCGAGATGCTGCGGACGCACGAGGTAGATGCGCTCGCGCTTTCCCGCGACGCGCTTGCCGTGCTCGCGGCGCGGCAGCCGGGCACGCGCATGGTCGAGGGTCGGTTCCATGCGGCCGGAGTCGCGGGTGCCGTGCCACGGAACCGCCCGGCCGCGCTCGCGCTCCTCAGCGGATTCGTCGAACAGGCGAAGGCATCGGGCAGCGTTCAGCGCGCGCTCGATTCGGCTGGGCTCAAATATGCGGTGGTTGCGGCGCCAGCCACGTGACGGCAGTGATGCGATTCGGACACACAAACCGAGAAGTAGGATGGACAACGCGCGGAAGGAGTCGGCCGCTGTCGTGAAACTGTTATAGTCAACGAGAAGGTGATTCGATTCGCGTGTAACGAAATCGGCGGCTCCAGGGGGCGACACGCCCGAGGAGCGGCCCAGTTCCTCCTCCCGGCGTAGCGTAATAACTGGGGCGGCCGAAAGGCCGCCTCCTCCGTTTTCGGCGCGTCGGGCAAATTCTTGAATCAATTGAATCCGTTACGCACGCCCGCGGGTCTTTCGATTCCGCTTGAGTAAACAATTCGTGGCGCTTCAGGCAGCGCTTGCCTGTGCCGCCGGATCAGCCGCGATGCCTGAATTCGGGCGCTCCATGGCCTCGACCAGCGCGAGATACGAACTCGCCGGCAGCGGCGGCGCGAATACGTAGCCCTGCGCCTCGCACACCCCCTTGCGGCGCAGGTATTCGACCTGCTCGATCCGCTCCACGCCCTCGGCGACGATTTCCATGTTCATCGTCCGCGCGAGCTCGACCAGCGTCTCGATGATGGTTTGCGAATAACGCTCAGTGCCAATCGCGTCCACGAACATCTTGTCGATCTTGATGATGTCGACCTCAAGCTTGAGAAGGTAGGAAAGGCCGCCGTGGCCGGTGCCTACGTCGTCGATCGCCACCTTGATGCCGAGCGCCTGCAGGCTCGCAATCACGCGCCGTGCTTCGTCGAGATTGGGGAGCGGCGCGCGCTCCGTCACTTCCAGCACAATCTGGTCCGGCGACACCGGAGAGCCGCCGAAGATCTTCTTCACATCCTCCACGATCCTGCCGTCGGCAAGATGCCCGGCAAAAAGGTTGAAGCCGAGCCGCAGCCGCGGGCGTTCGCGATAGATCGCGCCCACCTCGTCGCGGGCGCGCCGCATCAGCACCCGTGTGAGCTCGAAGATGAGACCGGACTGCTCGGCCAGCGGAATGAACTGCGCCGGCGGGACGATCGTGCCGTCGGGCCTGCGCCAACGCGCCAACACCTCGGCGCCTCGCACGCGTCCGTTTCTCGTGTCGACCGTCGGCTGATAAAATGGGACGATCTCGCCGCCGCCGAGCGCGCGCTCGAGTTCGTCAATCGGGTCGCCATCGCGGCGGCGCAGCGAAAGCCAGGCCGGGGCAAGGCAAATTCCGACAAGCAGCAACATCGCCACGCGCGCGGCCGACTGAAGATCGCGGTACTCCGCCGCCAGCGCACTGCGGCTGTGCTCGGCGACGAGCATGATCGGATAACGTGTCGAGTGCTGGGTCACCGACAGCGCCTGGCCGTCGTCGAGACCAATTCCCTCGTCGCCGGGCGGACGGGCGGCAATCATCTCGCCGCTTTCGAACATGAGGCGCAAGCGCTTCCCACCCGCGCTTTCGCCGAGATCGATCTCGGGCAACAGCATGTCGATGGCGACGAGCGCGCCCAATGGATGTGCCCCGGGCCGGTCGAGGCGGATCCGGATCGCGCGATCTCCCTGGCGGAAACGCACGGCCGCAAGCGTCAGACGCTTGGCCGGCAAGGTGTATTCGCGCGCGAGGGCGGAAGGGCTGCCGATCGAGCCGACGTGTGTGCAGATTGCGCGGCCGTTGTCGTCGAGGATCGTGAGACCCTTCAAAATCGTGTTGGTGAACACCGCCTGCCGCATGGCGTCGATCGTGCGCGGTTCACATTCGCCGGCTCCGCTGGCCGCGAGGTCAACGAGGACGGACGTCGCATTCTCGAGTCTGGTTTCGGCGAGATCGAGCGCACCGTGCGCCAGCGCCGCAAGTCGCGCTCGCGCCTGGTGCTCCATGTAGGAGACGATGGCCTGATCGAGCATGTAGACCGACGCGCCGGCGAGCAGTGTTCCGCCGACGACTGCCGCGCTCAACCAGCGACCGAAAATGCGCACCTGCCCCGTCCCTACTCGGGTCTCGGGCACACTCTGATGCAACCCGGATTAACGGTGCGTTAAGCGAATGTAGCCGGGCGGTGACTGCAGACCGCCGCTATTTGTCGGACTGCACGACGCGAATATGCAATTCGCGCAGCTGCTTGGGCGTGACTTCTGAAGGCGCGCCCATAAGCAGATCTTCCGCGCGCTGGTTCATCGGGAAGAGCACAACTTCGCGAAGATTCTCCTCGCCGCAGAGCAACATCACGATGCGGTCGATGCCGGGCGCAATTCCGCCGTGCGGCGGCGCGCCGTAGGTGAGCGCGCGCAGCATGCCGCCGAACTTCTGCTCCAGCACGTCCTCCCCATAGCCGGCAATCGCGAACGCCTTCTTCATGACGTCGGGCCGGTGGTTGCGGATCGCACCGGAGGAGAGTTCGACGCCGTTACAGACGATGTCGTATTGAATTGCTTTGAGCGAGAGGATTTTGTCGCGATCCCTGATATCGAGCGCGAGAAATTCCTCCGCGTTCATGTTCGGCATGGAAAACGGATTGTGGGAGAAGTCGATCTTCTTTTCCTCCTCGTTCCACTCGTACATGGGGAAGTCGACGATCCAGCAGAACTCGAACTTGTTCTTGTCGCCGAGCCCGAGCTCGTCGCCGATCTTCGTCCGCGCGGCGCCCGCGAGGCGGTTGGCGTCCGCCTCCTTCCCGGCCGCGAAGAACACGGCGTCGCCCGGCTTGAGGGCAGTTTTGGCGGCGATTTCCTTCTGCACTGAAACCGGCACAAACTTGGCAATCGGTCCTTTGCCGAGTCCGCCAGATAGATCACCGCCGCTAACAACCACGCCCTTAGCCGTACTCGGCAGCAACTGTCCCTGTGCGAGTTCGAACGAGACGCCTTCTTCAAAGGTTATGTAGCCGAGGCCCGGCGTGCCCATTTCAGAGCGCGCCCACTCGTTCAGCTTGTCGAAGAATGAGCGCGGCTGCGAAGCTGCACCCGGCGTGGGGATCGCCCGAACAACGCCACCCGCCTTGATCACGTTCTTGAATGCCTTGAACTCCACGTCGTCGCGGGCGAATTCTGCACTGACATCCGCGATCACGATCGGATTGCGCAAATCCGGCTTGTCACTGCCGTACTTCAGCATCGCTTCCGCGTAGGGAATGCGGGGAAACCTCTTCGTCACCGGTTTGCCCTCGCCGAATTCCTCGAAC
>DATBJU010000005.1:0-1729 GCA_036556265.1 Xanthobacteraceae bacterium | reverse complement strand
CGCAGGTTGGAACGTTCGCGTCTGGGACGCCGATGACGCGACAACGGCCGCCGCGCCTGCGCTGGTGGCTCAGTCCCTGCGCGAGCTCGCCCGGCATGGTCTCGTCACGGCTCCCGAAGAAGCCACGCGGCGCATCGTCCCTGCTGCCACGCTCGAGGATTGTGTGCGCTCTGCCGATTTCGTGCAGGAGAGCGGGCCCGAGAGGATCGACGACAAGATCGACATTTGGGCCAAACTCGACAGCGCCGCGCCCCGAGATTGCGTGCTGGCATCGTCGACGTCGGCGATTGTCGCGTCGCGCTTCACCGAATGCCTGAAGGGGCGCGACCGCTGCCTCGTGGCGCACCCGGTCAATCCGCCCCACCTCGTGCCGATCGTGGAGCTGTGCGGCGCTCCTTGGACCTCAGCGGAGACGATACGTCGCGCCCGCGCAATCTTCGAAAGTGTCGGCCAGGCACCGATCGAGGTCAGAAAGGAGATCGACGGCTTCATCCTGAACCGGTTGCAGGCCGTACTGCTGTCGGAAGCCTTTCGCCTCGTCGGCGAGGGTTATTGCTCGGCTGAGGACCTCGACAAGACGATCGCGCACGGCCTTGGGCTGCGCTGGAGTTTCATGGGTCCCTTCGAAACGATCGAGCTCAATGCTCCGGGAGGCACGCCCGATTACTGCGCACGCTTCGGCGATACGCTGATGAAACTGTCGTCGCGGCCCGTCACGCCCGATGTCTGGGGTGAGGAGAACCTTGCGCGCATCATGCAGAGCTGGGGACGATCGCCCAGTGCTGCCGAGATCGCCGAGAAAAGCCGCTGGCGCGACGGCCGCCTTGCGGCCCTGGTAGCGCACAAGCGGACGCAGAAGACGTTCAAGGACTGAGAGGAACAGCATGGCAAGGTCGAAGAAGGTCATCATCACGTGCGCCGTCACCGGCTCGATTCATACGCCCTCGATGTCCCCCCATCTTCCGATTACCGCGGAGGAGATAGCGGACGCGGCGGTAGGCGCCGCGGAAGCGGGGGCAGCAGTCGTTCATCTGCACGCACGCGATCCGAAGACGGGCCGACCCGATCAGTCGACGGAGGCGTTCGCGCCATTTCTTCGCGTGATCAAGCAGCGGTCAGGCTGCGTCGTGAACATCACGACGGGCGGCGGCATGGGCATGACGGTCGAGGAGCGCGTGCGCCCGGCAGCGACGTTCAAGCCCGAGATCGCCAGCCTCAACATGGGGACCATGAACTTCGGCCTCTATCCGATGCTGGCGCGCCAGAAGGAGTTCAAGTTCGACTGGGAACGCCCCTACATCGAGGCGACCCGTGCCGGTTTCTTCAAGAATACATTTGCGGATATCGAGTACATTCTCACCACGTGCGCGCAGAACGGCACGCGCTTCGAGATCGAGTGCTACGACATCGGGCATCTCTACACATTGCGCCATTTCGCCGATCGCGGCATCGTCAAGCCGCCGTTTTTCATCCAGTCGGTGTTCGGTATTCTGGGCGGGATCGGACCACATCCCGAAGATGTGGCGCACATGAAGCGGACGGCGGATCGGCTGTTCGGTGACCAGTACCACTGGTCGGTGCTGGGTGCTGGCCGCAACCAGCTCCCGATCGCAGCCATCGCCGCGGCTATGGGCGGCAATGTGCGGGTCGGCATGGAGGACTCGCTTTGGGCGGGCCCCGGAAAGCTGGCAAAATCCAATGCCGAGCAGGTCAAACTTGCGCGACAGAT
>DATBJU010000004.1:0-19856 GCA_036556265.1 Xanthobacteraceae bacterium | reverse complement strand
GTCCTCGCAGGTGCCGCCGCAGCCGAGGCGGCCGGCTGCTTGGTGTCCTTCTTCGTATCGCCGCCGACTTGTGAATTGCCCGGCGTCGTCAATTGCAGATCCTTGATCCGGATCGCGCCGAAATTTTTCAGTGCCGCCAGTTGCAGCGGGGACAACTCGACTGCTTTCCCGACAGTCTGAGCGCCGACGAGCGCAATACCTGCGTCCGAGATGGCATGCCGGATGACGTAGATCGCGAAGGCCTCAGACATGACGCCGTCCAGGGCCGCGGTGTAGGCATCGCGAATGAGCACCTGGGCCGCATCGACCACCTTCATCCGGTCTTGGCCCTGCTCAATCGTCACCGTCGGTCCGTCGACCTTCAGGTTCGGCGGATCGATCCGCCCCATTACGGTTTCGGGTTTCTCGTCCAGAAACAACCAAGCGATCGCTAACGCCGTATGGCCTCCCCCGGTATCAGGATCGGCAATCGAGACCTCTTTCGACTCACCCGATTTCTTGACCTCGCTTGTCTTCTTTGCGGGAGCGTCCGGTCCTTTCGTGGATCCGCCTTTCACAGCCCTCTCGATACCGGTTTTCGACGCTTCCGGCGCAACCGCTGTCTTCGTCTGCTTGCTGTTATCGTCGGGCTTCGCCGCCGATTTGGTCGTGAGCGCCGACTTGCTGTCCGGCTTGACCACTTCGCACCGCTGCTTCTGGCATCGTATGTACGGCGGTGGCAGTTCATCGTCGTCGATTTGAGGATTGTCGAAAGTCGTCTTGTTGGTCGCGATGTAGTGGCGTGTGCGACCGAAGTCGCCGCTGATCCAGCTTCCCGCCTTGTCGATACCGGTAACAAAGAATACTCCATCGGACTGGCTGGGAGGCAGGAACGGCCGTGACGCGCCGCGGGACGAAGCGCCGGTATCCTGGCTGCCTCCGGGATTCGAAGACCGCACCGTTTGGATCGGAGGGGGCTCCGGACTCGACGCCGTCTTGGGGCAGTCGGTACTGAGGTGCTGGCGGAGTAGGCCGGCATAATCGCTCAACTCGACTAGATCATCCTGAGTGAGTTCGCCCGGTCGGGCTCCGGTAGCTTGCCCGACTAGATTTGGCGACGCGCTGTACCAGGATAGCTGCGTCCGAAGCTTTTCGAATTTCTCGCATTGGTTGCCGCTGAGTGCCGCTACAGCGTCGCCATAGAGATTTTCCAGCATGATTCTGCCCACGCGCACTTCGCGGGCACGGGTTTCCGGATCCGCTGCCTTGGGCTGAGCGACGGCTGGATCACCCCACGCCGCCGCGAAAAACGCCGATGCTAAAGCGATTTGAAAAGCTTGCTTCATGGCCGGCTCCCGAGCTGCCAAAGCCGGAAGCATACGCGGCGCGTATTCCACGAGCGTCACCAGTTCTGGTGACGACGGCGATTATGACAAAGGCGACATTGACGCTCGCGCGGCTGCTTCGAAGCATTGGACAGCCGGCGCGGAGCATTTATGCTGTTTTTCGATGTCTTAGGCCCGCGCGTCTTCGGCGGCGTACCGCGGAGAGCTAATGCCGGGACACGACGACTTCGTACGCACGATCGGAGCCGTGCACTCGGCTGCACTGGACGAGGCGCTCTGGCCCGACGCTCTCGATTCGGTCCGGCGGCTGTTTGGCGCGCTTGGCGCCACTTACGAAGTCTTCGAAAAGCGACCGATGAACCTGCTCGAGCTGCGGATCGCGGGGCTGCCGCCGCACGCAGAGACCGCGTATCTCGATTATTACGCGCAGCACAATCCGCGTGCAGCGTATGCATTCCGCAATCTCTCGAAGGAGATTCTGACCGACTACGAACTTATCGACGAGCGTGGGATGGACCGAAGCGCCTACTACGCCAAATATCTCGACTCGCTCGACCTGCGCTATTTCATGTCCGGCCAGATCACCAACACACGCGACACGCAGGGCATCGTCAGCATTCAGCGCACGCGGCGTCAGGGGCATGTGGGAAAAAGCGACGTCGAGCTCATGCGACGCCTGCTGCCGCACTTTCGCCAGGCCTACGACGTGGCGGCGCGCCTTAAGTCGGCCGATCATGCCGCCCGCTCGTTCGAGCGCGCGCTCGACTGGCTCGCGGACGGCGCCGTTCTCATTCGCGCAGGCGGCCAGGTCCTCTATGCCAACGAGGCAATGCAGCGGATCGCCAGACGCGACGACGGTATCGCCATCGCCCGTGGACGGCTCGATTTCGCGACCGCGGAGAACACATCGCGCTTCGCGGTTGCCCTCGCAAACGTGCTCCGTATGCACGCGGGCGAAGATCAAGACAGCGGCTTTGCCGACTTTCCGATCGCACGCGGCGCGGGCGCGCCGGCCTATGTCGTTTCCATTCGGCCGCTCACGAACGGCGCTCGTCTGCGGCGCACAAACGCGCACGCCGCGGCGATCGTTTTCGTGCACGATCCCCTCGATCGGAATTCGTCCGCGCTCCTTTTGTTGCAGGAGGTATTCGGTCTAACCAAGGCGGAAGCAGACGTCGCCCGAGCGTTGCAAAGCGGCATTTCGCCCATCGAATACGCGCGCCGCCACGCCCTCAGCGTGAACACCGTCTACACACACGTCCGGCGCATCAGAGAAAAGACGCGCTGCAAGCGTCAGGCAGAGTTGATTCGCGCCCTGAATAACCTGCAAGTGCCATTGCGCGACACGCGACCGACGCGCGACTGAGTCGCGGATCGCTCAATACGGCTGGTTTTCCCCACTCGCCACATTTGGCCATTGATTTCATTCGCGAATAAAAAAGTTTTTCCCCACCCTTCTGAACCTCCCTTAGGTTGCTCCGATCTCGATCCCTCGAGGGGGCGCGACCGGTGCGACCTGTTGTGCGGATCGAGAACGGCGCCCGCTGTCGTGTTTCGCACACGCGATACCGGGAGCCCCGTGGGCACCGCCCGGCGGCAGCGTCTTTTGACGCGCGTTTCCTGTCGGCAAAATTCCGCCGGCAAGAGCGCCAGGACCGCCTGCCAGGAGCTTGGCTGAGAGGGAGGCCGGTGACGGTCTTCTGAAAAGCGCGGCCCGGGGTTTAAGACGCCGTGGTGGAGCGCCGGAAGGCGCAGCGTCTTCGCAAGAAGACGCAACTTGAACTGATGTGGCGCCGACCGGCGCTCCATCCCCCTCGGCTTCGGCCAAGGGCAATGAATTTTGCCAAAGCTCGGGGCGCATGCGCCCGCGAGAACGATGGCGGCTGTTTGACAGGGTGAATCAGAATGTAGCCCGCATGGAGCGAAGCGGAATGCGGGACGGCCCGAGTTCATCAGCGAGTCTGTCCCGGATTACGCTTCGCTTCATCCGGGCTACACCTACTTCCCGGCAAGCTTCAAATCCGCCGGCGAGATCAGCACGCCGAACGCCTCGCACCAGATCACGACGCTCGGATAGTTCTTGAGATCGACGCCGCCAGGGATTTCATAACGCTGGCTGCCCTTGAACGAGCGCAGCTGGCCGAGGTCGACGAACATCGTTCCTTTCACGTCGTCCGACTTCCGGATCCCCGACTTCGGTACGAGGTACACGTGATACTTGGGCCCGGGTCCCACGTTGAAATCCGGCTCCAGGAACACCGTCTTCTCGTACACGCTCACCTTGCCGCCGCCGTAGTGCACCGGGTCCGAAGGATCCGCATGGATGAACGTGCCGCTCGCAACCAGCGGCGAGCGATCGGCTTCGCTCAGCCGTTCGACAGCGGGGGGTGGCGGGAAGAGATAGGGGAAAAAGAAGATTCCGAGCGCGAAGCCGAAGCCCGTGCCGAGAATTCCGCCGATCAGGAGGATGGCAAGTGCACGCCAGAACCGTCGCATGTGCTTCGCTCCGTCCTCACGGGTACGGCCAGGATACGGGGATTTTGCGCCGCTTGTTACTGCCCCGTCGTGGCCGCCGCGATCGCCCGCTCCGCAATGCGGTCAAGTGATGGCCGGTCAGCCGGAAAGCCCTCTGCGATCCACGCTTCCTCGGCTTGGGCAAGGGCCGCGCCGAGCGCTGGGCCTTTGGCCACGCCGCGCTCGATGAAATCGCGCGCGGCGAGCGGAAACTTCGGCGGCGCCCAGCGCCCCGGCAGCGCAATGAACTCCGACCAGGCAGAGTCATCCGCCTTCTCCTCCGAGCGCGAGAAACTGATCAGCGCGCGGTCGCGGAAATTTTCCGGTCCGATGCGATAGAGAAGCGCGCGCCCGGCGGCCTCGCCGGCGGCGGGGACGACCGAGCGCCAATTCTCCGCCATGACGCGCAGCCGCCGTTGCTCCTCATTCGTGAGCCGCAGCCGCTCGCGCAGCCGGTCGGCGTCTTCCCGAACCCACACGGCCAGCGCCGCGAGACGCCGTGTTGCATCGGCATCGAAGCCAAGTTGCATCTCGATCTTGATTGCGCTGCTGATGCTCGCGAGATACGGCACGCCTCCGAGCACATCGATCAAAATTCCGGTTTCGGTCATCACGGCGAGCGTCGGGACCGCGTGCCGTGCAAGGAGAAGCTTCATCAATTCGTTGCGCACGCGCTCGCGCGACAGCTGCCCGATGCGATCGCGCCCACGCACGCAGGCCGAGAGCCCTGCTTCGTCGAGATTTCCTTCGGCGTAGGCCGCGTGAAACCTGAAGAAGCGCAGGATGCGCAGATGGTCCTCGGCGATGCGCTGCGCAGGATTGCCGATGAACCGCACGCGCCGCGCCGCAATGTCCTTGAGGCCGCCAACGAAGTCGAACACCTTACCGTCGCGGTTCGCAAACAGCGCGTTGATCGTAAAGTCGCGCCGCTCCGCGTCCGCCTTCCAGTCGCGCCCGAATCGTACCGTCGCGTGCCGTCCGTCCGTCTCAATGTCCTGCCGGAGCGTCGTGACCTCGAATGGCCGGTCGTGCACGACCACGGTCACGGTGCCGTGGTCGATGCCGGTCGGCACCGCGTGAAAGCCCGCGGCCTTCGCCCGCTGCACGACGACGTTCGGGAGGGCCGTCGTGGCGACGTCCACGTCGCCGGGCGGCAGTTCGAGCAGCGTGTTGCGCACGGCACCGCCGACGACCCGCGCCTCCTCACCGTCCGCATCGAGCGCAGCCAGCAACTTCGCAAGCGGCGCCGCCCGCAGCCAGGGCGCGCGTTCGGGCGAAAGAATCGGCGCCGCTTCCTTGCGGCTCATTTTATCCGGCCGGGAATGAGCTTCCCGTCCTGGTATCGGGCCGGCTCGTAGACGCCGGACGCAGGGGCCCTCTCGAAGTGCGCGAAGTAGAGGAGACCGCCGATCACCAGCACCAATCCCGCGATCGCGAGCGAGGCAACCGTGCGCGGCGGCCAATGCTCGCGCTCGTGCGCGTTCTGACGACTCGCGTAGAGCACGATCGCGTACACCGCGAACGGCGCGAGAAAAAGCAACAGTTCGGTCAGGATCGTGCGTGCCATCAATCATACAGCCGTTCGTAGAGCTTGCGGAGAATCCCTGCGGTCACGCCCCAGATGTAACGCTCGCCATAGGGCATTGCATAGAAGCTGCGCCGCATTCCTTTCCATTCCCGGCTGTGCCGCGCATGGTTGCCCGGGGTCATCAGAAAAGCGAGCGGCACCTCGAACGCCTCGTCGACCTCCGCTGGATTGAGCGACAGGTGAAACGCCGGTGAGACCAGTGCGACAACCGGCACGATGCGAAAGCCGGTACCGGAAAGATACAGGTCGAGGTAGCCAAGCGGGTCGACGAAGCCCGCGTCCAAGCCGATTTCCTCGTGCGCCTCGCGCAACGCGGTTGCCAGCGGGTCGGGATCCGCCGCGTCGAGCTTGCCGCCGGGAAACGCGATCTGCCCCGCGTGCACCGGCAATGCCGCGGAGCGCTGTGTGAGCAGCACGGTCGGCTCGTCGCGTGCCACCACGGGGATGAGTACCGCGGCCGGCAACGACGGGGAGCTCTTCGCGACCTCGACAAGTTCGGGCGCGAGCACGTGGTCGCCGCTGCTCGGCAGTGTCGAGGAATCGGCGACTACGGGCGCGGCCGGGAGCAAGCGCTCCCGCGCACGCTCTACGAATTCGATCACAGGCTCCGGATGCTTCACCGCGAGTGTCGATCTTCTGCCCGTCATGCTACTGCTTCCGCCGGCGCCATTGGAAAGAACTCGCCCGCCGACGCCACTCCGAACATGCGGCGTCCGTTCAGCTCACGCGTCTCACCCAGCGCAACGAGATCGAAAAACAGCGAACGCGTCACCAGGGCCCACAGATCGCGCCGTACATGCAGATACGGCTTGATTCCGCCAGTCCCGGGCTCCGGCTCGAAGCGCAACCTGTGTTCCGCATCGCAGGCGACGACGTCGCCGACGTTAGTGCGGAACACGAGCGTCCGCCCGGACGTTCCGGTGTCGGCCTCGACCGCGACGGCGAGGAACGGAGCATCGTCCACTTTGATCCCCAGCTTTTCCACCGGCGTCACCAGGAAATACTTGTCGCCCTCGCGTTTCAGAACCGAAGCAAAAAGCCGTACCATTGCGGCCCTGCCGATCGGGCTCCCTAGATAGTGCCAAGTGCCATCCGACGCGATCCGCATGTCGATATCGCCGCAGAACGGCGGGTCCCACAGATGCACAGGTGGCGCCGCGCGATGCCTGCCGAGCTCGGCCGCAAGCGAATCGAGTGCCTTCGAGCTAGACTTGCTCATGCGTCACTCCGCCGGGCCGCCTCGCGATTTCGTGATGCCGGAGCCCGAAAGTCCATGAATTCCGAGGATACCCTAGCCCAGCGTCCGGCGCAGGATCGGCACAGGATTTGCCTTGATTGCGACGGACTGGCGGAGTTTCGTGTCAACGATTTGCGTAGCTGAATCGGGCGAATCGGCCGCAACGACCGGAGAATCGGATGTCAAAGACCGAGAATTTCGAGAGCCTGGACCAGGCCATCGTCCGCGCGGCCGAGTCAACGGCCGCCAGCGTCCGCACTGCGCGCGCCGCGATCGGCGCCGTCATCTTCGGCCAGGACACGGTCGTCGAGCAGGCACTCATCACCGTGCTTGCCGGCGGCCATGCGCTCCTGATCGGCGTGCCCGGGCTTGCCAAGACCAAGCTTGTGGACACCATGGGCACGGCGCTCGGCCTTGAAGCGCGCCGCATCCAGTTCACGCCCGACCTGATGCCCTCCGACATTCTTGGGTCCGAGGTGCTCGAAGAGAGCGCGAGCGGCAAGCGTGCGTTTCGCTTCATCAAGGGCCCTGTGTTCGCGCAGCTCCTGCTCGCCGACGAGATCAACCGAGCGAGCCCGCGCACGCAGTCCGCGCTCTTGCAGGCAATGCAGGAGTATCATGTGACGATCGCGGGCCAGCGCCACGACCTGCCGCGGCCATTTCACGTGCTCTCGACGCAGAATCCAATCGAGCAGGAAGGCACC
Source organism: Xanthobacteraceae bacterium (assembly GCA_036556265.1). Taxonomy (GTDB): domain Bacteria; phylum Pseudomonadota; class Alphaproteobacteria; order Rhizobiales; family Xanthobacteraceae; genus JAUSIF01. The sequence continues at coordinate 12,488 of DATBJU010000004.1, read as the reverse complement.
TACCCGCTGCCGGAAGCCCAGCTCGACCGCTTCCTGATGGAGATCGACGTCGACTATCCGGATCGCGACGCAGAGCGGCGCATCCTGTTCGACACGACGGGCACCGAAGAGTCGAAGCCGCGCCAGGCGATGAACGCCGATGATTTGCTGGCGGCTCAGCGGCTGGTACGGCGAATCCCCGTGGGCCAGTCCGTGGTGGAGGCCATCCTCAATCTCGTACGATCGGCACGCCCGACCGGCGACAGCGACGACATCACCAAGCACATCGCCTGGGGACCGAGCCCGCGCGCCAGCCAGGCGCTGATGCTGGCGGTACGTGCGCGCGCGCTTCTCGACGGGCGGCTCGCACCGTCGATCGACGACGTGATTGCGCTCGCCGAGCCGGTGCTCAAGCACCGGATGGCGCTCACCTATGCCGCCCGTGCGGACGGCGAGACGATCTCCGGCGTGATCGCACGATTGAAGACGAGGCTAGGCTAGGCCGTGGCGACCGCGCCCACGACGATGCGAGAAGCCGAGGGCGAAGTTCGCACGACTGCCTACCATGCAGCGCACCTCATCGCCGCGATGCCGCGTCTCGTCCTCGAGGCGCGCCGGGTCGCGGCCTCCGTCTATCACGGCATCCACGGTCGTCGCCGCGCGGGCCCGGGCGAGAACTTCTGGCAGTATCGCCGCTTCGTCGATGGCGAGCCTGCGAACCGGGTCGACTGGCGTCGATCGGCACGCGACGATCTCTTGTTCGTGCGCGAGCGCGAATGGGAAGCGGCGCACACGATTTGGATCTGGCCCGACTGCTCCCCATCGATGGTGTTCACATCGCGCCGCAACAGCCCGACCAAGCGCGACCGCGCCTTGGTGCTCGCGTTCGCGCTCGGCGAACTGCTCGTACGGGGCGGCGAGCGCGTCGGAATTCCCGGCATCATGCGCCCGACGGCGAGCCGGGCGGTGATCGAACGGATGGCCGACACGATCGTGCATTTCGCCGGCGATCCGCAGAGCCTGCCGCCTCCTTTTCATCCCGGTTCACGCGACGAGGTCGTGTTGCTCGGCGATCTCTGGAGCCCGACGCCGAAGGTGACCAGCACGATCGCCACGCTCGGCGCCAACGGCGCCGGCGGCCACGTCATTCAGATTGTCGACGAGGCGGAGGAGACCTTCCCGTATTCCGGACGCATCGAGTTCGAGGAGCCGGAAGGCGCGGGCTCCATCACGCTGGGCCGCGCCGAAGCATGGGCGGCCGACTACATTGAACGCGTCGCTCGCCACCGGGCGGCCATTCGCGCGGAGGCTGTTCGCCTCGCATGGCACTTCGCCATTCATCGCACGAACCGACCGGCCAGCGAATTGCTGCTCGCCTTGCACACCCGCATGAGTGCGTCACCCGACTCGTTTCCGCGACGGCAAATCGCGGCCGCGCGGGCCGAAGGGGCGGCCGCATGATGGCGGGTCTGCCGCTCGCTTTCGCCTCGCCTTTCCTGCTGCTCGCGCTGCTCGGGCTGCCAGTCCTTTGGTGGCTGCTTCGCCTGATCCCGCCGCGGCCCCAGCGCATCGCCTTCCCTCCCACGCGTATCCTGTTCGAGATCGAGCCGAAGGAAGAGACCCCCGCGCGCACGCCGTGGTGGCTGACGCTGCTGCGGCTGCTCCTCGCCGCGCTCATTATCATCGCCGCGGCGGGCCCCCTTTGGAATCCGCCACCGGCTGGCACCCGGCCGACCGGCCCGGTGATCCTCCTCATCGATTCCGGCTGGCCTGCGGCAACGAGCTGGAACGAGCGGATAGCGACGGCGGAGGCGATCGTCGGACGCGCCGAGGCGGAGGGGCGCGGGATCGCCGTACTCCCCACCGGCGCCCCGCCCAAGGAGCCGTCGCTCCTGCGCCCGGGCGAAGCGCGCGAAGTATTGCGCCTGCTCAAGCCTGTACCTCACACGCCCGATCGCAACGAATCGCTTCAGCCGCTCGCCCGGCTTCTTCGCTCGGTATCCGACGCCTCCGTGATCTGGCTTTCCGACGGCGCCGATCTTGGCGATGGCGCGAAATTCGTCGAAGCTCTGAACGGCATCGCAGCTGATCGCGTCAGCGTGCTGGCGGGCGGCGTGCCCGGGGCCCGCGCGCTCGCCGCCGCGGACAACGCAGCCGGCGGCCTCGCGGTCAAGGTTCTGCGCGCGGACGACTCGGCGCCGGCGCACGGCATCGTACGGGCGCGCGATCTGCGTGGGCTCACGCTCGGCGACGCCGAATTCCAGTTCCCGGCAGGCACGACTGAGACCGAGGCCCGTTTCGACATGCCGGTGGAGATCCGGAACGACATCGCGCGCCTCGAAATCGCAGGCGAGCGTTCCGCGGGCGCCGTCGAATTGCTCGATAAGCGCTGGCGGCGCCGCACCGTTGGCGTCGCCTCCGGCGCGACCGCCGATACGAGCCAGCCGTTGCTTGCCGCTACGTACTATCTTTCGCGCGCGCTCGGTCCTTTTGCCGACGTGCGACTTGCCGAAGGCGCCGCCCCGGCCGCGGCCGTCGAACGATTTGTCGATCAGCGGCTGCCGGTGATCGTCCTCTCCGATGTCGGAACGATCGTCGACACTGCCCGCGACCGCCTCGTACGGTGGATCGAGGACGGCGGCCTGCTTGTGCGTTTCGCCGGCCCACGCCTCGCCGCTGCCGAGGACAATTTGGTGCCGGTCAAGCTGCGCCGCGGCGGCCGTGTGCTCGGTGGTTCATTGTCCTGGGAGCAGCCGCAGAAACTCGGAAGCTTCTCATCCGAGGGCCCGTTCCAGGGGTTGACCGTTCCAGACGACGTGATTGTGCAGCGGCAGGTGCTCGCCGAGCCCGACGGCACACTCGCCGAACGCACGTGGGCCTCCCTCGCCGACGGCACGCCGCTTGTCACAGCGACGAAGCGCGGCCGCGGTCTGATCGTGCTGTTCCACGTCACCGCCGACACCGCCTGGTCCAACCTGCCGATTTCCGGCGCCTTCGTCGACATGCTCCGCCGCGTTATCGCGCTTGCGGGATCCGGCACCGTCGCCACCGACACGACGCGCGCCGCAGAGCGCGGACCTGCGCCCACGATCGCGCCGACACGACTCCTCGATGGGTTCGGAACGTTCACCGCGCCCGGGCCCACTGCCCGCCCGATCCCGGCCGACTACCGCGACCGCGCCGTAGCCGACCATCCGCCTGGCTTCTATGGCCCGACCGAGGGGCTCGTGGCAGTCAATGCATTGGCCGCGGATGATCGCCTGGCGCCGCTCGACCTCGGCCCGCTTCGCGCGCGCGTCGAACCCTACAGTCGCGGAGCGCCGGTCGACTTGCGCGCTGGGGTGCTGGTCGCGGTGTTCACACTGCTCGTACTCGACGCCGTCATCGTCTTCCTGCTCGCGGGCGGCCTTGCGCGTTTGGGCTGGCGCCAAGCGACCACGGCGCTCGTCCTCGCCGCCGCACTGGTCGCAGGCGGCGACAATCTGCGCGGGCAGGAGCTGAACCAGGCCCAGATCAATTTTGCGCTCCAGGCCAGTCTGCAGACTCGCCTCGCCTATGTTCGCTCCGGCGATGCCGAAGTCGACTCGATCAGTCACGCGGGACTGGAGGGCCTCTCGGTCTTTCTCGCGCAACGCACCGCGCTCGAGCCTGCCGAGCCACTGGCCGTCGACATCTCGCGCGACGAGCTCTCTTTCTTCCCGATGCTCTATTGGCCGATCCTGCCGAACGCGCAACGGCCGGATGCCGCGACGCTTTCGCGCGTCGACGCCTACATGAAGCAGGGCGGCACGGTACTGTTCGACACGCGCGACGCCTTCACCTCGATCTCGGGCCGGCCCGAGCAGACGTCGCCTGCCCTCGCGAAGCTGCGCGAGATCCTGTCCGCGCTCGACATACCCGAGCTCGAGCCGGTGCCACGCGATCACGTGCTCACGAAGTCTTTTTACCTGCTACGCGATTTCCCCGGCCGCTACACCGGCGGAACGCTTTGGGTCGAAGCGCTGCCGGCCGCCTCCGAGGAATTGGAATCGCGTCCCGCCCGCGCCGGCGACGGTGTCTCGCCGATCCTGATCACGTCGAACGATCTGGCGGGGGCCTGGGCGGTCGGGTCTGACGGCCAGCCGTTGTTGCCGCTCACGCCGGGTGAGCCGCGTCAGCGCGAATTCGCGTTCCGTGTCGGCGTCAACATCGTCATGTACGTCCTGACCGGAAACTACAAGGCCGATCAGGTGCACGTCCCGGCGCTGCTCGAAAGGCTCGGCCAGTGAATTTCGGCATCACCTTCGATCCGCTCGTATCCATGCCGATCTTGATCGGCGCGGTCGTGATCGCCCTTGTCGCGGCGCTGTTGCCCCTCGTTTCGCGCACGCGTGGCGCGCTGGTGCGCGCGCTCGCATTGATACTCGGCGTGCTCGCTCTCGCCAATCCTTCGTTCACGCGCGAGGACCGCGAGCCGCTACCGATCGTAGCCGCGCTCGTTCTCGATCGCAGCGCGAGCCAGCGCTTCGGCGATCGCACGCAGGCAACCGAGGCGGCTCGCGCCGCGCTCCTCGAGCGGATGGGCCGAATTCCCGGCCTCGAGCTGCGCGTGGTCGAAAGTGCCGGCGACAACGAGGGCGATGGCACCCGGCTCTTCAGTGCGCTCGGCGCGGCACTTGCAGACGTTCCTCCAGAGCGCGTGGCGGGCGCAGTCCTCGTGACCGATGGGCGCGTACATGATGTACCAGCGCCCGGGCTGCTCGGTTTCTCTGCACCGGTACACTCCTTAGTCACCGGCCGCGACGGCGAACGCGATCGCCGCGTCGTGCTCACCGCCACGCCCCGCTTCGGCATCGTCGGCCAACGCCAGACCGTCGGCTATCGCATCGAGGACGAGGGCGCCCCGCGCGGCGCCCGTGTCGGGGTCGTTGTGCGGCGTGACGGCGAGATCGTCGCGCGCGCCACGGTGCCCGCCGGAACCGCCTCCGAGGTCCAGATAGAAATCACTCATGCCGGCCCCAACATCGTCGAGATCGAGGCGACTCCGCTTGAGGGCGAGCTTACGCCGCTCAACAATCGCGCGGCGCTGACCATCGACGGCGTGCGCGAAAAGCTGCGCGTACTGCTGGTATCGGGCGAGCCGCACTCGGGCGAGCGCACCTGGCGCAACCTGCTCAAATCCGACGCGAACGTCGACCTCGTGCATTTCACCATTCTGCGTCCGCCGGAAAAGCAGGACGGAACCCCGATCAACGAGCTCTCGTTGATCGCGTTTCCAACGCGCGAGCTGTTCCAGCAGAAGATCAAGGATTTCCACCTGATCATCTTCGACCGCTACGCGCAGCAGGGCGTGCTGCCGCTCATCTATTTCGACAATATCGTCCGATACGTGCGTGAGGGCGGCGCGGTCCTGGTCGCAGCCGGCGCCGAATTCGCTGGCTCCAATTCGATCCATCGCTCGCCGCTCGAAGCGGTGCTTCCGGCGCAGCCGACCGGCAACATTGCCGAGGGTGTCTATCGAGCGCGGCTCACGGAGCTCGGCAAGCGCCATCCAGTCACGCGCTCGCTCCCGGGCGGCGACACCGACCCGCCGCGCTGGAGCAACTGGTTCCGAGCCGTCAACGTTCGCGCCGATCCCGACAGCACGACGGTGATGAGCGGGCCGGAGGATGCACCGATCCTCGTGCTCGGACGCGAGAACGAAGGCCGTGTCGCATTGCTCTTATCCGATCAGATCTGGCTGTGGGCGCGCAGCTACGAAGGCGGCGGCCCGCATCTCGACCTGCTGCGGAGACTTTCGCACTGGCTGATGAAAGAGCCGGACCTCGAAGAAGAGCGTCTCGTCATGCAGACGCGCGGACGCGACCTGCTCGTCGAGCGCCGCACGATGCAGGAATCGGCCGCGCCGGTCACGCTCACATCACCCTCCGGCGCGACGCGCCTGCTCACGCTGACGGCGGCCGAACCTGGCATCTTCCGCGCGAGCACCGAGGCGAATGAGTTCGGCCTCTGGCGCGCAACCGACGGAAAGCTCACCGCCCTCGTCAACGTCGGGCCGATCAACCCGCGCGAATATGCGGAGGTCACGAGCACCAAGGAGGTGCTGGCGCCGCTCGCGGGGGCGACCGGTGGCGGCGTCTGGCGGCTCGCCGACCTCGATCAGAATGTACCGCGCATCATCGGCGTGCGCTCGGGTGAGCGATTCGCTGGCCCCGATTGGCTCGGGCTCCACATGCGCGACGCGAGCGTGGTGCGCGGGATCGGCCTGTTCCCACTGTTCGCGGGGTTGACCGGTCTGCTCGTCCTTCTTGCCGGGGTCGCCGCCGCCTGGGCGCGCGAGGGCCGCTAGTTTCCGAAATCGGGCTTCACTGCACCCGCAACACCCTCGAACGCGCCGGGCACGAGCTCCGTGACGAGGACGCGATCCGTATCGACCGGTCCGGGCAACATGACCCGCTTATGTGGCACACGTTCGAAGCCCAGCGGCCCATAGTACGGAAGATCGCCGACGAGCAGCACGAGACGCGCGCCGCCCTCCCGCGCCGCATCGAGCGACGCCTTGATCAATCCCTTGCCGATGCCGCGCCCACGAAAGGGCGGCTCGATGGTCAACGGGCCGAGGAGCAGCGCCCGCGTTTCGCCGATCTTGACTGGCGTAAGACGCACCGAGCCGACCAACAGAGTCCCAATGCGCGCGGTGAACGAGTAGGCAGGCCGGTGCGGAACCCCTTCGCGCAGGCGGTACGCCGTGCGCGCGAAACGGCCCGGCCCGAACGTGCGCTCATACAGCCGCTCAATGGCCGGCGCATCGTCGGGCTGCTCGGGCAGAATCAGGAGAGAAAGGTCGTTCACTCGGAAACTCCGGCGCGGCGCCGAATATCACGTGCGCATGCCAGAATCCATCAACCGCGATCCGCGTCTGTTTACCCTGGCAATCGGCGATACAAGCGCCCACATATTGGACCGTCACGGCGATGTCGTGACGGGCATTCTGGGAGCAAGACTGCGATGGGTTATCTGCTTGAAGGAGTTTGGCGCGAAGACGCGCTCACCAATGACGAACGCGGACGCTTCCTCCGTCAGGCAAGCAAATTTCACAATTGGATAACTGCGGACGGATCGCCGGGCCCAAGCGGCGAAGGCGGATTTGCGGCCGAGGCCGGCCGCTACCATCTCTACATCTCCCTCGCCTGCCCTTGGGCGCATCGCACGCTCATCTTCCGCAAGCTCAAGCAGCTCGAGGATGTCATCTCGCTGTCCGTGGTGGATCCGATTATGGGCGCCGACGGTTGGGTGTTCTCCAACGCACCGGGCGCGATCCCTGACGTAGCCGAGGGCAAGTCGCGCCTTTCCGAGATCTACTTGCTGACGAATCCGAAATACACCGGCCGCGTCACCGTACCCACGCTCTGGGACAAGAAGAAAAAAACGATCGTGAACAACGAGTCGTCCGAGATCATTCGCATGTTCAACTCTGCGTTCGACGCACTGACTCCAGTGCGGACCGACTATTATCCGCAGGACCTGCGGCCCGCGATCGATAAGATCAACGCGCTTGTGTACGAGAACGTGAACAACGGCGTCTATCGCGTGGGGTTTGCCACCACTCAGGAAGCGTATGAAGAGGCTTTCGGCAATCTGTTCGCGATGCTGGATCGCCTCGAGGACATTCTCTCGCGCCAGCGCTACCTCGTCGGCAATCGGCTGACCGAAGCGGACTGGCGGCTGTTCACGACGCTCGTGCGCTTCGACGCGGTCTACCACGGCCACTTCAAGTGCAACCTGCGCCGAATCGACGACTACGCAAATCTGTCGAACTACCTGCGCGATCTCTATCAGGTGCCTGGGGTCGCCGAGACCGTGAACCTCGATCACATCAAGCGCCACTACTATGGCAGCCATCGCAAGCTGAATCCGGGCGGCATCGTTCCGCTCGGACCAAAACTCGACTTCGCCACCGCGCATGATCGCGCGCGCTTTGAAACCGTGCGGCCGACGCGAGCGCGGGCCAGTTGAGCCGATGACTGAAGAAGCCCGATCCCGCGTCGCAAGTCGCCTCGCCGGACTTCGAGCTTGCAGATCCGATCGCATTACCTTGACGCGATTCGAGAATTTCCGCTGACGGCCGCCAATGCTCCAATCAAATGTCAGCGCCAATTGAATCGACCTGCGAACGCCTCCTGCCATCGAACTTGAGGTCTACCAGACGGCGGCGGGCCGCTCTCCTTGCGCAATCTCATCCAGGCGACGCAGCGTGCCGGGCGACACGCCGGCGGGTAAATCCGCGAGCGGAAAGAAGGTCGCCTCGCGGATCTCGAGTCCGGGGCGGGGCTGGCCTTTCCAGTCGAACGCGCGGACGATGAAGAGCGCCACATGATCGCGAACCGACACCGCCGGATTGTGGAACAAACCGTGCAGCTGCGGCGTACCCCGCACGACGACATTCCCCTCCTCCAGCAGCTCGCGCGCGAGCGCCTCGAGCATCGTCTCGCCTGCTTCCACGCCGCCGCCCGGGAAGTGCCAACCATGCACGTAGCCATGACGCACGAGCAGCACCTCCCCCTTCGCATCGAAGACCGCCCCGCGCACACCAAGTGTGAGCCCGCGCGAGTAGCGCCAGTAGTGGTGCAGAATCCGCTGCAGCATGGGTACCGTTGCCGAGATCCGGGTTTGAATCGAGCTCGCACCTTATTGCCACGAATGTATTGAGAAATTCTGGGCAAACCGCGTTATGAAGGAGAAAGCGTCGCCAGCCACGATGAGCCAGCCATGAAACGCTTCTCCGACCTGACCGAGCAGGAAATTTTGGCCTTGGCCATTTCCAACGAAGAAGAGGACAGCCGCATTTACAGCAGCTTCGCAGAAGGGCTGCGCGCCCAGTTTCCGGCCTCGGCCAAGGTCTTCGATGAAATGGCCAGCGAAGAGATCCGCCATCGCGCCATGCTGTTCGATCTTTATCGCGAGAAATTCGGTGAGTACCTGCCGCTCATTCGGCGCCAGGACGTGCGCGGGTTCGTCAGCCACAGGCCGCTTTGGCTTGTGCGCCCGCTCGGGCTCGACGAGGTGCGCAAGTACGCGGCCAACATGGAATACGAAACGGCGCGCTTCTACCGCAAGGCGGCAGAGACCACGCGCGACGCATCAGTGCGCGAGCTCTTGATCCAACTCGCCGAGGCGGAGGATCAGCACGAGAACTTGGCGGAGAAGCTTGGCGAGAAAATTCTCACGAAGAAGGCTCGCAGCGAAGAAGACGAAACCGCGCGCCGCATGTTCCTGCTGCAATACGTGCAGCCGGGCCTGATCGGCTTGATGGACGGCTCGGTGTCGACGCTTGCGCCGCTCTTTGCTGCCGCCTTCGCCACCCACAGTACCTGGGAGACGTTCCTCGTCGGCATGGCCGCTTCAGTCGGCGCCGGCATCTCAATGGGCTTCGCCGAGGCGGCTTCCGACGACGGATCGCTCACAGGCCGCGGCGCTCCGTGGATCCGCGGCTCAGTCACCGGCGTGATGACAACGATCGGCGGTGTCGGTCACACGATCCCGTACCTGATTTCCGACTTCTGGGTCGCAACGACGATCGCGGTCGCCGTTGTCGTCGTCGAGCTGCTCGCGATCTCGTGGATCCGCTGGCGTTACATGGACACGCCTTTCCTAAACGCAACGTTTCAGATCATTGTCGGAGGCACGATCGTCTTCCTCGCCGGCATTCTCATCGGCAGCGCCTAGCGACATGTTCGTTCTCGCGCACCTGTCCGATCCGCATCTTGCGCCAATGCCGCGGCCGCGGCTGGTCGAGCTGCTCGGAAAGCGCATCACCGGCTACCTCAACTGGCAGCTCCGGCGCGCGCCGCATCACTTGCCCGGCACCGTCGATGCCATCGTCCGCGACGTAACCGAAGCGCGCCCCGACCATGTCGTGGTGACGGGCGATCTGATCAATCTTTCGCTACCCGGCGAGTTCGAGACTGCCCGCTCATTCCTCGCGCGGCTTGGCTCGCCGGAGCGCGTAAGCGCAATTCCCGGCAATCACGATTTCTACGTACGCGGCGCCGAAGAGAAGTATCTCATTGCCTGGCGCGATTACCTGTCGGGCGACGAGGCGACGTCGCCCCACTTCCCTTTCCTTCGACGACGCGGCCCCGTCGCGCTCGTGGGAATTTCCACCGCGGTCGCCACGTTGCCCTTCTTCGCCACGGGCCGATTACGCGGCGAGCAGCTCGCGCGCTTGGAATCACTGCTCGGCGCGTTGCGTCAGGAGAAACGCTTCCGCGTCGTGCTCATTCATCATCCTCCGGCGGGCGAGCGCTCATGGTTGCGCCGCTTCGAGGATGCGCAAGCCTTTCGCGCAGTCATCGCCCGGCATGGCGCTGATCTCGTCCTTTCGGGACACGATCACATCACCGCACGGAACGAGATTCCGGGGCCGCAAGGTCCCGTGCCGGTCATTCAGGTCCCCTCGGCCTCGGCTCCTTTCGGCGACAAGCATTGCGCCGCGTCTTACAATCTCTATCGGATCGAAGGCACGCCCGGAGGCTGGTCCTGCGAGATGGAAACGCGCGGGATTCAGGCCGATGGAAAGGTGGGCACGCTTGGCAAGGTGCGGCTGATGCCGCGGCGCGTCACCGCAGCGTGAGAATCCCGAACATTGCAATCGCCCCGAGCGCAATTCCCGCCAGCAAGACGACCCGCGGGTCGCGGCTCCACCGCGCGAACGACGAGGCGATCGAAGTCCAGGCAAATGAGGACTTCGCGCCATGCTCGGCGGCAGTCCCTGCGAGCAGGTGCTCGCGCGCGACCAGCCTTCGCGCGACGTAGCGCGTTGCCGCATCGACGATCGGCTGGATTTCCAGCGATTCCGCGAGCACGCGGCGGCCATGTACCGTGTCCTGCATGAATCGGTAGGTACGCTTGTCGCGTCCCATGGCGACATGCGCGACCATATCGATCCAAAGGCGCGGCTGTGACCCGCCGCTGATACCCCGGTCGAACAACTCCGCATGCTCCGGCGGAATGTCAACAAACACCGGGTCGAGTGCTTCGTTCAGCATCTCGAGCCGCGCAGCTTCCGCGTCGCGCAACTCCACGATGACGGCGGACCGCTCCGCCGCCTCGATCCTTGCCGAGCGAACCGCCTCCCGTAGTGGCTTCTTCGGCGTCTTTGCGCTGCCGGGATCGTCCATGGCTCCCCGTCCGCATGCAGCATAATCCGGTCGCGAATCCGCGCAAAGGCCGGACCGGCAACGCGACGCTGCGTCTGGCGACAAAGAGGCGGATGACACGTAGAGTAGTTCCGCCCGCCGATGGACAGTTGTTCTTGACCAGCTTTGTTCTTGCCGCCGTCCTGTTCGGCGCGCTCATTCATGCAACCTGGAATGCGCTGATCAAGGCTCAGGCCGACAAATTTGCCGCCTCGGCTCTCGTCGCGGTCGGGGCCGGCGTGGTCGCCCTGCCGGTCATGGCCGCGCTTCCGGCGCCGCCCCCGGCCGCCTGGCCATATATCGCTGCCTCGGCCGTGATTCACGTCGGCTATTTTTTGCTCGTCGCATTCGCCTATCGCTCGGCCGATCTTGGCGTCGCCTACCCGTTGACCCGCGGCACAGCGCCGCCCGCCACAGCGCTCCTCGCCTTTCTCCTGCTCGGAGAAACGCTCGGCCTCAACGGCTGGCTCGCGGTGACCGCCGTCGCCATCGGAATCATCGCGCTGTCGGCCGATGCGATCTCCCGCAACGGCCTCAACGCGGCGACCACCACCGGCGCACTGACGAACGCCGGGGTGATTGTGCTCTACACGTTGGTAGACGGAGTCGGCGCGCGCGTAACTGGAAGCGGCTTCATCTACGTCGCATGGATGCTGGCCGCCACGGCAATCCTGCTGCTCGCGCTCATGCTAGCGTTGCGCGGGGCTGTCTTCCTGAAGGCAGTGCGAGGCGGTTGGAGACTGGCGATCGGCGGTGGCACGCTCGCACTCGCCTCCTACGCAATTGCACTCTGGGCGATGACGGTTTCGCCGATCGGGCTCGTCGCCGCGCTACGAGAAACGTCGGTTCTCTTCGCCGCGATACTAGGCGCGATCCTGTTCAAGGAGCCGTTCGGACCAAGACGCTGGATGGCGCTCGTCCTGATCGTCGGCGGAATTGTGATACTGCGATCGGCCGGGAGTTAAGGCCGTGCCGTAGATCTATTGCCGGTACTGCTGAATGCGCGTCGTGCGCAACCCGGCGAGACCGTGCCGATCGATCGACTGCTGCCAGGCGAGAAACTCTTCGACCGTCAGCGTATAACGCTGACAGGCTTCCTCGAGCGAAAGCAAACCGCCGCGTACCGCGGCCACCACCTCGGCCTTGCGCCGGATCACCCACCGCCGAGTGTTCGGCGGCGGCAAGTCGGCGATCGTCAAGGGACTACCGTCCGGCCCGATGACGTATTTGACCTTCGGGCGCTGTGGCTCGGTCATGCGTACGCTCACTGACACACCAATAACGGTGCGACCCTAGTGGCGAGGCATGAACATTTCCCTAAGTATGTCTTGC
>DATBJU010000003.1:0-13127 GCA_036556265.1 Xanthobacteraceae bacterium | reverse complement strand
GGGCCTGGGCGAGATGAGTTGGGACGACGTCACGGAGTACGCGCCGGCGGTGGTCACCGCGGTCGCGATGCCGCTCACGTATTCGATCGCGACCGGCATCGGCCTGGGTTTCATCACCTACGTCGTGATCAAGATCCTCGCCGGCAAGGCGCAGGACGCGAGCCCGACGATCATGGTTCTCGCGATCCTGTTCGCGATCAAATTCGCGGTGGGTTGACGAAATCATCCCTCCCCGCCTGCGGGGAGGGTGGCCCGAACGGAGTGAGGGCCGGGTGGGGGCGACCCCACCCGGCTCGCCGCTTTCGCGGCTCGCCACCCTCCCCTAAAAGGGGAGGAGAATCGAGCATGAACCTGCAGGGAAAAACCGTCCTCATCACCGGCTCGACCGACGGGCTCGGCCGTCTCGTCGCCCGGCGTCTTGCCGACCGAGGTGCGAACGTGTTGCTCCACGGCCGCGACAAGGAACGCGGCGAGAAGCTTGCGAAGGAGCTCAGCGCCGCGAAAAAGGGAAAGGCGGCCTTCTATCGGGCCGATCTTTCGTCCCTCGCGGAGGTGCGGAAGCTTGCGCAGGCCGTGCTGAAGGATAACGGCGCAATCCATGTGCTCGTGAACAACGCCGGCATCGGCTCGGGACCCGACTTCAAGACGCGAGCCGCGAGCGCGGACGGTCACGAACTCCGCTTCGCCGTCAACTATCTGGCCGGTTTCCTGCTCACGCGTTTACTGCTGCCCGCGATCGTGAAGTCCGCACCCGCGCGCATCGTGAATGTCTCATCCCTCGGCCAGCAGCCGCTCGACTTTGACGACGTGATGCTCGAGCGGACCTACGACGGCGGCCGGGCCTACCGCCAGAGCAAGCTCGCGCAGATCATGTTCACGATCGACCTCGCGCAGGAGCTTGCCGGCAAGAACGTGACGGTGAACTGCCTGCATCCCGCGACCTTCATGGACACCACCATGGTGCGTCAGAGCGGAACGAAACCGATCAGCACGGTCGATCAGGGCGCGGATGCCGTGATGAAACTTGTCGTCTCCGATGAAGTGGCGGGGGAAAGCGGCCTCTTTTTCAACGGCCTCGATGAGGCGCGGGCGAATGAGCAAGCCTACGAGTCGAGCGCGCGTAAAAAGTTGCGCGAATTAAGTCTGCGGCTGACCGGATTGTCCTGAGTACTTGATGGAGTGAATGATGCCAAAGCTCACCGGATTCGGATCATTGAAGACCCTGCAAGAGGAGCGCGTCACCGACAAGATTACGCGAAAGATTGTCGGGGGCGACAAAGCGATGATTGTCTGGTGGAGCATCAAGGCCGGTGCGCATGCCGCCGCCCACAAACATCCGCACGAGCAGATTTTCTGGATGCTGAAAGGCCGTATGGATTTCCGTATCGGTGACGACGTGCGTTCGTGCGTCACCGGCGATTTTGCAGTGATCCCGAGCGGTGTCGAGCACGAGGCCTGGTTTCCCGAGGACACGGAAGTGATCGATGTGTTCGGTCCGCCGCGCGAGGATTTTTTCGCGGGAGGGACGCCAGTTTATATGAGTAAGGACTGATCCCTCCCTTCAGGGGGAGGGTGGCCCGCCGTAGCGAAGCGAAGGGGGGACCGGGTGGGGTGAATGCCCGACACCCCCACCCGGCCCGCCGCTAACGCGGTTCGCTTCCCTCCCCTGAAGGGGAGGGAGGATTTCCCAACGCCTTCTTCAACGCCAGCATGTCGCGCCAAGAGTGCCGCTTCTCGAGCGGCGAGCGCAACAAGTACGCCGGGTGGAATGTGACGAGCGCGCGGATCGTGCGCGTACCCGTGTCATAGTTGAACCATCGGCCGCGTACGCCGCGAATTCCTTCTTTGATACCGAGCAGCGTCTGCATTGACGGGCGGCCGAGGCAAACGAGGAAGTCTGGATTCGCGAGTTCGATTTGCCGGCGAATGAACGGGTAGCAAATCGCGGATTCCTGGGGCGTAGGCGTACGGTTGCCCGGTGGCCGCCACGGCACGATGTTTGCGATGTAAACTTTGGTTCGGTCCAATTCGATCGTGGCGAGCATTCGATCAAGGAGCTTGCCCGCGCGACCGACGAACGGCAGCCCCTCGCGATCTTCCTCGGCGCCCGGCGCTTCGCCCACGAACATGATGCGGCCCTGCGGATTGCCATCCGCGAACACGAGCTGCTTCGCCGTGAAGCGCAACGCACAGCCCTCGAAGCGGGCGAGCGCAGCCTGCAAATCTTCCAGCGTCGCGGCGCTCTTTGCTGCTTCGCGCGCCGCGGTCACGGCTTCGTCCGCAGCGGGGAGGGCGGGCGCCGCCGCGAATCCGTCTTCCCGACCAGGCGAGCCCGCTACTGCAGGCGGGCGCGAGTTGGGGTTCATGGAAGCTCGAGGCGAACGGTCCCGGATCGGCTCTTCGGGCCGTCCGGGACGACGAAATTCATCCTCTAGCCGCTCCTCGAAACGGTTGATCGGCGCGTCCGCGAGCGCGACATCGACCCCCGCCTCCAACTGGAAGGCAAGGGCGTCGATTGCGGCTTGCCTGGACTCGCGCGCGGCCATCGCGCGTAGTTTAGCGTGAAAGCGCGTCGACGCGGAAGCTCAGGCCGCCGCGGGCGGCAGCTTCGCGACGTCGCCGCGCGGCGGATAGTTCTTCTCGTTGATGAAGTCGATCGCCGACAGAAGTGCGGCAAGCGGCGGCCGGGCGAAGGGCACCGTCTGCACGAACCCGGCATGCAGCGTTCCGTCCGGCCGCACGAGGAACAGACCGGGCTCGTTGAAGATTGAAGTCTCTTCCACGCCGATCGAGGTTTTTCCACGGCCCGACGAAAGGTAGAGACCCCACTCGCGCGCCGTCTTGAGATCCATTCCGTAGCCAATCCGCAGGTTCGGTAGTTCCCACTCTCGCTTGGTGCGCGCCGCGCGCTCGGCGTCGTCGACCGAGATGGCGACGACGGACACCCCGCGCTTCTCGAAGTCAGGCAACTTCGACTCCAGGTCCTTCAGGTGATTGCGGCATTGCGGGCAATGCAGGCCACGATAGAAGTCGATAAACACGAAGTGCTGGGGAGCCTCTTTCGCAAGCTCGAAACGGCCCCCTCCAACCAGCGGCACAGATAGTGGGGGAACGGGCTTGCGCGGCAGAAGCGGGACAATGTCGTGCATGGGTCACTCCGGGTAGCGTGGATAGTCGTTAAATTCGGCGGCGCGGAAAATCCGCCTTCCTTTCACTATTCGTTGAAAGCGTGCGATTGTTTGCGGCTAGGAAACGTTCGGCCCTCATCCTGAGGAGCGGGCGTCTCGAAGGATGAGGGCCCGCCAGAGGACAAACATGCCCGACCTTCCCGCGCGCGAGAGCATGGAATTCGACGTGGTCGTCGTCGGGGCGGGTCCGGCGGGTCTAGCCGCGGCGATCCGTCTCAAACAGTCGGCGCCTGACGTGACCGTCGTCGTCGTGGAAAAAGGCTCCGAGGTCGGCGCCCACATTCTGTCCGGAGCGGTAATCGATCCCGCCGGCCTCGACCGCCTGATTCCGGAGTGGGCCGGCGACGCCGAGGCGCCGGTCAAGACAAGGGTCACCAACGATCGCTTCTATTGGCTGTTCGAGCGCGGCGCGATCCGCCTTCCCAACTTCCTGATGCCACCGCTCATGTCGAACCACGGCGCCTACATCGTCTCGCTCGCGAATCTTTGCCGCTGGCTCGCCAAGCGCGCCGAGGCGCTCGGTGTTGAGATCTATCCCGGTTTTGCCGCCGCCGAGGTTCTGTGCGATGCCAACGGCGCGGTCGCAGGCGTCGCCACCGGCGACATGGGAATCGGCCGAAACGGCGAGCCCAAGTCCGGCTTTACGCGCGGCATGGAGCTGCGCGGAAAGTACACGCTGTTCGCCGAAGGCGCGCGCGGTTCGCTCACCAAGCAATTGATCGAGCGCTTCAAGCTCGCGAAGGGTCGCGAGCCGCAGAAGTTCGGAATCGGCTTGAAGGAGCTCTGGAAGGTTGCGCCGGAAAAACACAGGCCCGGTCTCGTGCAGCACACCTTCGGTTGGCCGCTCGGCAATTCCATCGGCGGCGGCTCGTTTCTCTATCACTTCGAGGATCAGCAGGTCGCAGTCGGCTTCGTTGTGCATCTCAATTATGAAAACCCGTACATCGCCCCATTCGAGGAGTTTCAGCGTTTCAAGAATCATCCCGCCATTCGTCCGACCTTCGAGGGCGGGAAGCGCGTCGCCTATGGCGCTCGCGCGCTCACCGAAGGCGGATGGCAATCGGTGCCGAAACTCACGTTCCCCGGCGGCGCGCTGATCGGCTGTGCCGCCGGATTCATGAACGTGCCGCGCATCAAGGGCACCCACAACGCGATCATTTCCGGCGTGCTCGCCGCCGAATGCCTCGTTCCCGCACTCCAGTCAGGCCGCAGGAGTGACGAGCTTTCCGATCTCGAGGAGGTCTGGCGCGAGTCCTACATTGGCCGCGATCTCCACCGCGTGCGCAACGTGAAGCCGCTGTGGTCGCGCTTCGGCACGATTGTCGGTGTCGGCCTCGGCGGCCTCGACATGTGGACGAACACGCTGCTCCGCTTTTCGCTGTTCGGCACGCTCGGCCACGGCAAACCCGACTCGGAGACCTTGAAGCCGGCGTCACGGTTCAAGCCGATCGCCTATCCGAAACCGGACGGCGTTGTGACCTTCGACAAGCTCTCTTCCGTGTTCCTGTCGAATACGAACCACGAGGAGGATCAGCCGGTGCACCTCGTGGTGCGCGACATCGCCCTTCAGCAGAAGTCGGAGTTCGGCGTCTATGCGGGACCGTCCGCGCGCTATTGCCCGGCGGGCGTCTACGAGTGGGTGGAGGAGGGCGGTGCGCCGCGCTACGTCATCAATGCGCAGAATTGCGTCCACTGCAAAACTTGCGACATCAAGGACCCGAACAGGAACATCAATTGGGTCACGCCCGAAGGCGGCGGCGGGCCGAACTATCCGAATATGTGACGGCGAAGCGAAGCCTCAATGATTTCGTGTCATGGCCGGGCTTGTTGTCCCGGCCATCTACGCTTTAGAGTCTTGCGCGTCCCCGAGACGTGGATGCCCGCGACGAGCGCGGGCATGACGATACTTGTGCGAGGTCCTATTTCGCTCGCAGCCCCACGGCGTCGACCACCTTCGACCAGCGCTTTTCTTCTTCCTCGATGCGCTTGACGAATTCCGCCGGCGAAATACCGACCGGCTCGAATCCGAACTTCGTCATCTGCTCCTTCACTTCGGCTGACTCGAGCGCCGCCTTCACTTCCTTGTAGAGCCGGTCGATCACTGCATCGGGAGTCCGCGCGGGCGCCACCAGCGCCATCCAGGCCTCCGCTTGCACGCCCTCTATTCCCTGCTCGGCAAAGGTCGGCACTTGCGGAAGCGCGGGCCAGCGTTTGGGTGTCGAGACCGCGATCATCTTGATCGTTCCCGCCTCCGCCTGTCCGGTCACCGCGTTCGGCGCGAGTGTCGCCATATGCGTCTCGCCGGCGAGGATCGCGGCCATCGCGTCGGGCGAG
This sequence comes from Xanthobacteraceae bacterium, assembly GCA_036556265.1. Taxonomy (GTDB): domain Bacteria; phylum Pseudomonadota; class Alphaproteobacteria; order Rhizobiales; family Xanthobacteraceae; genus JAUSIF01. Next base: position 7,605 of record DATBJU010000003.1, on the reverse strand, counting down.
CTCTTGTACGGGATGTGCTGGATCTGCGTTCCGCTTCGCTGGGCAACGAGCTCCATCGACAAGTGTGAGATCGAGCCGACCCCGATTGAGGAGTAATTGTATTTCCCGGGATTGGCTTTCAGGAGCGCGATCAGGTCCTTCAGATTGTCGACGCCGAGTTTCGAGGTGACGACCAGCACGCTCGGCTGCGTGGCAAGAATCGTGACCGGCCGGATCTCCTTCTTTACGTCGAACGACATCTTCATCGTCATCGGGTTGACGATGATCGGTCCCGGAATCGTCGTGCCGATCGTATATCCGTCGGCCGCCGCCTTCGCGACGGATTCAAGCCCGATGTTTCCGCCAGCACCCGGTCGGTTGATGACGAGGAAAGGCTGTCCGAGTTTCTTCCGGAGGTGCTCGGCAACGACACGGGAGACGAGGTCCGGCGTGGATCCAGGTCCGAAGCCGACCATGATGCTGACGGGCTGCGACGGCCATTCCTGCGCAACGGCCTGTCCGGCACCGAGTGCAGCCAGCACGAACAGAGCAAGTATTCTCTTCATTGTCTCCTCCCTCGTCGCCGGAGTTATCGCGCGTTCTCGGGCGCGCGGAAACAGGTTTCATTGGCCGCGGCTTCCACTTCCGCCGCGCGCCAACGGGATGGAGACTGAAAGTTTATGACTCGCGCGTTTCTTGCGGGGGTCTGATCTCGCACGCGGCATTGATCGTGCCGCCGAGCCAGCACGCCGGGCATCCGCCGAGCGGCACGAGCGCCCCAAGCAGGAAGAAGAGTGCGATATATGGCCGGTCAGGTGCCAGCCAGGTGCCGATTGCAAACAGGCCCGCGCTCAGCGCGCCGCGAACAAGATAGGCGCCGAGGCTCCGGCCCGTGTATCTCTGGAGCAGTTCGTTGGGCGTCGGCATGGACCGTTCCTTGTTGTCTATATAGGTGTATTCGAGCGGCTGTATGCAAATGTTTCGCTGCCAAGTCGAATTTGAGCGCGCGTGGTAATGGGATTGTTAAAGAAGCGACTGTGCCCCGGAAAAAGCGTCACTCCGTTCAAATCCCAGCGAAGGAGGGAGGCTGAGAGGATCGATGAACAGCGAGGATTGCTCCGGCGCGGCGCGCCGCGAGATCAAATTCGCCATGCTTGGCAAAGACTCAGATCGGACAGTTGAGCTAGGTTTGAGGGAGAGGGACGAGGTGTCTCGTGTGAAAAACGGCAAGCCGCCCTTCAAGGCCGACGTGGTCGGCAGTCTCCTGCGTCCGCAGTCGGTTCACGACGCGCGCGCGAAGCGCGAGAAGGGCGAGGTCTCGGCCGCAGCCCTTTGGGAAATCGAGAACGAGGCGGTCGAGGAAGCAGTCACGCTGCAGAAGGCGGCCGGACTTCGTGTCTGCACCGACGGCGAGTTTCACCGCCGCCACTGGTTCCTGGATTTCCTCGAGAAGATCGACGGCGTCGAGGTGCACGGCGGGCTGCCGATCAAATTCCATAACGAGCAGGGCGAGGTGGAGATGAAGCCGCCGCGCTTCGAGGTGCACGGCAAGGTGAAGCGCTCGCGCAACCTGTCGGTGGATGACTTCAAGGCGCTGAAACCGATCGCCGATCGTAACGGCATGGTCGCCAAGCAACCGATCCCGTCGCCCATGTGCGTGCATTTCCGCGGCGGACGCGCGGCGATCGACAGGAAGATCTATCCCGATATCGAAGAATTCTTCGCGGATCTCACCGAGGTCTACCGCGAGGAAATCCGCGCGCTTCATGCCGCGGGCTGCCGCTACCTCCAGGTCGACGACACCAACCTGCCATTTCTGTGCGATCCGTCGTTGCGCGAGGCGACCCGCAAGATCGGTGAGGATCCGGATGCGCTGCCCGCACTCTATGTTCGCATGATGAACGACGTACTGCGCGGCAAGCCCGCCGATATGGTCGTGTGCATGCACATGTGCCGCGGCAACCACCGCAGCTCCTGGATTGCCGAGGGCGGCTACGAGCCGGTGGCGGAGATCGTGTTCGGCGAGATGAAGGTGGATGGCTTCTTCCTTGAGTACGACTCCGCCCGCGCCGGCGGCTTCGAGCCGCTGCGTCATCTGAACGGCAACAAGGTCGCGGTGCTTGGCCTCGTGACCACCAAGAAGCCCGCACTCGAATCGAAGGACGAACTCAAGCGCCGCATCGAAGAAGCGGCGAAATATGTTCCACTCGAACGTCTTGCGCTGAGCCCGCAATGCGGCTTTGCAAGCACGATTGCCGGCAATCAAGTCACGATCGCCGACGAAAAGAAGAAGCTCGCACTCGTTGTGGAGACCGCGCGCGATGTCTGGGGTACCGCCTAGCGAGAGCCCAAGTTTCCGCGAGCCAGGCCCAAGAAAATTGATCCAGATCATCGCCATGCCAAATGGCGTGGTGCATGAGCGCGGCCGAGAGGTATCCAATGGGAGCCAGCAGGAACACCGGGCTCACAGCCCTGACCGATGCATCCGGGCGCGTTGGTGGAGAGGGACCAGCGCCGGCTCGATGCCTGAATGTCGGACAGTCAAGCCGGACGGACCCAGCGTCCGCGGGCAGCCGCATCGGAGAGCGGGATTCCTATGCGGTCACCGCGCTCGCCGACATCGTCGATCGCTCGCTCAACGCCGCCGTTGCACGGTTCAGCACAGGGCTCTCGCCCGCGGCGCTGGCGGAGGCGTATCTCGACTGGGCGACGCACCTCGCTCATGCGCCCGGCAAGCGGCTTCAGTTGATCGACAAGGCGGTGCGCAAGACGGCCCGCTTCACCAGTTACGCGCACCGCTGCGCGGTGCGCGGCGGCAGCGCCGAATGCTGCATCGAACCGCTGCCGCAGGATCGCCGCTTCTCCGGCGAGGCCTGGAAAAAATGGCCGTTCAACTTCATGCACCAGTCGTTCCTGCTCACCCAACAGTGGTGGCACAACGCCACGACCGGCGTGCGCGGCGTAACCAAACAGCACGAGATCATGGTCGAGTTCGCCTCACGGCAGATCCTCGATGTGTTCTCGCCCTCGAACTTCCTGCTCACTAATCCGGAGCTGCTGCAACACACCGCGCGTAATGGCGGCGCCAATCTCGTGAGCGGATTCCAGAATCTGCTTGAAGACTGGGAGCGCACGGCCGCCGGCCGCAAGCCGGTTGGCACCGAGAACTTCAAGGTTGGCCGCGACGTCGCGGTGACGCCCGGCAAGGTCGTCTACCAGAACCGCCTGATCGAGTTGATTCAGTACGCGCCCACGACCGACAAGGTCCGGCCCGAGCCGGTGCTGATCGTCCCGGCCTGGATCATGAAATATTACATTCTCGATCTCTCTCCGCAGAATTCGCTCGTGCGCTACCTCACCGGAAACGGATTCACGGTCTTCATGATCTCGTGGAAGAATCCGACGACTGAGGATCGCGATCTCGGCATGGAGGACTACCGGTCGCTCGGCGTCATGGCCGCGATCGACGCGGTGAGCGCAATCGTTCCCGCCCAGAAGCAGCACGTGGTCGGCTACTGCCTCGGCGGCACGCTGCTCATGATTGCGGCCGCAGCCATGGCACGCGACGGCGACGACCGCCTGGGGTCGATCACCATGTTGGCTGCACAAACCGACTTCACGGAAGCCGGCGAGCTCATGCTGTTCATCAACGACAGCCAGCTGACATTTCTCGAAGACATGATGTGGGAACAGGGATTTCTTGACACGAAGCAAATGGCGGGTGCGTTCCACATGCTGCGGTCCAACGACCTCGTCTGGTCGTACATGGTGCGCAACTACCTGATGGGCGAGCGCCAGCCCATGATCGATCTCATGGCATGGAATGCCGACGCGACGCGCATGCCCTACCGCATGCACTCGGAATATTTGCGTCGGCTGTTCCTGAACAACGATCTCGCCGAGGGCCGCTATCTCGTGAATGACAGGCCCGTCGCGCTCACCGACATCCGCGCGCCGCTGTTCGTGGTCGGCACGGAGCGCGATCACGTGGCTCCCTGGCGCTCGACCTACAAGATCCATCTGCTCACCGATACCGAAATCACCTATCTGCTCGCGACCGGTGGCCACAACGCCGGCATTGTCTCCGAACCCGGTGGCAACGGCCGTGGCTTTCAGGTGATGACGAAAGGCGCTGCCGACCGTCACGTCGACGCGGACACGTGGCTCACCAGGGCGCCACGCAAGCACGGCTCTTGGTGGCCGGAATGGATCGCGTGGCTGAACGCGCGCTCCGGAGCGTTGGTCGATCCGCCGGCACTCGACGCGACGGCAGTCGGCTACCCGCCGCTGCGCGACGCGCCCGGGGAGTACGTGCTGCAGCAATAGCAATCGTTCCATGACGTGCATTCGCTTGCATCGAAAGGAACCGTCCATGATCTCGATTGACGACTGCATCGCGCTCTGCGGCTTGGATAAGGACGAGGTCGACGCGATCGGCGAGCACGAGCACATCCCGGAAGTCGCGGCCGCAGCACTTGCGAACTATCTGCTGCAGCAGGCCGGGGGCGCGGTTCGCATCCGTACCATGATGATCGAGGACGTCCGCAACGCGCTGGATGAGGGCCGGATCGATCACGCCGCGGAACTGTTCATGGCGCTGCGCCACTTCCTCGAGCAGCACCCCGAGGCGCGCGAGGGCATGAAACCGAACTAGAGAATTCGCGAATTCATCCCGAGAAGTGCTGCATCCTTCGCAACGCTTTGCAATGACGAACGGGCCACAAGTGCGCTACGCTGTTGGCGCACGTCGACCAAGGAGCTCCGCATGTCCACGAGCTGGATTGTCATTGGCGTTCTCGCCGCCATCGTTCTTTACATCGTCTACATCTACAACGGCTTGGTCGCGCTGCGGCAGCGTGTGAACCAAAGCTTTGCCGACGTGGACGTGCAGTTGAAGCAGCGCCACGATCTCGTTCCCAATCTCGTGGAGACTGTGAAGGGCTATGCAGCTCATGAGCGGGGTACGCTCGACGCCGTGGTCAAGGCACGGAATGCGGCCGTTGCAGCGCAGGGCCCGCAGCAGATGGCACAGGCCGAGAATGCGCTCACCGGCGCACTGCGCCAGCTCTTTGCGTTGGCAGAGGCCTACCCGGACCTCAAGGCCAACCAGAATTTCCAGCAGCTCCAGGCCGAGCTCTCCGACCTCGAGAACAAGATCGCCGCGGCGCGGCGCTTCTTCAACAACGCGGTGCAGGAATACAACACCGGCATCGAGCAGCTTCCGGCCTCCCTGTTCGCTGCCGCGCTTGGCTTCCACCGGCGCGAGTTCTTCGATCTCGGCGAGACGCGCGCGGCGCTCGAAGCGCCGCCGAGCGTGAAGTTTTGAGCTGGCGTCACCGTTTGCGTGTCCCGGACGCGGCGCAGCGCGAAGCGCAGCAAAGCGGTGCGCCGCTGATCCGGGACCCATGAGCCGGCGAGAAGAGTGGATCCCGGGTCTGCAGCGCACCGCTACGCGCTGCGCTGCGCCCGGGAAACGCACAAACTGAAGCTGAACAATGGCCGCTTACGGTCTCTACTCTCACATCCGTACGAACCGTATCCGCTCGATCTTCCTGATCGCCGGACTGTTTTTTCTTGTTTATCTGATGACGTTTGCCGGCTCGCTGATTGCCGCGGTGATGACCGAGGGCGACGCGCCGCTGGACTATCTCTTCTATGTCGCGCGTGGCTACTTTGTCCCCGCCATTCCGTTCGTCACGGTAGGCACGCTGATCTGGCTCTGGATCGCCTGGCAATTTCATCAGCGCATGATCGACGCGATGCTCGACGGCCACGACGTGACGCGCGAAGAAGAGCCGCGTCTTTACAATCTTCTTGAGAACCTCTGCATCTCACGCGGCATTCCGATGCCAAAACTCAAGATCGTCGAGGACGACGCGCTCAACGCCTTCGCCACCGGGCTCAATCAGAAACAATACGCGATCTCCGTGACGCGTGGCCTGATGCAACGGCTCGACCCGCCCGAGCTCGAAGCGGTACTCGGCCACGAGTTGACCCATATCCGCAACGGCGACGTGCGTATGCTGGTGATTGCGGTCGTGATCGCCGGCGTTATTTCCTTCTTCGGCGAACTCACCTTCCGCGGCATGTTCCGAACCGGCGGCTATCGAGTCCGCTCGTCGGGCGATCGCAAGGGTGGCGCGGCGGCCGCCATCCTGATCGCGCTTGCCGTTATCGCGATCGCCTGGGTGCTTTCCATCGTCATCCGCTTTTCGCTCTCGCGCTCGCGCGAATATCTTGCTGACGCCGGTGCGGTCGAGCTTACGAAAAACCCGGATGCGATGATCATGGCGTTGCGCAAGATCGAGGGCCGCGGCGAACTGCAGAGGGCCACGGCGTCCGTGATGGAGATGTGTGTCGACAATCCGCACTCGGGGTTCGTTGACCTGTTTTCGACGCATCCATCAATCGAGAGCCGCGTCGAGGCCCTCGTGCGTACGGCGGGCGGCCGCGATCCGGGCGTATTGGACGCTCTGTCGCCGCCGCAGGAAGTGGCCGCGGAGCCGCCCGCAGCGGAACCCGCGCACGTCACCGTGGAAGGCCCGTGGGGCCGCAAGCCGATCCCGACACCGAACCGGCTGGATCCGTGGCGCTGGGGTCCGTGGGGACCGCGCAAGGGGTGAGGCGAAGTTCTCCCGCAGCTGAAAGTCGCCGCGCAATCCAGCACACGAAAAGTACTGGCCCGCCATCCCTCGTTTAGGCGACGCACGACGTCCCTACTTTGTGGTTGTCTAATTTGGGATTTCCAAACGGCGACCATGACCGTTTTCCCCGATCCATCGGGCGACGCATCGATCCGCGCGCTATTGGTCATGAGCGCGCTCTACTTCTTGTCTTCCACGGTACTGTACGTTTGGACTCTCAATCCTGTTGCGCCGATCCCGCGCGATGGCACTTCGCTCGTCGTCGGTCGCGACTTCCTGAATTTTTGGATGTATGGCCGCGCTGCGACATCGGCGGATCCCGGCCGCTTCTACGACCCTGTTTTGTACAACGCCGAACTGCTCGCGCTCCTCGGCCAAGATTACCTCGGCCAGAACTGGTCCTATCCGCCGAGCATCATGCTGCTGGCAGCGCCGTTCGGCCGACTTCCCTATCTGGTCGCCTTGCTCACCTTCACGGCGCTCGGCATGGCGCTGTTTATTTTCGCGGCGAGACGGCATCTGTCTGATCGCGGCCTGCTCTTTCCGCTATTGTTCTCACCGGCGGCGCTGTTTTGCTTGGTATCGGGTCAGCTTTCGTTCCTGATCACGGCGGTGTTGGTCGGCATATTTGTATCGCTCGACCGCAGGCCGATCTTCGCCGGCGTCCTAGTTGGATTGCTCAGTCTGAAGCCGCAAGTCGGATTGCTTTTTCCGGTGCTGCTGGTCGCATCCGCTCGCTGGCGGGTGTTCTTGGTTGCGTCACTGACAGCACTCGCGCTTGTCGCCCTCACGACCGTGCTCTTCGGGTCATCAATCTGGACCGAATACTTCGCGAAAGCAGTGCCCGTACAGCACACGGTGCTCGCCGATTCACGCCTGCTCGCAGCACCTTTCATGCCCACCGTATTCATGAACATGCGCCTGGCCGGAGCAAGCTACCCGCTCGCGATGGCCGTCCAAGCCTGTTCGACACTGTTCGCGG
>DATBJU010000002.1:0-28231 GCA_036556265.1 Xanthobacteraceae bacterium | reverse complement strand
GACCGAAGATGCGCGTCTCGTAGGAGGGGTTCGCGGCTTCGAGGGCGATCGACATGCCTTTCTTGCGCAGGCGCTTCAAGGTGGCCTCTTCCTCGTCGACAAGAGCCACAACGATGTCGCCGGTGTCGGCGGTGTCGGTCTTCTTGATGAGCGCGAGGTCTCCCTCGAAAATGCCGGCTTCGACCATGGAGTCGCCGCGCACTTCAAGCGCGAAATGGTCGCCGGTGGTGAGCATCTCCGGCGGTACGTGGATGGTGTGGCTGCGGCTCTGGATCGCGGAGATGGGCGTGCCGGCCGCGATCCGGCCCATGACCGGCACGGCGATCGGGCGGCCGCCGTCGTCTTCGGACGGTGTGCGCACACGGCCGAGGCTTCCCTCGATCACGTTCGGGGCGAAGCCGCCGCGGCGGGGGGCCATGCCGGGCGCGACCGTGTCGGGCAGGCGGATCACCTCCAGCGCGCGGGCCCGGTTGGGCAGGCGGCGGATAAAGCCGCGTTCTTCGAGGGCGGTGATCAGACGGTGGATGCCCGACTTGGAGCGGAGGTCGAGCGCCTCTTTCATCTCCTCAAAGGAGGGGGGTACCCCCGATTCCTTGAGTCGCTCGTGGATGAAGCGGAGCAGCTCGTATTGCTTGCGGGTCAGCATCAAAACCTGCCGGGGCGGGGCCGCGATTCGAAACAAACCATGAACGCTTTTAGCTGTTCTAGTCTTGTTCCGCAACCGGATTCGGGTGGTGTCCTGAATTACCCCTCAGTGTCCTGATTCGCCTTCCGTTCCCTTAACGCCCGCAATCCCCAGGAACCCGGGAAGCACCCACGCATTGGGGTGGGTGACCGGCCGGCTTCACCCCCCCAGCCCCCGCAGCCCACCGGTCTGAGTTCGGCCCCGCTTCGATCACCCCATCGAGGCGGGGTCTCTTCGTTTTCGCCCGCCTCTGTCGGGCGGGGTCTTGTTACTTTCGTCGCGCGCAAGGTCATCGAGACCGCACACGCCGGCATTGATCCGCTTCGGCGGAACCGCCTCCGCCATAGAAGTGTTCTGCCCCCGCCAGGGACGGGGTATCGCAATGCGCCAGCCGTCTAATGGAATTGCATCCGCCAACAGCGCGCACGCCTTGAGGCGCGCAATGGAATGCCAGCGGCTGGCCGCATTGACGCCGGATTCCGAACGACGGCGCGCGCTGCTCGTACTAAAAAATGCCTGGCTTCAGTTCGCGAGCGAACTTCGCGTCACCGAAGGACGGTCCCGGCTGCGGCGGTGGATAGACCGCAGCGTCGTGGATTTGGCCAATTCACAGAAATCGGCCGTGTTCGACGTAGAACAGAATCCCGGATTCGCGAAAACGAGCCAGACCGCGATTCGGCCTACCGGGAGGTTAAGCCGGCTCTAGTCGCGAAAAAGGATGACCTGGCAAGGGCTCCCGGCGCTTGCCGCAGGGGCGTGGGGCGCGCGGACCAGGAGGCCGTCGGAGCTGACAAGCAGCGCCTGCATGGAGCTGTCTTGCCGCGAGTGCGGGGTCGCAACCAAACGTCCGTCGGCGCCACGCTCGATCCGCGCGCGCAGGTAGTCCTGGCGGTGGTCGTTCTCGGGCAGATCTTTGCCGAGGACCGCAGCCTCGGTCGTCGGCATAAGGTCGCCGCGGCCCTGAAGTCTCCGCAGCAGCGGCAGGATGAACAGCACGGCACACACGAACGACGAGACGGGATTGCCGGGCAGCCCGAGGACGCGCAGGGTTCCGGCGACACCGAGTAGCAGCGGGCGGCCCGGGCGCAATGCGACGCGGTGGAATGCGAGCGCGATGCCCTCGGCCTTGAGAGCGGGAGCGATCAGGTCGTGGTCCCCGACCGACGCGCCGCCAAGCGTGATGAGGACGTCGGTATTTTTCCGCGCGAGCCGGATCGCGTCGATGGTCGCGTCGAGCTTGTCAGGCACGATGCCGAGGTCGGCTACCTCCGCGTTCTCCTCCCGCAGAAGCGCCGCGAGGGAAATCGGGTTGGAGGCGACGATGCGGTTTGCGTCTCCGCCGGTGCCGGGCGCAACGAGCTCGTCGCCCGTCGCGACGAGCGCCACACGCGGACGGCGCGCGACCGCCACGCGCGCGTGATCCATCGCGGCCGCGAGGCCGATGTCCCGCGCGCTGAGGCGGCGGCCCGCCTCCAACATGATCTTGCCTTCAACAAAATCGAGCCCGCGCTTGCGGACATAGCTGCCGGCTTTGGCGGCCGGCAGCGTGACGATATCGCCGTCAGTTTTCGCGTCTTCCTGCGGGACGACGGTATCGGCGCCCTTGGGCATAACCGCGCCGGTGAAAATTCGGACGGCTTCGCCGGCCTTTGTCGCTCCGTCGAATGGACGGCCCGCAGCGGACCGGCCGATGATTTTCAGCTTTGCGCTGCCGCGCGAGAGGTCGGCCGCCGCTGCCGCGTAGCCGTCCATGGAGGAGACGTCGGCGGGCGGCTGCGTGCGGCGAGAGGCGAGGGGTGCCGCGAGTATGCGTCCGTGCGCCTCTCCGATCGGGACTTCTTCCGACGGGAGCGGGATGACGCCGTCAAGGACGCGGGCGAGCGCTTGTTCGACGGGAAGGAGCGGCTCCACAGCCACTACTTGCCACCCCGGATGCAGAGCGATTGCAGAGACATTAGTTCTCCGCCCGCCAGAGCCCGGACTTGCCGCCGGATTTCTCGAGCAGCCGAATGCCCTCGATCCGCATCCCGCGCTCGACCGCCTTGACCATATCGTAGATCGTGAGACACGCGACGGAAACGGCCGTAAGTGCCTCCATCTCGACGCCGGTCTGTCCGGTAACCTTGACCGTGGCACGGACGAGCAGGCCGGGCAGGTCGGAATCGACGGCGATCTCGACTTCCGTCCTGGTGAGCGGCAGGGGATGACATAGCGGGATCAGCTCCGATGTCTTCTTCGCCGCCATGATGCCGGCAATGCGCGCCGCGCCAAGCACGTCTCCCTTCTTTGCGTCGCCGGAGAGCACGAGATCGAGCGTGTCGCGTGTCATCCGCACTCTGCCCTCGGCGACAGCGACACGATCGGTCGCCGGCTTCTCCGAGACGTCGACCATGCGCGCCTCGCCGCGTTTGCCGAGATGGGTGAGCTTGGTTGCCACGATCACCTCACGCAGATTTTGCCTTCGCCGACGCGTCCGCGAGCAGCGCGCGGGTCGCGGCAGCGACGTCCTTCTCGCGCATCAGGCTTTCGCCCACGAGAAACGCCCGGACGCCGACCTTGGCAAGCCGGGTGAGATCGGCGGGAGTGAAGATCCCGCTCTCGCCGATGACGACTCGATCCCTGGGCACGCGCGGGGCAAGGCGTTCGGTCGTGGCGAGGGTGGTTTCGAAGGTGCGGAGATCGCGGTTGTTGATGCCGATCAGCGTCGCGTCGAGCGCGAGCGCACGATCGAGTTCCGCATCGTCATGGATCTCGATCAGGGCGTCCATCTTCCAGCCTCGCGCGGATGCGAGCAGTTCCCGCGCGGCTCCATCATCCACCGCGGCCATGATGATCAGAATGCAGTCGGCACCGAGCGCCCGGCTCTCAGCCACCTGGTACGGTTCATAAAGAAAATCTTTGCGCAGGACCGGCAAGGTCACGGCCGCTCGCGCAGCCTTGAGATGGTCCGGCGAACCCTGGAACGAAGGCGCATCGGTAAGAACGGAAAGACACGCGGCGCCACCGGCTTCATAGGCGCGGGCAAGGGCAGGGGGATCGAAATCAGATCGGATTAAGCCTTTGGAGGGGCTTGCCTTTTTTATCTCGGCGACGAGCGCGTACTTGCCGCGCGCGTTCTTCGCTGCGATTGCAGTCGCGAATCCGCGTGGGGAGGTTGCTGCACGAGCATCCGCCTCGACGACCGACAGCGGGCGTGCGCGCTTTGCCGCTGCGATCTCTTCGCGCTTGTACGCGCCAATGCGCTCCAGCACGTCCATGGCTTACGCCCTGTTCGAGACTTCGATCAAACGATCGAGCCGCTTTTTCGCCTCGCCTGACTCCACGGACTTCTGCGCGAGCTTGAACGCGTCTGCAAGCGTGCTCGCCTTGCCAGCAACGACTAGCGCCGCTGCGGCGTTGAGGGTTGCGACATCGCGAAAGGCTCCCGGCTTTCCGTCCAGCACGGCGCGAAGTGCGGCCGCGTTCGTCTGCGCGTCGCCGCCCTTCAGGTCGGCAGCGTTCGAGCGCTTGAGACCGACTTCCTCCGGAGTGATTTCGAATGTGCGCACCTTGCCGCCATCGAGCTCGGCGACGTACGTCGGGCCCGAGGTCGTGATCTCGTCGAGACCGTCGGAGCCGTGCACCACATAGGCGCGCTCCATGCCGAGCGTGCCGAGCACTTTCGCGAGCGGTTCGATCCATGGGCGCGCGAACACGCCGACCATCTGACGCTTGACGCTCGCGGGATTGGAGAGCGGTCCAAGCAAATTGAAGATCGTGCGCGTGCCGAGCTCGACACGCGTCGGGCCGACGTTCTTCATTGCGGGGTGATGCGCCGGTGCGAACATGAAGCCGATGCCGGCCTCCCTGATGCAGCGGGAAATCTGTTGCGGAGTGAGCTCGATCTTTACGCCCAGCGCACCGAGGACGTCGGCGGCGCCGGAGCGGGAGGAGAGGGCGCGGTTGCCGTGCTTGGCGACCGGCACGCCCGCACCCGCAACGATGAAAGCCGCGCAGGTGGAAATGTTGTAGGAGCCCGCGGCGTCACCCCCGGTGCCGACGACGTCGATCGCGCCGGCCGGCGCCTTCACCGGCAGCATCTTGCTCCGCATGGTCGCGACCGCGCCGGCGATCTCGTCGACAGTCTCGCCGCGGATCCGCAATGCCATCAGCAGTCCGCCCATTTGCGCGGGTGTCGCCTCGCCCGACATCATCTTGTCGAACGCGTGCGCGGCTTCCTCGCGCGTGAGCGTGGCGCCGGTCGCTACTTTGCCGATCAGAGCGCGGAACTGTTCCATCGGTTCACTTGCGGCGCGCCGCGTTCCATTTCGCGGCGAGATCGAGGAAGTTCTTGAGGATGGTCTGGCCGTGCTCGGAGGCGATGCTTTCCGGATGAAACTGCACGCCGTGCACCGGCAGCTTCTTGTGTGAAAGCCCCATGACAACGCCGCCGTCCGTTTCCGCCGTCACGGTGAGTTCGGCCGGAACGCTGTCGCGTGCGACCACGAGCGAATGATAGCGCGTTGCTTCAAACTCTCCGTTAATGCCGCGCATAACGCCTTCGCCGCGGTGTCGGATCTTCGAGAGTTTGCCGTGCACGGGTTCGGGCCCCCGCACGATCTTGCCGCCGTAAACCTGGCCGATCGTCTGGTTGCCAAGACACACACCGAAGATCGGCGTCGTTTCGCCGAGCCGGCGCACGACCTCGAGCGATATGCCGGAGTCATCCGGCGTGCCGGGGCCGGGCGAGATTACGATCGCGTCCGGCTTCTTCGCCGCGATCTCGTCGACGGTGGTCGCGTCGTTGCGATGCACTTCCACCTCGGCCCCAAGCGTGCCCAGCGCATGCACGAGGTTCCAGGTGAAACTATCGTAGTTATCGACCAGAGTGACTTTCGGCATATTTTTCAAAGCCCAAGCGCAATGCGTGCCACCCCGGCTTGGCGGCCGTCAAGCGCGCTTCGCGGTTGCGAAGCGGACGGCTTCCTCAGCGGCGCGAAAGAGCGCTTTTGCCTTGTTTTCGCACTCACGCTGCTCGGAGGCGGGGTCGGAGTCGGCGACGATGCCGGCGCCGGCCTGCACGTACATCCTGCCGTCCTTGATGATCGCCGTGCGCAGCACGATGCAGGAGTCCATCGACCCGTCGGCGGCGAAATATCCGACGGCGCCGGCGTAGAGGCCGCGCCGATCACGCTCGAGTTCGTCGATGATCTCCATGGCGCGCACTTTGGGTGCGCCGGACACCGTGCCGGCCGGGAAGCCGGCGATGAGCGCGCTCACCGCGTCGTGCCGCGCGTCGAGCTCACCCTCGACGTTCGACACGATATGCATCACCTGGCTATAGAACTCGAGCTCGAATTGCTCGGTGACTGTAACCGTTCCGATCTTTGCCACGCGACCTACGTCGTTGCGGCCGAGGTCGAGCAGCATCAGATGCTCGGCGCGCTCCTTCGGATCGGCGAGCAGTTCTTCGGCGAAGGCGCGGTCCTCGGCGGTAGTCGCGCCGCGGGGCTTGGTGCCGGCGATCGGCCGGATCGTAACTTTGCGATCGCGGACGCGCACGAGGATCTCCGGACTCGACCCGGCGACTGCGAAGCCGCCGAAGTCAAGGAAGTAGAGAAAGGGCGCCGGGTTTACGCGGCGGAGCGCGCGATAGAGCGCGAACGGCGGCAAGGCGAACGGTGCTTCGAAGCGCTGCGATAGAACCACCTGAAATATGTCGCCGGCGAAGATGTATTCCTTGCCGCGGCGAACGATCGCCTCGTAGTCCTCGGCCGATGTGTTCGACGCCGGATGCAACGGACCAGGCTCGGACCAGACGTCGGGAGCGGATTTTTCAACGGAAGCGTCCAGTTCGCGCACGATCAGCATGATGCGATCGCGTGCGGCTTCATAGGCCTGAGCGGCGGGCACGTCCTTCGCGGGGCGGACGGGAGTCACGATGGTGATCGAATCACGTACTGCGTCGAACACGACGACGATGGTCGGTCGCACGAGCAGGGCGTCGGGCATTCCGATCTTGTCGGGCTTGGGAGCGGCGAGCCGCTCCATCAGCCGTACCATTTCGTAACCGAGATAGCCGAACACGCCGGCGGCCATCGGCGGGAGTTCCTGCGGCACCGGCAGCGCGGACTCCTTCAGCAGCGCGCGGAGTGCCTCCAGCGGCTTGCCGGGGCACGGGACGAATGAGTCCGGCTGTTCGCTCGGGCTGCGATTGATTTCCGCCTTGTCGCCGTCGCAGCGCCAGATCGTGTCGGGCGCAAAGCCGAGGATCGAATAGCGTCCGCGCACCGCTCCGCCCTCGACGGATTCGAGAAGGAACGAGTTCGGGCGACCCGCCGACAACTTGAGATAAGCGGAGACCGGTGTCTCGAGGTCGGCGACGAGTGTCGTCCAGGCAAGCTGCGGCTCGCCCCGGTCGTAACGTGCCGCAAAGGCTCCCGCCGAGGGCAGGACATCCATGTTCAGTTTCCGGCGCCGCCGGTAATCGTTCGGAGCCCGGCCTCGTTGATCGTGACGCCGAGCTGGTTCTGCAGGTGGATGACGTACTGGACCAGCAAGTCGTCTTGCAGGCCGGTCGCAAGCTCGGAGACAAGACGCGGGTCGGCGGCGCCGGTGGGCACGTCGACGGACGTCACGCGAAAGATTACGCGGCCAACGCCGTCCGCGGCCACACCAATCCCGCCCTTTCCCCGCGCGGTCTGGAAGATTGCCGCGAGCGTCTTGCGGTCCAGGCCGTCGACCTCCTTGCCGCGCTGGATTTTCTCCCGCTTCTCGACCTTCAGCCCGGGTGCGGCTGCTTCGAGGCTTTCCCCCGCGTCGAGCTTGCTCCGGATCGCATCGGCGCGCTCGGAGAGCCGCTTGGCGGTTTGTTCATCGCGCCAGCGCGCGTCCACGCGGTCGCGAACTTCGTCGAGCGGACGATCGCGCGAGGGCGTGATGCCGAGCACTTCGTACCAGACGTAGCCGCCGCCCGCGTCGATCGGATCGGTCTCCACGCCGATCTGAGTGGAGAAGGCGCCGGCTACTACGTCGGTGAGCGAGGGCACGCCCTCGATTGGCTTTCCGTCGGGGCCCCTGCCGCTGCGATCGACCGCGTCGACGTTTATCGACTTAAGACGGAGCTTCGTAGCCACCTCGGCGAGGCGCGCGCCGCCGGCGCGCTCGTCCTCGATCTTGTCGTGCTGGTCGAGAATGAGGTTGCGGGCCTGACCGGTTGCGATCTCCTTGCGCAGCGTGGGGGCGATGTCGGCAAAGGCGGGTTCCTTGCCGGGTTCGACGCGCAGAACACGGCTGATCACCGTGCCGAAACGGCCGGTGATCGGCTTGCTCACCTGACCCTGGGGGAGCGCAAAGATGGCGTCGGCGACCGTGGTATCGATCTCGCGCTTGGCAACGAGTCCGAGCGAGACGTCGCCCTGCTTCAGGCCGCGTTCGGCGACGATATCCTCGAATTTCGCGCCTTCTGTGATGCGCTTCGAGGCGGCTTCGGCCTCGGCCACGTTCGGAAATACGATCTGCTCGATCTCGCGCCGCTCCGGCGTTCCCATGCGATCGCGCCGTTGTTCGTAGGCCTTGCGGAGGTCGGCGTCGGAAATTTCGATCTCGTTCGCAAGCGTCTCGGGCGTCAGCGCGAGCATGACGACCTTGCGATACTCGGGGGCGCGAAATGCCGTCTTGTTGTCTTCATAGAACTTGTCGATCTCGGATGGCGATGGCGCGGGGACGTCCTTCGCTTGCGCGCGATCGAGCGCGACGAATTCGACGGCGCGCTCCTCGCCCTCGAAACGACGCACGGCCTCGCGCAGCACCTCGGGTGCAACGAGGTCGCCGCCAAGCGCACGGGCAAGCTGCTGTCGAAGAATGAGCCGGCGCTCAGCATCGACGAAGCGTTGTTCGCTGAATCCCAGGGAGCGCAGGGCGTCATAGAAGCGATTGGGGTCAAAATTTCCATTTGCGCCGCGAAACGCCGGGTTGGCGTGGATGTGTGCGATCAGCGCCTCGTTGGCGATGGCAAGCCGGAGCTCGCGCGCCTTTTCGTCGAGGGTGGTCTCCGAAATGAGCTCGCCAAGCAGCTGGCGATCGACTCCGAGGGCTCGGGCCTGATCGGGCGTGATGCCACGCCCGAGTTGGCGGCTCAGCTGCTGAAGCCGCTCCTGATAGAGCTGGCGAAACATGTCGATGCCGATCTTCACGGAGCCGACCTGCGCGAGATCGCGCGTGCCGAAGCCGCGGAACACATCGGCGATGCCCCAAATGGCGAACGAGATCACCAGCAGGCTCAATAGAACCTTGGCGACCCAGCCGCTCGCATGCCTGCGCAGTACATCCAGCATTTTTCTGCCTGACCTTGTCCGGAAGCGGGCGGATCATAGGGATCGCTGCCGGGTGCCGCAACGCCGGCGCGTGCGGTTTGCGCGCGCAACCCTGGTCTGCTACCGCCGTCGTTACTCTTATCGGGACCGGAAATGGCGGCAGGGCGGCGCCCGCTGGTTGCGGGCAATTGGAAGATGAACGGGCTGCGCGGCGCGATCGTCGAGCTTGGCAAGGTCATCGCCGGCTACGACGTCGCGCTCGCCGAGCAGGTCGACTTACTCGTCTGTCCTCCGGCAACTTTGATCTCCGCATTCGCCGAGCAAACCAAAGGGACTAAGATCGCAATCGGCGGGCAGGATTGCCACGCGAAGCCTGCGGGCGCGCATACAGGTGACCTATCGGCCGAGATGCTGCACGACGCGGGCGCGAGCGCGGTGATCGTCGGGCATTCCGAGCGGCGGAAGGACCACGGCGAAACCGATGCGATGGTGCGCGCGAAGGCGGACGCGGCGCTTCGCGCGAAGCTGACGGCGATCGTCTGTGTCGGCGAGACGCGCGAGCAACGCGAGGCGCGGAAGACGCTCGAAGTCGTCGGAGCGCAGTTGAAGGGATCGGTGCCGGCGGGCGCGCGTCCCGCGACGGTGGTGATCGCATACGAACCGGTATGGGCAATCGGTACCGGCCTTACGCCGACGGTCGCGGACGTCGCCGAAGTGCACAAGATGATCCGCGACGCGTTGGAGCGCCGCTTCGGCGCAGCCGCGCGCGGTATCCGAATTATCTACGGAGGTTCAGTGAAGGCGGAGAATGCAGCTGCACTTCTCACGGCCGACGATGTGGATGGAGCCTTGGTCGGCGGGGCGAGTCTGAAGGCCGAGGACTTTTTGGCTATTTCAAAGGTTTACCTTAAGCGCTGACGAAGCAAATTGCGGCGGTGGGGGTTGCGAAAGCGGCGGCGCAGCCAAATCTAAGGACCGGCGCGGCATTTGCGCACTATTAGCGATGCGGCCGGGCGGATGGTGGTATCCGAACGACTGATCGTGTAAGCCACCGCCGGCCGAAGGCAACTCCATGCAGACCGTCCTGATCGTCGTTCATCTCCTGGTCGTGCTCGCCATGATCGGCGTCGTCCTGTTGCAGAAATCCGAGGGCGGCGGGCTCGGCATCGGCGGTGGCGGCGGGTTCATGACGACCCGGGGCAGTTCCAACGTTCTCACCAAGGCCACGGCTACGCTCGCGGCGGTGTTCTTCGCGACGAGCCTGTTGTTGTCGATCCTCGCCGGCTGGGGACGCCAGGAGCGTTCCATCATCACCGCGCCGCAGCCCGGACAGACGACCCCGGGTGCGCCCTCCGGCGCAGGCGGGAGCATTCTCGATCAGCTGAAACCGCAGTCGCCTTCGGGGCCACAGGTGCCCCAGTCGAAATGAGGAGCGTGACGCAAGGGCCGGGTTTCCGGCCCTTCGGTTTTTCGGGCGAAGCGATGCAAAAGTTCTCGTCGAATCGATTACGGAGGTCTAAAGCTTAGGTCCCATGGCGCGGTACATCTTCATCACCGGCGGCGTGGTTTCCTCCCTCGGCAAGGGCCTTGCTTCATCCGCTCTCGCGGCGCTTTTGCAGGCGCGCGGGTTCTCGGTGCGGTTGCGGAAACTTGATCCGTATCTCAACGTCGACCCGGGGACGATGAGCCCCTATCAGCACGGGGAAGTATTCGTCACCGACGATGGCGCGGAGACCGATCTCGACCTCGGGCACTACGAGCGTTTCACCGGTCGACCATGTACGCGGCACGACAACATCACGACCGGTCGCATCTACCAGGAAATTCTCGCCAAGGAGCGGCGCGGCGACTACCTCGGCGCGACCATCCAGGTAATCCCGCACGTCACCAACGCGATCAAGGAGTTCGTGCTCGACGGCAACGACGGATTCGATTTCGTCCTGGTCGAGATCGGCGGCACGGTGGGCGACATCGAGGGATTGCCTTTCTTCGAGGCGATCCGCCAACTCGGCAATGAACTGCCACGCAATCACTCAATTTTCATTCATCTCACACTGCTTCCGTTCATCGCGAGTGCGGGCGAACTGAAGACCAAGCCGACGCAGCATTCGGTGAAGGAACTGCGCGAGATCGGTATCCAGCCAAACATCCTGCTATGCCGGACCGATCGGGAAATTCCGCGCGAAGAGCGACGCAAGCTTTCGCTGTTCTGCAATGTGCGCGAGAGCGCTGTCATCGAAGCGCGGGACGTGGACAATATCTACGCCGTACCGGCTGCGTATCACGCGGCCGGACTCGACCGCGAGGTACTCGCGGCCTTTGGAATCGAGAAGGCGCGCAAGCCTGATCTCGCGCGCTGGACCACGATCAACGAGCGTATCCGCAATCCGGAAGGCGATGTGACGATCGCGGTGGTCGGCAAGTACACCGGCCTGAAAGACGCCTACAAATCGCTGATCGAAGCGCTGTCGCACGGCGGCATCGCGAACAAGGTACGCGTCAATCTCGACTGGATCGAGTCGGAGATCTTCGAGCGCGAGGATCCGGCGCCGTTCCTCGAACACGTGAACGGCATTCTGGTGCCGGGCGGATTCGGCCAGCGCGGCGCCGAGGGCAAAATTCGGGCGGCCCGGTTCGCACGCGAGCGCGGGGTGCCATATTTCGGCATCTGCTTCGGCATGCAGATGGCGGTGATCGAAGCGGCGCGAAATCTGGCCGGAATCGAGGATGCCAATTCGACTGAATTCGGGCCGACGAAGGAACCGGTGGTTGGCCTATTGACGGAATGGCTGAAGGGGAACGAGTTGCAACGGCGGGAAAAGGGCGGAAATCTGGGCGGTACGATGCGGCTCGGCGCGTACGTAGCGCGGCTCGCCAAGGGCAGTCGCGTTGCCGAGATCTATGGCGCGAACGAGATTTCGGAGCGCCACAGGCATCGCTACGAGGTGAATACGACATACAAGGATCGCTTGGAGCAGCGGGGCATGCGCTTCTCCGGCATGTCGCCTGACGGCGTGCTGCCGGAAATCATCGAGTATCCCGAGCACCCCTGGTTCATCGGCGTACAATTCCACCCCGAATTGAAATCACGGCCGTTCGAGCCGCATCCGTTGTTCGCCTCGTTCATCGGCGCGGCGGTCGATCAGAGCCGGCTCGTATAACGGCTGCATTCGCTGCAAATGGCGCGCGGTCTCGACCATGTGGTGCACGTCGTGCGCGACCTCGAGGCCGCAGCTGCGTTCTACGGGCGGCTCGGCTTTCAGGTCGGCCCGCGCAACGCTCATCCCTGGGGTACGCATAACCGTCTTGTCCAGTTCCCGGGCTTCTTCCTCGAAATCCTCACCGTCGCGGAGCCCGAGAAGATCGTCGCGGGGACCAAGACAACCTTCTCCTTTGGCGCGTTCAATCGCGACTTCCTTGCGAACGTCGGCGAGGGGCTCACCTGCATGGTCGTCGAAAGCAGCGATCCGCCCGCGGACAAGGCGGCGCTCGACGCGGCAGGATTCGGCGATTTCGATCTTCTCAATTTCTCCCGCAAGGGGAAGCGTGCAGACGGAAGCGAAACGGAAGTCGGGTTTTCCATCGCGTTCGCGCGCGATCTGGCCTCTCCACATGCTGGCTTTTTCACTTGCATGCAGACGCACCCGCAAAATTTCTGGTCGCAAGAATTGCAGCGGCACGAAAATGCGGCGCGGACCATTGCCGCCTGCGCGCTCGTTGCGGAAAATCCGACCGACCATCATATCTTCCTCGAGGCGTTGACCGGCGTGCGCGAAGTGCATGCGAGTTCGCTGGGTCTCAAGGTGACGACGCCGCGCGGCGACGTGCTCGCTCTCGACCCGCGTGCATTTCGCGACGCCTATGGTGTCGAGGCTCCGAAGGACCAGGGTATGCGCCTCGGTGCGCTCGTGTTCGCGGTCGACAATCTCGTTGCCTCCCGCACCCTGCTCCAGCGCAACAACGTGGCGCACCGGCACCATCGGGGCCAGATCGTCGTCGGGCCTGAGACCGCGCACGGCTCAACCATAGTTTTCGCGGCGAGTTGACCGCGGCGGCACGCCGCCGCAATGTCCGGGCTGTGAACAAACCCATTACAGACCCCAGGCCCAATCCCGTCGTTTCCGTCGGCGATGTGCGCTTCGGTAACGACTTGCCGTTCGCATTGATCGCGGGGCCGTGCGCCATGGAGAGCCGCGCGCATGCGCTCGAGGTCGCGAGCGCACTGAGGGAGATCGCCGTCCGGTTGAAGATCGGGCTCGTCTATAAAACGTCCTTCGACAAGGCGAACCGCACATCAGGGAAAAGCGCGCGCGGGGTCGGGATGAAAGCCGCGCTACCTGTTTTCGCGGAAATTCGCGACAAGGTCGGTCTGCCTGTTCTCACGGATGTACACGAGGTCGCGCAATGTGGGCCCGTCGCAGAAGTCGTCGACGTCCTGCAAATCCCCGCGTTTCTCTGCCGCCAGACCGACCTTCTCGTGGCAGCGGCGGACACCGGACGCGCGGTGAATGTGAAGAAGGGCCAGTTCCTCGCCCCGTGGGACATGGCGAATGTGGTCGCGAAGATCACCGGCGCCGGCAACCGCAATGTTCTTGTGACCGAGCGGGGTGTCTCATTCGGCTACAACACGCTCGTGTCGGATATGCGCGCGCTACCGATTCTGCGGAAGATCGGCGCGCCGGTCGTGTTCGATGCTACGCACTCGGTGCAGCAGCCCGGCGGGCAGGGGAGCGCCTCCGGCGGCGAGCGCGAGTTCATTTCACACCTCGCGCGCGCGGCCGTTGCGGTTGGCATCGCAGGGCTTTTCATCGAGACACACCCCGACCCGGACAAGGCGCCCTCGGACGGTCCGAATATGGTGCCGCTGCGGGAACTCGAAGCGCTGTTGCGGCGGCTGATCGAGTTCGATCGCCTTGCAAAGTCCTGAGCCTACTCGGTGCCGCTTGGTCGAATGACCTGCGCGGCAGCGAGCCAGCCCGCATTCCTTCGAGAAACAGAATGCCCCCTTCGAATGAACGCTGGTCTGGCCGGCTAGGATTCATCCTCGCCACTATCGGTTCTGCGATCGGGCTCGGCAGCATCTGGAAATTTCCCTACGAAGTCGGCACGAACGGGGGCGGGGTGTTCGTCGCCTTTTACCTCGCCGGTCTCTTGCTGATCGTGCTTCCGCTTGTGCTCGTGGAGTTTGCGGCCGGTCGGAGCGGGCGGGCGGATGCAGCGGGGAGCCTGGCAGCTGTGGCGCTCGAATGGCACACCTCGCGGCGATGGGGATTGATCGGATCGCTTGGCATTGTCACCGGATTCCTGATTCTCACGTTCTACTCGGTGATCGGCGGCTGGACGGTCGCGTATTCTGTCGATGCCGCGCGCGCGGCCCTGCCGGGGAGCGATGCGCAGGAAGTGCGCCGGCATTTCGAGACGTTGCTTGCCTCGCCAGTGAAGATGGCATTTCACCATGCCGTGTTCATGGGCCTCACGGCGCTGATCGTCGGCCGTGGAATCGCGCGCGGCATCGAAGCTGCCAATAAAGTGCTCATGCCCATCCTGATCGCGCTGATGCTGATGCTCGCGATCTACTCGGTGACGATCGGCGATGTGGCGCGCACCACACGCTTTCTCTTCCAGATCGATCCGGCGCAGGTCACCGCGCGGGCTGCACTAGAGGCGCTCGGCCTCGGCTTTTTCTCGATTGGCGTCGGCCTCGGCCTGATGATTACCTATGCAGCCTATGCAGACGCGAAGATTGATCTGGCCGAAGTGGCGTGGGTGACTGTCGCCGCGGACACGGCTGTATGCTTTGCGTCAGGATTTGCGATCTTTCCCATTGTATTTGCAAACGGGCTCGATCCGGCGAGTGGGCCCGGCCTCCTGTTCGTCACGCTCCCGCTCGCGCTTGCGGCTATGCCTTATGGAAATTTCGCCTCTGTGGCATTTTTCGTCCTGCTGTTCGTGGCCGCCTTGGCTTCAGCGGTTTCGCTGCTCGAACTGTCGGTGGCGTGGGCGATGCGACGTTGCGGTTGGGCGCGCGTGCCGGCGACCGCATCTGTTGCGGTTGTTGCATGGGTGATCGGGTTGGCGACCGTGTTCTCCTTCAATCTGTGGGTCGCCTGGTTTCCGTTGTCAGGGCTGCGCGGATTCGAAACGGCGACCATCTTCGATCTCGTGGACCACCTCACCTCGAATATCCTTTTGCCGGCGGGTGGGTTCGCGTTGTCGATGCTCGCGGGCTGGGTCCTGCCGGAGCGGTGGCTAGGCCAGGAACTCGGAATCGGCCGGTGCATCAGTACGATCTTGCGGCTGTTGCTACGATACTTGGCGCCCGCGGCGATCGCAGTCGCAACAGTTGCGCCGAACTTCGTCTGAGCTTATCCGCGCCCGCGGTACGGCGGCACTCCCTGGTCCGCCGGCATCCAGACTCCTGCCGGCACCCTGCCGTGCTGCCAGAAGACGTCGATCGGCATTCCGCCGCGCGGATACCAGTAGCCGCCGATGCGGAGCCATTTCGGCGCCAGCAGCTTCACGAGCTTCTTGCCGATCTCGACCGTACAGTCCTCGTGAAACGCGCCGTGGTTTCGAAAGCTCGTGAGGTAGAGCTTCAGCGATTTCGACTCTACGAGCCATTTGCCCGGGACATAATCGATGACAAGTAGCGCGAAGTCGGGTTGTCCCGTCACCGGGCAGATCGAGGTGAACTCAGGTGCCGTGAAGCGCGCAACGTAGTCCGTATCCGGATGCGGGTTGGGCACGCGGTCCAGCGTCGCCTCCGCCGGCGATGCCGGGATACGCGACGGCTTGCCGAGGTGTGTGAGCTCGGTTTTGGTTGTTTTCTTCGCCATTCCTGAAACTCCGGCCGGAAGCTAACCGATCTTGCGATCGGACGCATTGCCGCTCTTTGCCCCCGGCCGGGTGTCCTGTAGAAGCGGAGCGACACGCGGATTCCAATGACGGCAATTATCGACATTCACGCCCGAGAGATCCTGGACAGCCGGGGAAATCCGACGGTCGAGGTGGACGTCGTTCTCGAGGACGGCTCGCGCGGACGCGCCGCGGTGCCATCGGGGGCGTCGACCGGGGCGCACGAGGCGGTGGAGCTTCGCGACGGCGACAAGAAGCGTTACCTCGGTAAAGGAGTGCGCAAGGCCGTCGATGCCGCCAACGGGGAAATCTTCGATGCGATCGGCGGCATGGACGCATCCGACCAGGCCAGGATCGACGAGACGCTGATCGCGCTCGACGGCACGCCGAATAAGAGCCGGCTCGGGGCGAATGCAATCCTTGGCGTGTCGCTTGCCGTCGCGAAGGCGGCCGCGCAGGCGGCGAAGCTCTCGCTCTATCGCTACGTTGGCGGGCCGAGCGCGCGCGTGTTGCCCGTGCCGATGATGAACATCGTGAATGGCGGCGCGCACGCGGACAATCCGATCGACTTCCAAGAGTTCATGGTGATGCCGACGGGTGCACCGAGCTTTGCGGAAGCGTTGCGCATGGGCTCGGAGATCTTCCACACGTTAAAGAAGGCGCTGGCCGACGCCGGGCACAACACGAACGTCGGCGACGAAGGCGGGTTCGCTCCCAACCTGAAAGACGCGGACGCCGCGCTCGGCTTCGTCGTAAAGGCGATTGAGAAGGCGGGATACAAGCCAGGCAGCGACGTGATGCTCGCGCTCGATCCGGCGGCGACGGAGTTCTTCAAGGGCGGCAAGTACGTTTATGAAGGCGAGGGCTTAACGCGAGATATCGAGGCGCAGGTGAAGTATCTCGCCGACCTCTGCTCGCGCTATCCGATCGTTTCGATCGAAGACGGTATGGCTGAGGACGACTGGGATGGCTGGAAACTTCTGACCGATCGCATCGGCAAGAAGGTGCAGCTCGTCGGCGACGACGTTTTCGTGACAAACGAGAAGCGCCTGCGCGATGGTATCGCCAAGGGTGTTGCCAACGCGATCCTCGTGAAGGTCAATCAGATCGGAACGCTGACGGAGACGCTGGCCGCCGTCGACACGGCGCATCGTGCCGCGTATCGCGCGGTGATATCGCATCGTTCCGGCGAGACGGAGGACGCGACGATTGCCGACCTCGCGGTCGCGACCAATTGTGGGCAAATCAAGACTGGATCGCTTTCACGCTCTGATCGCACTGCGAAATACAACCAGCTGCTCCGCATCGAAGAAGAACTCGGCAAGGAAGCCCGCTACGCGGGCAAAGGTGCGCTGCGGGCATTGGGCTGAAAGAGGCGGCCCGTTAACACCTGCGCAACCCTGCACCCGCATAAAGGCCGTATGATCGCGCGCACACGCCTCAGCAAAGTGCTTCAAGGCCTCGCGTTGCAACTCGGTGCAGCGCTGATCATCGGCTATTTCGCATTCCAGGGGTATCACGGCGACCATGGCTTGCTCGCGCGGCGGGCGTTCGAGCAGGAAATCGCAAATCTGACGATCGAGCGTGACGCATTGCGGAGCGAGCGGGCGCATTGGGAGCATCGCGTGCAGCTGTTGCGTGCCGATCGGCTCGACCCGGATCTCCTGGACGAGCTTGCACGCCGCGAGCTCGGTTTTGCACAGCCGAACGACCTGGTTCTGCTGCACGCGCTGCGTTGAAACCGCGTTGCGCGTCGAGGCGTTTACCCGAAACACCATTGCGTGTCGCAGCCGTGGGGGATGCCATGCGCCGCGCGCCGTGGCGCGGCTGGTGAATTTGCGCTAAGCAAATTCGGTTGGAGGAGCAAGGAAATGCCTGCCGCGGCAAAGCCCCTCGAGGTCAAAAAGCAGCAAATTCGTACCGGCAATGGCGCCAAGGCCGGCGCGCCAACGCCGATGAGCGCGAAGGAAGAGGTCAAAGCCTATCGCGAGATGCTGCTGATCCGGCGGTTCGAGGAGAAGGCGGGACAACTGTACGGCATGGGTCTCATCGGCGGTTTCTGCCACCTCTATATCGGCCAGGAAGCGGTCGTGATCGGAATGCAGCTCGCCATCGAGGAGGGCGACCAGGTCATCACCGCCTACCGCGATCACGGCCACATGCTTGCCTGCGGGATGGATCCCAAATTTGTCATGTCCGAACTGACGGGCCGCCGCTCGGGCTACTCGAAGGGCAAGGGCGGCTCGATGCACATGTTCTCGATTGAGAAGAATTTCTATGGCGGTCACGGCATCGTCGGTGCGCAGGTGCCGCTCGGGACCGGCATTGCGTTTGCCAACCGCTATCGCGAGAACGGACGTGTATGTCTCACCTACTTCGGGGACGGCGCGGCGAACCAGGGGCAGGTCTACGAGAGCTTCAACATGGCTGAGCTCTGGAAACTGCCGGTCGTCTATATCATCGAGAACAACAAGTACGCGATGGGCACCTCGATCGAGCGGTCGAGCGCGCAACGCGATCTTTCCAAGCGCGGTCTCTCGTTCGATATTCCCGGCGAGCAAGTGGACGGCATGGATATCCGTGCGGTCAAGGCCGCGGGGGACAAGGCTGTTGCATTCGCGCGTAGCGGAAACGGTCCGTACATCCTCGAGATGCTGACCTACCGCTATCGCGGGCACTCGATGTCCGACCCGGCGAAATATCGCACCAAGGACGAGGTCGAAAAGTATCGCAAGGAACACGATCCGATCGAAATGGCGCGAGCGAGGCTCCTGCAGGAGAAACGCGCCAGTGAGGACGATCTGAAAAAGGTCGAAAACGAAGTGAAAAGCACCATCAACGAGGCGGCCGAGTTCGCCTCGCACGAGCCGGAGCCCGATCCGTCGGAGCTTTGGACCGACGTGACGCGGTAGACGGGGAACTCCGTGCCGACCGAAGTCCTGATGCCGGCCCTCTCACCCACGATGGAGAAGGGCAATCTCGCCAAGTGGGTGAAGAGCGAGGGCGACCCGGTGAAAGCCGGCGATGTCATTGCCGAGATCGAAACCGACAAGGCGACGATGGAAGTCGAGGCGGTCGACGAAGGTACGCTCGGCAAGATTCTTGTGCCTGAGGGAACGCAGGACGTCGCCGTCAATACGCCGATCGCAATCATCCTCGGTGAGGGAGAGAGCGCCGGGGACGTTGCGAAGAGGAAACCTGTCGTCCCGGCCGAGCGCGAAGCGCGAGAGCCGGGACCGTCTCCGACAAGGCCGCAGCCGGTCCCGGATCGCGGCGGGAAGACTCCCGCCGCGTCCGGGACGACGATTTCACCCGCCGCACCGCGGATTGAGCCGGCAAGCGACCCCGACATTCCGGCCGGAACCGAGATGGTGAGCATGACAGTGCGCGAGGCGCTGCGCGACGCCATGGCCGAGGAGATGCGTCGCGACCCCGAAGTGTTCGTGATGGGCGAGGAGGTCGCAGAGTATCAAGGCGCGTACAAGGTCACGCAGGGGTTGTTGCAGGAGTTCGGGTCGAAGCGCGTGATTGATACGCCGATCACCGAACACGGGTTTGCCGGGCTCGGTGTCGGTGCGGCGTTCGCGGGGCTCAAGCCGATCGTCGAGTTCATGACGTTCAATTTCGCCATGCAGGCGATCGACCAGATCGTGAATTCCGCAGGCAAGACCTTGTACATGTCCGGCGGACAGGTGAAGGCGCAGATCGTATTCCGCGGCCCGAACGGACCGGCGGCGCGCGTCGCAGCACAACACAGCCAGGACTATTCCGCCTGGTACTCGCACATCCCGGGCCTCAAGGTGATCGCGCCCTATACGGCGGCGGATGCGAAAGGTCTGCTCAAGGCAGCGATCCGCGATCCGAATCCGGTGATGTTCCTGGAAAACGAAATCCTTTACGGCAAGTCGTTTCCTGTGCCGAAGCTCGACGATTTCGTGCTGCCGATCGGCAAGGCGCGGATCGCGCGCCCCGGGCAGCACGTGACGGTCGTCGCTTGGTCGATCGGCATGAACTACGCGCTCGGCGCCGCGGAGGAGTTGGCGAAGGAGGGAATCGAGGCAGAGGTAATCGACCTCCGCACACTGCGGCCGATGGACATCGGTACGGTGATCGAGTCCGTGAAGAAGACGAACCGTTGCGTCACGGTCGAAGAAGGCTGGCCGCAGGGCGGCGTCGGCGCAGATATCGCTGCGCGCATTATGGAGCAGGCATTCGATTGGCTCGACGCGCCGGTCGCGCGCGTCTCCGGCAAGGACGTGCCGATGCCGTACGCGGCGAACCTTGAGAAGCTTGCGTTGCCCTCGGTCGCGGAAGTGGTCGAGGCGGCGAAGGCAGTGTCGTACCGCTGAGGCGAGTCGATGCCCGTCAACATCCTCATGCCTGCGCTGTCGCCCACGATGGAGAAGGGCAATCTTGCCAAGTGGCTCAAGAAAGAGGGTGACAAGGTCAAGGCCGGGGACGTCATCGCGGAGATCGAGACCGACAAGGCGACGATGGAGGTCGAAGCGATCGATGACGGTACGCTCGGCAAGATCGTGGTGGCCGAGGGCACACAGGACGTGCCGGTGAACCAGGTGATCGCGGTCCTGCTCGAAGAAGGCGAGGATGCGAGTGCAATCAAGGCGGTGCCGGCGGCGAAGCCCGCGCCGAAGGGAGAAGTGAAGCAGGAAGCCAAGCCCGTCGTCCCGGCCGAACGCGCGCCTAGCGCGCGAGAGCCGGGACCGTCCGCGCCCGGATTGCAAGCGGTCCCGGATCGCGGCTTCGCCGCATCCGGGACACCGAATGGGCGGGGCGCGCGCATCTTCGCATCACCGCTTGCGCGCAGGCTGGCGAAAGAGTCCGGCATCGACGTCGCGCGCGTCCAAGGTTCCGGACCGCACGGGCGTGTTGTTGCGCGCGATATCGAGGAAGCGAGGAAAGGTGGCGCCTTGCGCGCGCCAGCGGCAGGGATGCCGATTGGCATCCAGGCGCCATCAGATGCGCAAATTCGGGCTCTGTTCGAGGAAGGCAGCTACGAGTTTGTTCCGCATGACGGGATGCGGAAGACGATCGCGCGGCGGCTTACGGAAGCAAAGCTGACGATCCCGCACTACTATCTGACCGTCGACATAGAGCTCGACGCTCTGCTCGCCGCAAGGCAGGAGATCAATGCATCCTCGCCCATGGGCGAGGATGGCAAGCCGCGCTATCGCGTGTCCGTCAACGATCTCCTGATCAAGGCGCTCGCGCTCGCGCTGATGAAGATCCCGGACGCCAACGTCAGCTGGACCGACGCCGGGATGCTCAAGCACAAGCACGCGGATGTTGGCGTTGCGGTTGCGATTCCGGGAGGACTGATCACGCCCGTCGTGCGGCACGCCGATGAAAAGTCGATGTCGACGATCGCGAACGAAATGAAGGACCTGATTGCGCGTGCCCGCACGCGCAAGCTGAAGCCGCAGGAGTATCAGGGCGGCTCGTCCGCGCTCTCCAATCTCGGGATGTACGGCATCAAGGAATTCGCTGCCGTGATCAATCCGCCGCACGCAACGATCGTGGCGGTGGGCGCCGGGGAGGAGCGCGCGGTCGCGCGCAAGGGGAAAATCGAGGCAGCAACCGTGATGGGCGCAACACTCTCCGCCGATCATCGCGCTGTCGATGGCGCCGTCGGCGCGGAAATGCTCGACGCATTCAGGAAATTCATTGAAAAACCGATCGCAATGTTGGCTTGAGTTCGGGGCCTGAAGGGGACAGGTCATGGCGCGGAATTATCGTCACAATCACGTGCATTCGGCGCTGGTCACGTATTTTCCGATGTTGATCGCAATCCTTTCGGTCCTGTCGTCGATCTATCAGGGTTACCTGTTCGCGCACAGTAACGACCTGATCCAGCGAAACGTGCTGCGAGGGGAATACCTGCGCACTTGCCGCGAGATCATAGACACATATTTCCAGATCAAGCTCGCCGTCACGCAGCTTGCCGACGCCGGCCGCGGCGCGAATCGATCGGAGATCAATCAGGCGGTCAATCTGACCGGCAAGTTCGGAGCGCTCGGAACGTATCTCGCTAACTTCCAGGACGAGGAGATCCGCGTGCGCTACACGCAGCTCTCACGCGAACTGTCGAGGCTTGTGGCGGCAGCGCGAGAACCGGGCGATTCAAGCAAGCGATTTGACACCGCAGACAGCCTGTTCACGCAGATGAACGAGGACTGCTCGCGTCTCGCGCAGATCATCCGGATGTAGCGGAGCGATGGCCGTTTCACTTGTTCTGCGGCGAGCGAGGAAAGACGATGCGGCGACCCTCGCACGGCTGATCGACATCGCGGGAGAAGGCTTCGGCAGCTTTCTGTGGGCGCAGTCGGCCGGACCGGGAGAAACCGCGCTCGACGTGGGCACGCGACGCGCGCAGCGGGAAGAGGGCGGATTCTCCTATCGCAACGCGACGCTCGCCGAGATCGGCGGCAGCGTTGCCGGGCTTCTGCTCGGCTACCGTCTCGCCGACCCTTACGATGCCGGCGATGTCGGGAGCTTGCCGCCGACCGTGCGGCCGCTGATCGAGCTCGAAGCCAAGGCGCCGGGCAGTTGGTACGTGAACGCGCTGGCCGCCTTTCCTCAGTATCGCGGTAAAGTTGTCGGGACGCGCCTTCTCGTTGAGGCCGAGCGGCTCGCCCGGGAAACCCGGGCGCCCGCGCTCAGCCTGATCGTCGCCGACCAGAACGAGGGCGCGAAGCGGCTGTATTTGCGAACCGGATACGGCGTTGTCGCGCGAAGGCCGCTGGTGCCGTTTCCGGGTTACGCCCACACCGGCGACTGGTTGCTGATGACCAAGACAATCAGCTAGGGCTGTTCATTCGGCGGCCTTTATTGTTTCGCGCGCCGTTCGCCTCGTGATCACTTGGGTCGCAATGACGATGGCGGCGATGCCGGCACCGAGGATGTCGGTGACGACACCGGGATCGATCAGTCCGATGCCGCCGACAATCAGAGCGGCGCGCTGCCAATAGCTGGCCTTGGCGATCAAGAATCCGTGCAGTCCCGCGGCGAACAGCACAACGCCGCCGGACGCGGTCACGGAGCTCCAGAGGATCGTGGGCCAGTCGCCGATCATGAGCAGCGCGGGCTGGAATACAAACATGAATGGCACGATGAATCCGGCCGCGCCGATCTTCACTGCCGCCCAGCCGCTCGCCCACAGGTCCGATTTCGCGAGGCCCGCCGCGGCGAATACCGCGAGGGCCACGGGCGGCGTGATCGCCGAGAGGATCGCGAAGTAGAACGCGAACATGTGGGCGGCGGGCGTGACCACGCCGAGTTTGATCAGCGCGGGCACCAATAGTGCGGTCATGATGATGTAGGCGGGCGTGGTCGGCATGCCCATGCCGAGCACGATACCGGCCATCATCGTGAGTACGAGCGCGGCGAGTAGGGTGTCCTGCGCCAGACGCACAACGAACTGGGTGAACACAATGCCAAGACCGGAGAGCGTCACCACCCCGATCACGATGCCGGCGCACGCGCAGGCCAACGCGACGGGCAGGGCGTTCTTGGCGCCCTCGGCCATGGCGACGACGATGTTCGACGGAGTCACATAGGCGCGTGTGGAAGCCCGCAGGAAGGCGACCGGGAAGCAGGCAAGTGTGCCGATGAGTGCCGCCATCGGCGCGGTGTAGCCGGAGTAGAGAACGAACAAGAGAAGGATGACCGGCAGAAACAGGTGACCGCGTTCCAGAAGAACTGTACCGAGCCGTGGCAGCTCGGCGCGCGGCAACCCGACGAGTCCGCGGCGCTTGGCCTCGAAATGCACGGCGGCAAAGCAGGCGAGGTAATAAAGGATGGCGGGGATGATCGCCCAGATCACAATCTGTGAGTAGGCGACACCTAGGAACTCAGCCATTACGAAGGCCGCAGCGCCCATGATCGGCGGCATCAATTGCCCGCCGGTGGAAGCGGTCGCCTCGACGCCGGCGGCGAAGTGGGGCGGGAAACCGGAACGCTTCATCAGCGGGATCGAGATCGGTCCGTCGACCATGACGTTCGCTACGGCGCTGCCGGAGATCGTCCCGAACAAGCTTGAGCTCACCACCGAAACTTTGCCCGGGCCACCGGCCGTGTGGCCCGTGAGCGACATGGCGAAATCCATGAACAACTGGCCGGTGCCGGTGCGCTCCATGAAGGCGCCGAACAGAACGAAGATCAGCACGTATGACGCGGACACCGAGAGCGGAATGCCGAAGATCCCCTCGGTGGTCATGTAGAGCTGGTCGAGCATCTGCATTGGCTCAAGACGTGCAACGAAGAGGCCGTAAAGCAGAAATACAATCGCTGTGAGCGGCAGCGCCGTTCCGATTACCCGCCGCGTCCCCTCGAGCACGACGAGCGTCAGCACGGTGCCGAGGATCATGTCGGCCGGCGTCAGATCGTCGATGTAGTAGATACGGTTGACGATGTAGTCGTAGAAAACAAACAAGTAGAGGATCGGCACGGCGCCGGCTACGAGCAGTGCGTAGTCGAGCAGTTCCGGCGGCTGCCCCTCCATCGTCGTCGTGCGGCGATAGACGAGAAACAAAATGGTGAGTGCGAATAGGAGGTGGGTGCCCCGGTAGAAAACCGCTTCGGGGGAGCCAAATGCGATCGCCCACATGTGATAGATCGCCATGGCGACGGCGAGCACCGTCACGACGAGCCGGACGATGCCGCCGTAGCTGAGATCGAGCTTCATCGCGGCACCGATCCGCCCCTCTCAGAATTTCGGTTCATGATCGCTCTGGTGGAAGCGACGCCGGCGCGGACGATCCGCGCCGGCAAACGTCTTCAGTTTGTTGTGACCGAAATACCGGCTTCCTTGTAGAACTTGGCGGCACCCGGATGGAACGGCACGCCGATGTTTTCAGCCATCCGCTTGGGTGTCAGGCCGGCGATGTCTCTCACCACCGCGGCAAGTTGCGTGGAATGCTGCGCGATTGTCTTGGTCATCGTATAGATCGTATCGGCCGGCGCCTTACAGGACGCCACAATATGAGTGGCGTAGCCGATCACCTGAACGTCCTTGTCTTGCTTCGGATAGGTGCCCTTCGGGACAGTGACCAGCGTGTATCCAGGGTTGAGCTTGCGCATGCCCTCCAGGCTGCCAGAGAGGTCGAGCAGCTTGAGGTCGCGCGCGGAAGATAGATCCATCACGGCGCCGGCGGGGATCGTCGTGCCGAGCCCGAAGGCGACCGCGTGGCCGTCCTTCATTTGGTTCACAGAGTCGGAATAGGAGACGAAACTCGCCTTGACGTCGCTGTAGGTGAGACCATTCACCTGCAAGAGCTGGCCGGTGATTAATTCGCCCGTATTGCCCTTCGGCTGCGTGGTGATGCCTTTGCCCTTGAGGTCCTTCACCGAATTGATTCCGGAGTCCGCGGGAACGACCAACTGGTAGTATTGTGGATAGAGCGTCGCGATATTGCAGACGTTTGCGTGCGGCTTGTTGAAGGGCGCGCGGCCCGCGACCGCATCAACGGTCGAGATCGAATTCCCGATTCCGAGGTCGGTTTTGCCTTCTTCGACGCCGCGCACATTGGCGATGCCGGCCCCCGGGGACTGTTGGACGGTCAGGCCGGGGATGGCCTTCTCCCATAGATCCTTAAGCTGACCGCCGAGCGGGATCCAGGAGCCGCCCTGGGGGCCGGTCATGAACTTGAGTTCGGCCGCGATTGCCGGGGCCGACAGGGCGATCGCTACACTACCGGCGAGTGCCAGCGTCTTGACGTATCGTGTCATGAACTTCCTCCCATAAATCTTGTTTCCGGTATTGGGCACCGGTTCACCACTTAGGCTACGCTGGCCGGTGCCCACTTCACAAGCGAACGAAATCGGGACGAAGTCGGCCTGGGTATATGGCTGGCGCATGGCGAGGCCCGATTTTCGGCATGCCCTCCGGTCCCATATTTTGCGATGCTGAGCCGCATTGCGGAATGGTCCGATCCCAACCCTACAGGTCAGAGAAGCAATGGCTGAAACTTCCTTCGACGTGATCGTGATCGGAACCGGTCCGGGCGGCTATGTGGCCGCGATCCGTGCAGCGCAACTCGGTTTGAAGACCGCTGTCATCGAGCGCGACAAGCTTGGCGGCATCTGCCTCAACTGGGGCTGCATTCCGACGAAGGCGCTGCTGCGCTCGGCGGAAATCTTCCACTACATGACCCACCCCAAGGAATTTGGGCTGACGGCGGAGAAGGTTGGCTTCGATGCGAACGCGGTCGTGCAGCGCTCGCGCGCCGTCTCGAAGCGGCTCAGCGACGGCGTCGCGTTCCTCATGAAGAAGCACAAGATCACCGTGATTGAAGGAAGCGCAAAGCTCGCCAAGCCGGGCGAAGTGAAGGTCGAAGGCAAGGGCGCGGGCATCCATCTGGCAAAGCACATCATTGTTGCGACCGGCGCACGGCCACGGGTGCTTCCCGGCATCGAGCCCGACAAGAAACTGATCTGGACCTATTTCGAGGCGATGGTCCCCGAGAAGATGCCGAAGTCATTGCTCGTGATCGGGTCGGGAGCGATCGGAATCGAGTTCGCTTCCTTCTTTCGCACGATGGGCAGCGAGGTCACGGTCGTGGAGGTTCTGCCGCAGATTCTGCCGGTTGAGGACGAGGAGATCGCGGCACATGCGCGCAAGCGTTTCGAAAAGCAGGGCATCAAAATTCTGACCGGCGCCAAAGTAACGAAAGCAGAGAAGAAAAAGGACTCGGTCGTCGCTGAGATCGACGACGGCAAGGGCGGTAAGCAGAAGATCGAGGTGGAACGCGTCATTTCCGCTGTCGGCGTCGTCGGCAATATCGAAAACCTTGGGCTTGAGGCCCTCGGCGTGAAGACGGACAAAGGAACGATCGTCGTTGATGGCTACGGCAGGACGAACGTCGCAGGCATCTACGCGATCGGCGACGTCGCGGGCCCACCCCTGCTCGCACACAAGGCGATGCACGAAGGCGTTGTGTGCGTTGAGGCGATCAAGGGCCTCAAGCCGC
Source organism: Xanthobacteraceae bacterium (assembly GCA_036556265.1). Taxonomy (GTDB): domain Bacteria; phylum Pseudomonadota; class Alphaproteobacteria; order Rhizobiales; family Xanthobacteraceae; genus JAUSIF01. Next base: position 1,412 of record DATBJU010000002.1, on the reverse strand, counting down.
ACGCAACCGACAAGAACCGGATTCCCGGCTGCACCTACTGCGCGCCGCAGATCGCTTCGGTGGGGCTCACGGAGAAGAAGGCCAAGGAGCAGGGGCGTGACGTTCGCGTCGGGCGTTTCCCGTTCATCGGCAACGGCAAGGCGATCGCGCTCGGCGAGACGGAAGGCCTGGTCAAGACGATCTTCGACAAGAAGACAGGGGAGCTGATCGGAGCGCACATGGTGGGCGCAGAGGTCACAGAGCTCATTCAAGGATACGCGATCGCGATGAACTGCGAGACGACGGAAGCTGAGTTGATGCAGACCGTGTTCCCGCACCCGACGCTATCGGAGATGATGCACGAGGCCGTGCTCGACGCGTACGGGCAGGTGCTGCACGTTTGAGCGACGTGAAACGTCGATCACGTCACCATTTCAAGTTGAACGCGGCGCGTGCAATGATCGCAGTGTTGCGGAATTCGGACCTATAGTGGAGCTGGCCGAAGAGCGGTGGATTAACAACGTGCTTTCCGAAGTCTAGGTAGAGCACTTCCAATCGAACAGTTCGATTTGCGGCGTACATGTGCTCCGCGCCAGCGCCGACGACATACCCGACGCGGGTCTTGTCACTGACGAAACCGGTTGGCGTTCCCCCCACGGTAAGCCATTCATTTTCTATGCTGGCAATCGCCAATCCGCCTGTGATGTAGAATAATGGATTGATCACGAAGCCAGCCCGTGCGCGCAGCGTCGCCAGCCAATCGATTTTTGTGAACGTCGAACTGCCTATACCGAGAGCAAATCCTCCGCCGCGCTCACTGCCGGCGACCCAATTGATATCCGCTTCGATGCCGTAAACGTATGATTGGTTCTGCCAGTTGTAGCCAGTCTGGATTCCGCCAGTGAACGCTGTTTGGGAAAGCGACTGCGGGGGAAGTCCTGGAAAGAAGACCGGCAGCGGCGATAACTCCCTGAACTCCGCTTCGTGCCAGGCAGCGCCCAAATTGATGCCGGCGTATGGGCCGGTCCAATTCGCGACGACGGGTGGCGCCTTGGTGACAGGCTTGTCGGCAGCCGACGCCGCGCAGGCAAGCGCCAGTGTGGAGGCACTCGCAAGCAGGAACCTCGTGAGGCGTGCTTGCATCGTCGCGCTCCCGCCGAGTGCGCGCTTGACTCTCGCCGACATGACCCAAACTTACACGGCCCTTGACGCGGGCGGTGTTGCCTCAAAGGCACACTGCACAACTTGTTTGTACGGCAATAGGTCCCTGGATTCGACGAATGGCTTTCTAGTTCGGGCGCGGCGTGGCCAAGTTTCGGAGCCGGTCGCGATCGAGCTTGCCCGCTGCATTTCTCGGCAACTCCGCCACAGGGACGAAGCGGGTGGGCACCAATCCGTCTGGGAGCCTAGGGACGCAATAGGCGCGGATTGCT
>DATBJU010000001.1:0-54786 GCA_036556265.1 Xanthobacteraceae bacterium | reverse complement strand
TGAGGGCGCGGAAATTGTCCTGGGCCCCCTTTTCAGTCACGCCGTCGCGGCGGCGGGCCAGACCACGCGAAATCGCGGCGTACCGATGATCGCATTTTCGACCGATACGAACGTCGCCGCACGCGGCGTCTATCTCCTGAGTTTTCTCCCCGAGACGGACGTCGAGCGCATCGTCGGCTATGCGACCTCGAACGGACGAAAATCCTTCATTGCACTGCTGCCGGACAACGCGTACGGCACCGTGGTCGAAGGGCATTTCAAGCAGGTCGTTGCCACGCGCGGCGGTCGCATCGCGGCGCTCGAACATTATCCGAGCGACCCGGCACGCATAGCCGACTCTGTGCGCAAGGTGGCGGTCGCCGCGCGGCAGGCCGACGTCGTATTCATCGCGGATGCCGCAGATGCGACGCCGCAAATCGTCCAGCAACTCGCGAGCAATGGCGTTTCGCCGCGTCGTTTGAAACTCGTTGGCACCGGCCTTTGGGACGACCCGAAGCTATTCTCCAACGAAAACATGACCGGTGCATGGTTTACGGCGCCCGATGCATCCACGTATCGCTCCTTCGCCGAGCGATATCGCGCGCGTTTCGGGCAGGAGCCGGTGCGTACCGCGAGCCTTGCTTACGACGCGGTGTACCTGGTTGCCGCCCTCGTAAAGACACAGGGCGCGAATCGTTTCTCCGAAGAGGTACTGACGAATCCGTCAGGCTTTCAGGGCACCGATGGAATCTTTCGCTTCCGCACCGACGGCACGAGCGAACGGGGCCTTGCGATCATGGAAATTCAACGAGGTTCGGCGCGCGTCGTGAGTCCGGCGCCTCGCTCCTTCGGCAGTTCTTCGCAATCCAATCTAGGCCGCTAGGTCTGCAACGATCGCATCAAGCACTGGGAAGCCCGCGGCCGTCACGCGCAGGCGTCCACCCGGCGTCGTTTCGATCAGGCCTTCACCCGTCAGTGACGTGACACGATCCGGATCGAAGTCGCGTCCGGCGAGGTAACGGAATTGCAGGCGCTCGATTCCCTCGCGCAGCCGAAGACCCATGAGCAGGAACTCATCGGCGCGTTCGATCGCGCCGAGTGGCTCGTCCTCGACGAGGCCATGGCCCTGCTCTTCGACAAGCGCGAGCCAGCGCTCGGGGTGGCGCTCCGTTGCAGTGGCCACCCGCCGTTCGCTTGTGTTGATGCGTCCGTGCGCGCCGGGACCAACACCCACGTACTCGCCCGAACGCCAATAAACGAGATTGTGCCGGCTTTCCGCGCCCGGACGCGCATGGTTGGAAACCTCGTAGGCGGGAAGGCCGGCCGCCTCGCAGACTTCCTGCGTCACGTCCCATAGCGCGCGCGCCGTATCGCTGTCCGGCATCCTCAGCTTGCCGGCCCGATTGAGGACGGCGAACGGCGTGCCTTCCTCGATCGTGAGCTGATAGAGCGAAAGATGCTCGATCTGCTGCTCAAGGGCACGCGTGAGTTCGTCGCGCCATTCGCCCGGCTGTTGGCTGGGGCGCGCGTAGATGAGATCGAACGAAACGCGCACGAACGCGTTCTTTGCGATTGCGACAGCGCCAAGCGCTTCCGCACCGCTGTGCATGCGGCCGAGCGATTTCAATGCATTGTCATCGAGCGACTGCACGCCCAGCGAAACACGGTTGACGCCCGCCGCCCGATAGCCACGAAAGCGCTCGGCCTCCACGCTCGTCGGATTGGCCTCGAGCGTCACTTCCGTGTCGGGACCGAACGACCAATAGCGTGCGATTTCAGCGAGAATCGAGGCGACCGTCTCAGGCCGCATAAGCGATGGCGTACCGCCGCCGAAGAATACGCTTGTGAGCGCGCGCGGACCGGTGCGTGCCGCGGCGTGCGCGAGTTCGGCCGCGATCGCTCGCGCGAAGCGTGCCTCGTCGGGCGGCTCGTGGCGCACGTGGCTGTTGAAATCGCAATACGGGCACTTCGCGAGACAGAACGGCCAGTGCACATAGACGGCGAAGCCGGGATCGGGGAGGCTCTCGGTCCTCATGGCGCGCAGCGTATGGCAGGATTCGTTGTCTCCGTCACGACGGATCACTTCAGACAACGCTCCACGAGCGCAAGGAATGCCCGCGCACGATGCGACAAACCTCGGCCCTGCGGCGGCAGTCCATGTTTTTCCTCAGCGTTCATTTCTCCGAACGTGCGCGTGTGCCCGTCCGGCAGGAACATCGGGTCGTAACCGAAGCCTTGCGTCCCGCGCGGCGGCCACACCAGGGTTCCCTCGACGCGCCCTTCGAAGATTTCCACGAGTCCGTCCGGCCAAGCTAGCGCGAGCGCCGATACGAAAGCGGCGCGGCGCTTTTCCGGGCTGGCGGCGCCGGCTGCCGCGAGCTTTTCCTCGGTAACGCGCATCGCCCGCGCAAAATTCTTGTCCGGCCCCGCCCAGCGCGCCGAGTGAATACCGGGCGCACCTCCGAGCGCCTCGACGACGAGACCGGAATCGTCGGCGAGGGCCGGCAGCTTCGCAGCTCGCGCCGCCGCCGCCGCCTTGATGCGGGCGTTCTCCGCAAAACTCGCTCCGGTTTCGTTCGGCTCGGGCAATCCCAGTGCGCCGGCGGAAACGGCCTCGACGCCGTGCGGCTCGAGCAGCTCACGTATCTCGCGTAACTTGCCGGGATTGTGGGTCGCGACTACAACGCGGCCAGTGAGCTTGCGCCCCATGCTCAGGCGATCGCGAGCTTCTGCAATTCGATGAGCCGCGCGATGCCCTTCTTTGCGAGCGCCATCAGCGCGACGAGCTCGGTTTCCGAGAACGGCGTCTTTTCGGCAGTGCCCTGAATCTCGACGATTCCGCCGGAGCCGGTCATCACGAAGTTCGCGTCGGTCTCCGCCTCGGAATCCTCAGTGTAGTCGATGTCGAGCACAGCTTCGCCCTTGACGATGCCGCAGGAAACGGCGGCAACGTGGTCCTTCACCGGCTCGCGCGTCACCATCTTGCGCGCCTTCATCCATGCGATGCAATCGTGAAGCGCGATCCAGCCGCCGGTAATCGCCGCCGTGCGCGTGCCGCCGTCGGCCTGCAACACGTCACAGTCGATGGTTATCTGCCGCTCGCCGAGCGCGACGAGATCGGTCACTGTGCGCAGCGATCTGCCCACAAGCCTCTGGATTTCGAGGGTGCGCCCCGATTGTCTTCCAGCCGATGCCTCACGCCGCGTTCGCTCGTTCGTCGCACGCGGCAGCATTCCGTACTCCGCGGTCACCCAGCCGCGCCCCTGACCTTTGAGCCAGGGCGGGAGTTTTTCTTCCAGCGTTGCGGCGACGAGCACCTGCGTGTCACCGAACTTGACGAGGCAAGAGCCCTCGGCATGCCGCAGCAAACCGCGCTCGAAACTGACCGCCCGCATTTCGTCGTTTGCGCGCCGGCTCGGACGCATGAAGGGGGCTCCTGAACACCGATCTTGTACGAGCGGTGCACAGTCGCGACAAGGCCGTCAAGCGCGCCTTCGCGAAGCACTTGCGGTCGCACGCGGCTGCGGCACATAGTCGACGCGAGACATCAGTCTTCCGGAGCAGACCTTGTCCGTCGACGTCCCGATTGGAACCACCTCGGTCAGTCTCGCCCAGCTCGACGAGCGTTCGCGCGAGATCTTTCGCCGTATTGTCGAAAGCTATCTCGCGACCGGCGATCCGGTGGGCTCACGCAATATCTCGCGCGTGCTGCCAATCGCGCTCTCGCCCGCCTCGGTCCGCAATGTGATGGCGGATCTCGAAACGCTTGGGCTGATCTATGCACCGCACACGAGCGCCGGCCGCCTGCCAACCGAATTCGGGCTGCGCTTCTACGTCGATGCACTGCTCGAGTTCGGCGATCTGTCCGGCGAGGAGCGCCGCCAGATCGAGGCCCAGGTCAAGGCGGCGCGTGGCGACAACCTCGACAACGTGCTGAACGAGGCCTCGGCGATGCTCTCCGGACTTACGCGTGGGGCTGGCGTTGTGACCGCGGCCAAGACCAATCCGCGGCTCCGCCACGTCGAGTTTGTCGGCCTTGAGCCCGGCCGCGCGCTGATCGTCCTCGTATCGGACGACGGTCAGGTCGAGAATCGCCTGCTGACGCTGCCCGCCGGCCTTCCTGCATCGGCGCTCGTCGAGGCGACCAATTTCTTGAATGCACGCATCCGCGGCAAGACCCTCGCCGAGGCGAAGTCGGAACTGGAGGGCGCGCAGGCGGTTGCGCGCGCCGAGCTCGACGCGCTGACGCAGAAGATCGTTGCTGACGGTCTGGCGAGCTGGTCGGGTGGCGATTCCGGCGAGCGCAAGCTAATCGTGCGCGGACATGCAAAGCTCCTCGAGGATCTCAAGGCGATGCAAGACCTCGAACGCGTGCGGCTGCTGTTCGACGATCTGGAAACCAAGCGCGGCGTGATCGATTTGCTTGGCAAGGCGGAGGAAGGCGAGGGGCTGCGCATTTTCATCGGCTCGGAGAACAAGCTGTTCTCCCTTTCCGGCTCATCGACGATCGTGGCGCCATACCGCGATGGTGCGGGCCGCATCGTCGGCGTGCTTGGCGTAATCGGCCCGACCCGTCTTAACTATGCGCGGGTCATCCCCATGGTCGATTACACCGCACGCGTTGTGAGCAAAATCATCGGCGGCTAAGGCGATCCCTTGCGGCGGCTAAGGGTCATGTCGCGCCTTGATTTTTTCCCCGCACGACCTGATATGCCGTCCGCATCCGAAACCGATGAGCGACGCAATGTCGAAAGCAGACGAGACGAAGCGGCCGGCCGATCCGGATCCGGTCGCCCCGGCGGGAGACGCGTCTACCGGCCCTGACGGATCGCCGTCGCCGGACGAGGCCGCGACGCTCGCGGGTGCGGTGCAAGAATTGCGCGACAAATATCTCCGAGCGGTCGCGGAGGCGGACAATGTCCGCAAGCGCGCCGAGCGCGATATTGCGGACGCGCGCGCCTATGGCATCGCGGGTTTTGCCCGCGACATCATTGGGGTCGCCGACAATCTATCGCGCGCGCTGGAGGCGATCGATCCCGGCGCGCGAAGTGAGGCGCAGGGAACGCTCAAGGCGCTGCTTGATGGCGTCGAGTTGACCCGGCGAGAACTGGAGAAGGCGCTTGCCAAGCAGGGCGTTCGGCCGCTTGAGCCGAGGGGTGAGAAATTCGATCCGCACTTCCACCAGGCGATGTATGAGATCGCGAATGCCGATGCCCCGGCGGGGACCGTTGTCGAGGTTATGCAGACGGGTTACGCGATCGGCGACCGGGTGCTACGGCCCGCCCTCGTAGCCGTGGCCAAGGGCGGCGCAAAGCCGGACAACCAAGGTCAGGCAGCCGAACCCGGCGAAAAACCGGCAGGCTAGCGCCCGCGGACAATTTGGCGCGTGAATCGCTGTTGGACTGCGGATAATTCGCGATCTATACGGCCGGCTGGCTGGCTGCCTTTGAGCCGGCTGGCTTGCTAACTTGCAGGCACGAAGGGGCTTGTCGCGCGTGAGGATCCCTTGCAAGCACGCATCGACCTGAATGGTACGCGGCCGCTCGTATCGGGCGCTTACCGTGACGTGTATCAGCATCCGCTCGACGAAAGCCTGCTCGTGAAGGTCGTGAAGCCGGCCGTCATTGAGCGATATGCGCAGCGCAAGCCTTGGTACAACCCCTGGCGGCGCAACGGGCACTATCGCAGCCTGTCGCGTGAGATCGAGGAATATTTAGCGCTGCGGCGGCGCGGTCAGCACACGCTCCCATTCATTCAGCATTTCATCGGCGCAATCGACACTGACTTCGGCTTCGGGATGGTGGTCCGCAAGGTACGCGGGCGCGACGGCAAGCTTGCGCCCACCGTCACCGCACTCGTCGAGAGAAGCGGCCTGACCCGGGAAATGCGCATGTGGATCGCCAACCTGCTCGACGACGTCATGCGCAATCACATCGTCTTCGGCGACATCAGCGGCAACAACATCGTGCGCGCGGACGACGAGGAGCACGGCGATCGGTTGGTGATCATCGACGGATTGAGCGATCGCCTCTGGCTGCCGGTCAATTCCTGGAGTCCTATGGTCAACCGTGTCTATTGCGAACGCCGCTTCGCGCGCGCGATGCGGGAGCTCGAGGCGATCGATCGTGCGCGGGTCGCCGGCCTGCGGCCGGAACCCGCCGGCAAAGGTTAACGGGTCGTCCATGCTCCGGGCCGGGCCGGCCCGCGGAATTTGTCCGCCGAACAGGGGCTTCGACCCCGATTCGTGCCTTGCGGGCCTCTGACGCCCCTCCTATATCAGCCGCGAACGTCGCCGTGCGGCGGCGAAATCCCCAAGCGCGGGGGCCGTGCGGGGGACGATGACGGGAAAACGCCCCGTCCGTCTCTGTCGGGCGCTCTCATTTGAGGCCCCGGGCGGCCTGCCGGAAAGGTGAGGTAGAGACATGTCCAAGGTCATCGGTATCGACCTCGGCACCACCAATTCGTGCGTTGCCGTCATGGAAGGAAAAACGCCGAAGGTCATCGAGAATGCGGAGGGCATGCGTACGACCCCCTCGATCGTGGCCTTTACGGACGACGGTGAACGGCTCGTCGGCCAGCCCGCCAAACGCCAGGCAGTCACCAACCCTGAGAAAACCTTCTTCGCTGTCAAACGCCTGATCGGTCGTCGTTACGATGACCCCATGGTGGAGAAGGACAAGAAGCTCGTCCCCTACGGTATCGTGCGCGCCTCCAACGGCGACGCCTGGGTTTCGGACGGCCGCGACCAGTACTCCCCGTCGCAGATTTCCGCCTTCATCCTGCAGCGCATGAAGGAGACGGCTGAAGCCTATCTCGGCCAAAAGGTCGAGAAAGCGGTCATCACCGTTCCCGCTTACTTCAACGACGCTCAGCGTCAGGCCACCAAGGACGCCGGCAAAATCGCCGGCCTCGAGGTCTTGCGCATCATCAATGAGCCGACCGCGGCGGCGCTCGCTTACGGTCTCGACAAGAAGACCGCAGGCACGATCGCCGTGTACGACCTCGGCGGTGGCACCTTCGATATTTCCATTCTCGAGATCGGTGACGGCGTGTTCGAGGTGAAGTCCACGAACGGCGACACGTTCCTGGGCGGCGAGGACTTCGACATGCGCCTCGTCAACTATCTTGCCGATGAATTCCAGAAAGAGCAGGGCATCGACCTCCGCAAGGACAAGCTTGCGCTGCAGCGCCTGAAGGAAGCCGCCGAAAAGGCGAAGATCGAACTTTCCTCCACGACGCAGACCGAGATCAATTTGCCCTTTATCACGGCCGACAAATCCGGTCCCAAGCACATGACGATGAAGCTGACACGGGCGAAGTTCGAAGCCCTTGTCGACGACCTCGTGCAGAAGACGGTTGAGCCGTGCAAACGCGCTCTCAAGGACGCGGGCCTGTCCGCCGCTGAGATCAACGAGGTCGTGCTCGTCGGCGGCATGACGCGCATGCCGAAGGTGCAGGAGGTCGTGAAGCAGCTGTTCGGAAAGGATCCGCACAAGGGCGTGAACCCCGACGAGGTTGTTGCCGTTGGTGCCGCGATTCAGGCTGGCGTGCTGCAAGGCGACGTCAAGGACGTGCTGCTCCTCGATGTGACGCCGCTGTCGCTTGGCATCGAAACGCTCGGCGGCGTGTTCACGCGGCTGATCGATCGCAACACGACGATTCCAACGAAGAAGGGTCAGGTCTTCTCGACCGCTGAGGACAATCAGGGCGCGGTCACGATCCGCGTGTTCCAGGGCGAGCGCGAGATGGCCGCGGACAACAAGCTGCTCGGCCAGTTCGACCTCGTTGGCATTCCGCCCGCGCCGCGCGGCGTGCCGCAAATCGAAGTGACGTTCGACATCGACGCGAACGGCATCGTCAACGTGTCCGCCAGGGACAAAGGTACCGGCAAGGAGCAGCAGATCCGCATCCAGGCATCCGGCGGACTCAGCGAGGCCGACATCGAGCGCATGGTCAAGGAAGCCGAGGCGCACGCTGCGGAAGACAAGAAGCGCCGAGAGCTTGCCGAGGCCAAGAATCAAGCCGATGCGCTCGTGCACACGACCGAGAAGTCGCTCAAGGATTACGGCGACAAGATCGGCGATGCGGATCGCACCGCGATCGAGAACGCGATCTCCGACTTGAAGGAAGCGCTGAAGTCGGACGACGCCGAGACCATCAAGGCCAAGGCGCAAACGCTTGCGCAGGCTTCGATGAAGCTGGGCGAGGCCATGTACGCCGCGCAGAAGCAAGGCTCTGACGGTGGCGACGCCGCCGGCGGCGGAGAAGGCAAGAGTAAGGAGGACGTCGTTGACGCCGAGTTCACGGAAGTCGACGACGACAAGAAGAAGTCCGCCTGAAATTTTCCGCGCGGCGCCATGAATTGCTCTCGACAACAAGGCAATGCCGCCCCCGGGCAGATCCCGGGGGCGGCCGTTTCGGGCGTGGCATAGGAATTTTCGGCGAGCCGGGCCATGTCCAAGCGCGACTATTACGAAGTGCTCGGCCTCTCTCGCGGCTGCAGCGACGACGAGGTCAAGTCGGCCTTTCGCAAGCTCGCGATGAAGTGGCATCCGGACAAAAATCCGGGCGACCAGAGCTGCGAGCACCAGTTCAAGGAGATCAACGAGGCTTATGACGTCCTGAAGGACGATCAGAAGCGCGCGGCATATGATCGATTCGGCCACGCCGCCTTTGACGGCCCTGGCGCCCACGGCCACGGCTTCGGGGGCGATTTTGCGTCGGCCTTCTCCGATATCTTCGATGATCTGTTTGGCATGGGCCGCCGCGGGCGCGGCTCAGGACGCGAGCGCGGCGCCGACCTGCGCTACAATCTTGAAATCACGCTGGAGGAAGCGTTCGCGGGCAAGACCGCGCAGGTGCGGCTGCCCACGAACGTCACTTGCGAGATTTGCTCGGGTAGCGGCGCCAAGCCCGGCACGCAACCGATCCATTGCCGCAACTGCGGCGGGAGCGGGCGGATGCGCCACGCGCAGGGCTTCTTCACGATCGAGCGCACCTGCCCTGCATGCCAGGGCCGCGGGACGATGATCGAGACGCCCTGCGAGAATTGCGGCGGCACCGGTCGCGTCACCAAGGAGCGCACCCTCGAGGTAAACATTCCTGCCGGCGTCGAAGACGGCACGCGGATCCGCCTTGCCTCGGAGGGTGAAGCCGGGGTGCGCGGCGGGCCGGCGGGTGACCTCTATATTTTTCTTTCAATCAAGCCCCATTCGATGTTTCAGCGTGAGAGCGCCGACCTCTACTGCCGCGTCCCGATCAGCATGGTGACTGCGGCGCTCGGCGGCGAGATCGAAGTGCCGATGCTCGGCGGCGGCCGCAACAGCGTGAAGATCCCGGAGGGAACGCAGACGGGAAAGCGCTTCCGGCTCGCGCACAAGGGCATGCCCGTGCTGCGTTCCAAGTCGCGTGGCGACATGTACGTTCAGGTTGCGGTGGAAACGCCGCAAAAGCTCACCAAGCGCCAGCGCGAGCTCCTGCGTGAGTTTGAAAAGCAGAGTTCGCAGGACACCCAGCCCGAGACCGCGGGATTCTTCGCGAAAATGCGGGAGTTTTTCGAGTAGCGGAACCGGCACCAAGCCCGGCGGCTGTCACCCGATTGCCATAGTGCGCCGCGCCGGAACCATGTACATTTGTTTGTTGTTCGGAGTTCAATCGTGCCCTCACTGCAACGCGCTCTCACCAAAAAGCAGCCGAAACTGCGTCTCGACGATGAAGTTCGCTTCATCGCGTCGTGGCTTCAGCATCCCTTGAAGGTCGGTGCCGTATCGCCGTCCGGGCGGGCGCTCGCGCGAGCCGTCGCATCTGAAATCGATCCCTCGATCCCCGGCCCCGTCGTCGAGCTCGGGCCCGGCACCGGTCCGGTAACCGAAGCGCTCATTGAGCGTGGCGTAACGCCTGAGCGGCTCGTCCTCGTCGAGTACGACGCGGAATTCTGCACGCTGCTTCGCCGTCGGTTCCCCGGTGCAACAGTGGTGGAAGGGGATGCCTATGCGCTCGGCGAGACCCTGACTGGCATCGTCAAGGAACCGTTGGCGGCTGTTGTTTCGTGCCTGCCGTTGATGACGCGGCCGCTTAACGCGCGCGTGCGATTGTTGAACGCCGCCATGCGCCTGTTGCGCCGGGGCGCGCCTTACGTCCAGTTCACCTACGCGGTCACGGCGCCGATCCCGTCCCGGCGCTACCGCGTTACGTCGTCACCGCGCATCTGGTTGAACATCCCGCCCGCCCGCGTTTGGGTCTATCGCGCCGACTGAATCGATGCCGCGCCCGCGCATCCTGGTGTTCGGAGGCTCGATCCGAACCGGGGCTTGGAGCGCGAAGCTCGCCGCACTCGCCGCCAAAGAACTGGCACTCCTCGACGCGGACGTGAGTCTGATCTCACTCGCCGACTTTGCCTTGCCGATTTATGACGGGGAGCTGGAGACGCAGAAGGGGGTGCCTGAACCCGCGAAGAAGTTGCGCGCATTGATGAACGCGCACCGCGGCGTCTATATCGCGACCCCCGAATACAACGCGTCCGTTCCGCCGCTCCTCAAGAACACGATCGACTGGGTTTCGCGTCCGGGCGCCGGCGGCGAGGACCCCTTCAGGCGCTGCATCTTCGCGCTCGGCGCGACTTCGGACGGCCGCTTCGGTGGTTACCGCGCCTTGATGGCCCTGAGACAGGTATTGGAGCTCGGCCTGCAAGCGCTCGTGCTCCCCAACCAGGTCGCCTTGAGTCATGTGAGCAAGGCGTTCGACGAAGCCGGCAACATCAGGGATGAACTGGTGGCGAAGCTATTGCACACGTCGCTCACTCGGCTTATCGCATCCTGCGAGGCCGAACGTTGAGACGACCATTGGCTCCACGCGCGCGCGACCGCCTGATCGTCGCCCTTGATCTCCCGAGCCTGAAAGAGGCGGAACGCGCCGTTGTCCGTCTTGGCGATGCGGTCTCCTTCTACAAGATCGGATTCGAGCTCGCCCTCGCCGGCGGACTTCCCTTCGCCGTCGATCTCGTCCGCTCGGGCAAGCAGATCTTTCTTGATCTCAAGCTGCATGACATCGGCAACACGGTCGCGCGCGCAGCCGAGCGCGCGGCAGAACTTGGCATCACCTTCCTCACGGTGCATGCCTATCCGCAGACGATGCGCGCCGCCGCCGAAGGCCGTGGCAAGAGCGCTCTGAAGATTCTTGCCGTCACCGTGCTTACCTCGTGGAACGACGCGGACGTGAAGGAAGCCGGCTTCAGCCAGTCGCTCGGCGAGCTCGTCGCCAAGCGTGCGGCACAGGCGAAGGCTGCCGGAATCGATGGACTTATCGCATCTCCCATGGAAGCGGCGGGGCTGCGTAAGCAAGTCGGAGCGTCGCTCCTTATCGTGACGCCGGGCATCCGTCCGAAAGGCGCGGATGCGGGGGATCAGAGACGCACGCTGACGCCGGGCGCGGCGATCAAGGCCGGCGTCGACTACATGGTTGTCGGACGTCCGATCGTGGGCGCGGCCGATCCGAAAGCCGCCGCGGAAGCGATCGCGGGGGAAATCGAATCGGCGCTGAAGTAGGGGGACGAGATGGCAAAAGGCTATTGGATCGTGCGTGTGGATGTGGTCAATCAGGAAAAGTACAAGGCATACATTGCCGCCAACGCGGCCCCACTCCGAAAATTCGGCGCCCGCTTCCTCGTTCGCGGCGGCAAGTACGAGACTGTGGAAGGCGGGAGCCGCACCCGCAACGCCGTGATCGAGTTTCCGAGCTACCAGGCCGCGCTCGATTGCTGGAAGTCGCCGGAGTATCAGGCCGCGATCAAGCTGCGTGCGCCGGTCTCCACCATCGATCTCGTCGTCATCGAGGGCTACGACGGCCCCCAGCCTTGAGGCCGTAGCGGCTTTCCCGCGTTTCTTGCGCAGGCTATACCCGCCCGCAACTTGGAGACGGACATGGCGGATTTGCGCCTTTTGATCGCCGGCGCGGGCGGCCGTATGGGCCGCACGCTCGTGCGCGGCGCGGCCGAGTCGACGGGCTTCGTGGTGACCGGCGCGGTTGAAGGCAAGGGCGCGTCCGCGCTTGGCAAGGATGCGGGCGAACTTGCGGGTATCGGTGCCCTTGGTGTGAAGGTCGTCCAGGACGCGGGTCCACTCGCAGCTAACGCCGACGCGATCATCGATTTCACGGCGCCGGCTGCGACCGTCGCACTCGCCGCGATCGCGGCGAAGAACAAGATCGTCCACGTGATCGGCACCACGGGCCTCTCGCCTGCGGATGAAAAGCAGATTGCCGCCTCCGCACGCGACACCGTGATCGTCAAGTCCGGCAACATGAGTCTTGGTGTGAACCTGCTGGCCGCGCTCACGAAGCGCGTGGCGAAGACACTCGGCGATGAATTCGACATCGAGATTCTCGAGATGCACCACAACAAGAAGGTGGACGCGCCTTCCGGTACAGCGCTCCTTCTCGGACGCGCAGCGGCCGAAGGCCGCGGTGTCGATCTCGACAAGCGCAGAAGCGGCGCGCGCGATGGCTATACTGGCGTGCGCAAGCCCGGTGAGATCGGCTTCGCTGCCTTGCGTGGCGGCACGGTCGTCGGGGAGCACAGCGTGATCTTCGCGGGTCCCGCCGAACGTATCGAACTCGTACACCGGGCCGAGGACCGCATGATCTTTGCGCGCGGCGCGCTTACGGCCGCGCGCTGGGGCAAGGGGAAGAAGCCCGGTCTCTATTCGATGGCCGACGTGCTCGGCCTCGCCGACGTCTGAGGAGCGCGCTTATGACCGAACGGCTCCTCGTCCTCGTCCGACACGGCCAAAGCGAATGGAATCTCAAGAACTTGTTCACCGGCTGGCGCGACGTGGACTTGACCGAAGCGGGCGTCGCCGAGGCGCGTGCTGCGGGCAAGCGCCTCAAGGCGGAGAAGATCAAGTTCGACATCGCGTTCACCTCGTCACTCAGGCGCGCACAGCGGACGCTCGATCTCATTCTCGAAGAGATGGGTCAGAGCGGAATCCCCATCCTCAGGGATCAGGCGCTGAACGAGCGCGACTACGGCGATCTCGTTGGCCTCAACAAGGACGACGCTCGCAAGAAGTGGGGCGAGGATCAGGTCCACAAGTGGCGCCGCTCGTATGACATCGCGCCGCCGGGCGGCGAAAGCCTGAAGGATACGGTCGCGCGCGCGCTGCCCTACTTCGTTCAGGAGATCCTGCCGCGAGTCCTGCGCGGCGAGCGCACGCTCGTGTCCGCGCACGGGAATTCGCTGCGCGCCCTCGTCATGGTGCTGGAGCGGCTTTCCCCCGACGCCATCGTGAAACGCGAACTCGCAACGGGGGTACCGATTCTCTACCGCCTTCAGGCCGACTCCACGGTGGCCGAGAAGCTCGATCTCGCCGCGTGACACGTGAGGCCGAGGTCGTCGTCCTTGACGCGGCAGCTGCGACCGCCGCGATGTGGCCCGACCGCGGCTTCTGTGACACGACAATCCTCTGGAAAAGGATCTGACTGTAGACCGTGGCCAAAGAAAAACAGCCGGGCGTTTCGGCCCGGCTCAGTTGGGTAGGGAGTTCGGATACTGCGTGGAACGCAGCCAGCCCGCGGCACACCGAAACCTGTTCGACCTCTGCGTCGGCTTGATTACGGATGCCAACGCTTCACCCGCCCGGGCAGTTCTCGCCGGTCTCGGCGATGGCTGAGAGTCGGTTGAACAAGTCGTGCGAGTTTGGAGAAAATTGTCGGAAACTATTGCGCTGCGAGTAGCCGTCCAGCTTCCCAGCCCAGCATCGCGCGCTTACGCGTGAGGCCCCAGTGGTAGCCGGTGAGCTTCCCGTCCTTTCCAAGGACGCGGTGGCAGGGCACAACGAAAGAGACCGGGTTCTTGCCGACGGCTACACCCACGGCCCGAGCCGCCTTCGCGGAACAAACCTTCCTCGCGATGTTCGAATAGGTCGTGGCGCGGCCGAGCGGGATGCCAAGCAGCGTTTCCCAAACGCGCACCTCGAAGTCCGTGCCGATGAGCACCACGCGGAGCGGCGTCTCCTTTCGCCACCACGCCGGCTCGAAGATCCGCCGCGCGAGCGGCGCCGTGCGCGCCTGGTCCTCGACGTAGCGCGCATTCGGCCAGCGGCCGCGCATGTCTTCGAGCGCCACGCTCTCTTCGCCCTCGTCGGCGAACGCGAGGCCGCACAAGCCGCGGTCAGTCGCCATCACGAGCGCGATGCCGAACGGCGAAGGGTGGAAGCCGTAGGCGACCGTGAGCCCGGCGCCGCCGCTCTTCCATTCGCCGGGCGACATTGCCTCGTGCACGACGAAGAGGTCGTGCAGACGTCCGGGACCCGAGAGCCCGAGTTCATAGCTCGCGTCGAGCACACTCGGCGTCTCGCGCAGGATGCGACGGGCATGGTTGAGCGTCACCGCCGCGAGAAACTCCTTGGGCGTGAGCCCGCACCATCGGCGGAATAGCTCCGTGAGCGCGCGCGGAGTAGTACCGGCCGCGTGCGCGACGGCATCGACCTCCGGCTGGCCGCGGAAATTTTCCGATACGAAGGCGATCGCCTGGCGCACCGTCTCGTAGTCGGCCGAAGCCGACGTGAACGGGAAAGCCGAAGCGTTCTTGGTCTGAATCGCTGTTCGCATGTTCATGGCCGGAAGCAATCAGACTCCGGGCGCCTCATCCACCCGATTCCGCCCCGCTGGAACCTAGCGTTTCGCGGCCGCCAGCGCGGCCTTGAGGCCGTGCGCGAGCTGTTCCTTGTGTAACGGCGGTAGGAAGGCGCCAATGACGAGCGGCAGGCCGCGCGAAACGAGCGCGACACGCGTCACCCCGAAGTCGTCGTCGCGTGCGGTTTCAAGCCGCACCCAGCGCGGATTGAATGAGCTTTCCCGCTCTTCGCCCCGCGCGGAAACCTGCCGCACCAGGAGATGGTTCGCCGTCATGTGGATATCTTCATAGGCGGCAGCGGCGCGATAGTTCGCGCGGAACGCCCACCAGACGAGCGCGACATCGAGTCCGAAAAAACCGAACACCGGCCACGCGCCCATCATCAGGAACGCAGTACCTGCCGCGAAACTCGTGCCGGCGAGCACCGTCATGACGGCGATGAAGCCGCCCCGACTGAGCGAGCGATGCGGCTTCAGCGTTGCTTCGAACAGCGTCGGTTCGATCTGGCCGTTGCGTTGGGTCATGTCGGCACTATACGGGAACAATGGGGAGAAAGCAGGCCACCGGGGGTGCGGGGAGAAAACGCGCGAAGCGCCGGTCCGTTCGCCGCGGACGGCCGGTCGCCTGGACCGATGCCGAGGTTGCAGAGGCGTTCCACCGCTTCTCGCACGTCAACCCGAATCCCAAGGGCGAGCTTGAACACGTCAACCCGTACACCTTGCTCGTCGCGGTGGTGCTTTCGGCGCAGGCGACGGACGCCGGTGTGAACAAGGCGACCCGCAGCCTGTTCGCCAGCGTCGATACACCGGAAAAGATGCTTGCGCTCGGCGAAGAGAAACTGCGCGAAGCGATCAAGACGATCGGCCTGTACCGCAACAAGGCGAAGAACGTAATTGCACTATCGCAGAAGCTTGTTGCGGATCACGGCGGGCGCGTGCCGCACGCACGCGAGGCGCTCGAAGCACTGCCCGGCGTCGGCCGCAAGACGGCAAACGTCGTTCTCAACATTGCGTTCGGCGAGCCGACGATCGCCGTAGACACGCACCTGTTTCGCGTCGCCAACCGCACCGGCCTCGCGCCGGGCCTGACTCCGCGCGAGGTGGAGGATGGCCTGCTGCGGAGAGTGCCCGACAAATACAAGCACCACGCTCACCATTGGCTGATTTTGCACGGCCGCTACGTGTGCAAGGCGCGCGCGCCGGATTGCCCGCGCTGTCTGATCAACGATCTGTGCCGCTGGCCGGAGAAGCGTATGATAGCGCGCTGACACCGCGCTATCCTTGACTTGACGAGAGCCGGTGCACTGATTATATTCCTATCACCGCCTTCCCGCAGGAAGCCAATGCTGCAGCATCGGCCGAGGCGGGTGAGGGGTGCGGACAGTAGAGTGGTGTCCGCATCACATGGAGCGCCGGGAGGTGCCCTCACCCTACGTCACTGGGCGAGCGCGCCCCGAAAGCGGCAGGCTCGGGTAACCGGGCAGGCCGTGGGCGCGCGGCGGGTTCGCCAACCCGTCGAGGGTGCCTCGCCAGCACCCTGGGCGCCTCCCGGCGCTTCATCTCCACTCGTTGGAGAATGAAAAAAGGGAACGGCAACGCCTGGCGCCGCAACGGCCGGGCGGCGAAGCGTTGGCTACGGCGCGAATCTCACCGTCCCGCAGGCTCGATTAACTCGCGCGTCGGCGACAACCGCTTATGCACGCGAACCATGAGCGAGATGGCAAAGATCGGCGTGATTAGATTGAGAAACGGCACCGCGACCACGCCTGCGATCGCAAGGCCGGCGAGAAATACGCGAACGGCGTTCTCGCGGCGCAGCGCTCGCGCCTCCGCTACCGGCCGATAGCGCATCGCCGCGAGCTCGAAATACTCGCGGCCGAGCAGGTACCCATTTGCGACGAAGAAGGCGACGAGGTTGATGCCCGGAACCAGAAGCAACAGCAGCGCGATGAAATTCACGAGCAGAACGAGCCCGAAGAATTTCATCGACAGCACAATCGATTGCGCGATTGGCAGCGCCCGTCCGATCGGGTCGGCGGGAAAGCTCGTGCGCTCGACCTCCTCGGCCACGTCGTCGAGGAAGAGTGCCGCGATCAGCGAGCTGATCGGACCCATGAGGTAGATCGCGCCGGCGATCAGGCCGAGACCGGTCGCGATCGCAAGCGCCATCTCGAAAGGCTGTGGCAGCGAGGCGAGTTGGGTGATCACCGCCTGGAGGATCACGCCGAGCACGAGCAGCAAGAGCACCGCGAGCGCAATCGCCTTGAGCAGGATGCGCCGCAGCGGCGGAGAAAAGGTCTGCGCGAATGCCTGGACGACGTCGTCGATCATGAGAGCAATCCTGCCGGCGAGGATAGACGAGCAGCGTAGAGTGGCGAAGCTCCAACCGACACAGGCTCGCGGCGGAATTGCGTCCTCCGCCCGCCGGCGCGAACAGCGTTCAGCCGCGCAGCATCGCCTCGATGTCGTTCTCAGCCTGGCCCGCAAGGTCGGGCGCTGTCGGCGGCGACTTGCGGGCCCCTTGCAGGAGCCGCGGATCGGGCCTCGGCGCGGGCCGCGGTCGTTTCGGCAGGTTTGCCCAGCGCATCTTCTTGTAATCGAAGCCGGTCTTGATCGTCGGTTTCACGACCTCGAAGTAGGGCGAAATGTCGAAGTCTCGCGGCGTATAGAGCGAGTGGTGCCGGATGTGCAGCAATTCGCGGCGCGTCTCTCGGCTTTCCACGAGCTCGATTTTGGGCAGGATCGGATAGCGCACCTCCTCGAATGCCTGTGCGATCAGAGTCGAGCAGATCGCCTTCGTGGGATCGCCTGACCCCAGCGCCATCATGCGGCGGCGGAATCGCGCGGGCACCGGTAACGGCACGAGATAGCGGATGAGATCGACGATGTTTTTCACGTCGTACTCATAGCCGAGCCGCTCCACCATGTAGCTGACGACCGTGTTGCAGTCGTACTCGGTGAGCCCGATCGGCCGGCATACGCGCGTATGATAGATCGTGTACTTTGAGAGCGGCGCGGATACCACTCCCTCGCCGAGTTGCGCTTCGACGAGCACATGCGGCTCACCATCCTCGGACCTAATTCCAAGCCGGTCGCCAACGTAGAGCGCCGAATGCGACCAGGTCGACTGGGTGAGATACTTGATGACGCCGGAAACCCGCGTATTGCCCTCGACCAGGATCACGTCGCCGGGCTGGAGAACATTTGCAAGCGCTGCAGGATCGCTCGCAGTGAACGGCTCATAACCGGGCGAAGGCTGTTCCAGGTAGCGAACGAGCCGTTGACCCAAGAAGCCAAGGAACCGGTCACCCATCACAAGACACGGAGCCGCGTACGGCACTCCTTCCCCGTTTCTCCCTTTCTGCGATGATATCGCGCAGCAGGTTTCCGCTTGGTTTCGCTTCCGGGAGTGCCCCGCTCCGGCAGGGTCACCATCGGGTTTCGTTTCAGGGTTAATGATTGATGTCCGTTCCGAGTCGGCGCCGATTTCTCACCGCAATGGCCGCTGTCGCGGCTGCGCCCCTGGTCGCGGGCCGAGCGCTCGGTCAGGTGCCAGCCTCGGGTGAAGTCGACATCGCGATCATCGGTGCGGGCGCCGCCGGCATTGCCGCCGCGCGCCGCGTGGGCTTCGCCGGCAAGACCTACGCGTTGCTCGAGGCGAGCGGCCGCCTCGGTGGCCGCATCTGGACGGATACGCGACCGTTCGGTGTCGCATACGACCGCGGCGCGCATCGTATTTCTGCGTCCGGACGCAATCCGCTCGTCGCACTGGGACGGCTGCTCGGCGCAGAACTCTATGAGCCCGCGCCGTTTCGCCGCTTGTACGTGGGCCAGCGCGAGGCGCGTGACCGCGAGTACGACAATTTCACTGCGGCGCTGCATCGCGCGAGCCGGGCGGTGACCGCGGCCGGAGAAGCAGGGCTCGATCTCGCCGCCGCGCGCACGCTCCCAAATCTCGGCGAGTGGCACGCGACCGTCGCTTTCGTCCTTGGACCGCTCGTGCTGTCGAAGGATCTGGACGAGGTTTCGGCGATGGACGTTGCACGTGCGGAGGAGCATCTCGACGAGCTCGTCTGTCGGGGAGGCATGGGGCGCCTCGCCGCACTCGTCGCGAAGTCGCTGACGATCGAACTCGACGCGGCGGTCAATCGTATCGACACGCGCGGCCGAGGGGTCGTGATCGAGACTCCGCGCGGAACGGTGCGTGCGAGCGCGGCGATTGTCACAGCTTCCACGAGCGCGCTGCACGCGGGCTTCATCAAGTTCGATCCAGCCTTGCCAAAGCGCACGATCGACTCGCTTGCCGGCCTCTCCCTCGGAACCCGCGATCGCCTTGTCTTCGAGCTACCTGGCAATCCCTTGCGCCTGGCCGACGACCAGCGCGCGATCTTCCGGGCCGGCGACGCCCGCAACGTCGGACTTCTCGGCCGCATGGGCGGGACCGATCTTGCCTACGCCGAATTCTCCGGCCGCTTCGGCCGTGAAATGTCCGATGCTGGCGAAACAGCGATGGCTGCCTTCGTCAGCGACCTGATGGCGGACCATTTTGGCGCCGAGGCCAGGAAATACATGGGCCGCCGTGAGGCCGTGCGCTGGTCGCGCGAACCTTGGGTGCTCGGCGGCATATCGGCCGCAGCACCTGGCAGCGGCGCGAACCGACGCGTGCTCGCCGAGCCGGTTCATGGACGGATTTTTTTTGCGGGCGAGGCGTTGCATGAGTCCTGGTACGGCACCGTGGCTGGCGCATGGGTTTCCGGTGAGCGCGCCGCGGACGCCGCCATTCGCCGTCTCGTTGCCGCAGCTCCGCCCGGTCAACGGCCGGCGCCGCAGCCGAAGACGAAGGCGCGATAGTCGGAGATGGCAAGACCGCCGCGAGCTCTCATCGCCTGGTCCAGCGGCAAGGACAGCGTCTGGGCGCTGCACGAGGTGCGCCGGTCGGTGACCTTCGAGATCGTCGGCGCGCTGACAACGGTGAGCGAAGCCTTCGGCCGTGTCAGCATGCACGGCGTGCGAGAGGAGCTGCTTCAGGCACAAGTGGCATCGGCGGGTCTTGCGGCGCGTGTCGTGCGCATTCCGTTTCCCTGTCCGAACGAGGTCTACGAGGCCAGGATGGCGGCGGCGATGCAGCAGGCAAAGGCGGAAGGGGTCACGCGTGTCATTTTCGGCGATCTCTTTCTTCAAGACGTCCGCGCCTATCGCGAGGCGCAACTCGCCAAGGTCGGCATCCAGCCCGTCTTTCTGCTGTGGGGTCGCCCGACGGCGGCGCTCGCACGCGAAATGATCACAGCAGGGACGCAAGCGCATCTCGTCTGCGTCGACCTGAAGAAGCTCTCGAAGGCAGATGCTGGCCGCGCCCTCAATGTGCAGCTGCTCGAAGACCTGCCGGAAGCGATCGATCCGTGCGGCGAGAACGGCGAATTTCACACGTTCGTGTGTGCTAGGCCGATGCTGCGGCAGGTGATTGCCCTCTCGGTCGGCGAAACCATAGACCGCGACGGCTTCGCCTACGCCGATCTAGTTCCGCCCGCCTGATCAGGCCCGAAGCGTCGCGCCGGTGCGCTTCGCAACTTCGGCCACGATCTTCGCCGCGACGGCTTCGATTTCGGCATCCGTAAGCGTCTTCTCGCGTGGCTGCAACGTCACGGCAATCGCGATCGACTTTTTACCAGCCTCGATGCCCTTTCCTTCATAGACATCGAATACCTGCACAGCTGCAATGAGACTTCGATCAACGCCTTCGGCCGCGCGCACGATCGTGTCGGCCGTCACATTGCGGTCGACCACGAACGCAAAGTCGCGCGCCACCGGCTGGAACGGGGACAGTTCCAGTTTCGGCTTGGTGCGGGTCGCACGCACTTTCTGAGCCGGAACGCGTTCGAGGATCACCTCGCTTGCGGCGATCGGGCCTTCTACGTCGAGCGATTCGAGCGTCGCTGGATGTAATTCGCCGAACCAGCCGAGTGCGAGCTTTGGTCCAAGTTGAATCGTGCCGGAGCGACCGGGATGCAGGAACGCCGGCCCACCCTGCACGATCTGCAATTTGTCGACCGGCGCGCCCGCGGCCGCGAGGACGGCGAGCGCGTCGGCTTTGGCGTCGAACGCGTCCACCGGCCCCGACGATCCGGTCCAATGCCGGCCTGGGGCCATCGCTTTCGCGGTCCCGCGTCGGAGTGTGGTCGCGGCCGTCAACTGATCCTCAGGCCGGTCGCCGGTGAAGATCTGACCCACCTCGAAGAGCGCAGTGTCGGCGAAGCCGCGATCCGCATTCTTTTGCGCCGCGAGCGCGAGGCCCGGTACGAGGCTCGGCCGCATGTCGGAAAGCTCCGCCGCGATCGGATTGGCAAGGGCCAGCGCAGCGTTGCCGCCGCCGAACAACTCGGCCTGTGGTTTCGCGATGAACGACCAGGTGACGGCCTCGATGAGTCCGTTTGCGGCGAGCGCGCGCTTGGCCGCGCGCGTGCGTTTCTGGATCGTCGTCAGCACCGGCTGCCGCGCCGTGTCTCCGCGCTCGAACGGCGTTGAAGGAACGCGGTCGACGCCGAGAATGCGCACGATCTCCTCGACGAGATCGGCCTTTCCCTCCACGTCCGCACGCCATGACGGCGGTGAAACCTTCACCGTGTCGCCCGCGCCAGCGACCGAGAACCCAAGCGCGCCCAGCACGCGCTTTGTTTCCGTCGGGCTCGCTTCAAGGCCGGCGAGTTTTCGTACCTGTCCGAGCGGAAAATCGATCACCCGGCCGCTGTCGGGAATGCTTCCGGCGATTACGACCTCGGACGGCTCGCCACCGCACATTTCCAGGATCAGCTTGGTGGCAAGTTCGAGCCCGGGCAGCGTGAATTGCGGGTCGACTCCTCGCTCGAAGCGAAAGCGCGCATCGGAAACGATCCCAAGCTTGCGGCCGGTCTGCGCGATGTTCGCCGGCACCCACAGGGCCGATTCCAGCAGCACGTCCGCCGTCGCATCCGACACGCCGCTTGCTTCGCCGCCCATCACGCCGGAGAGCGACTCGACAGCCCTGTCATCGGCAATCACGCAAATGTCAGGGTCGAGTTCATATGTGCGGCCGTCGAGCGCGAGCAGCTTCTCGCCTTTCCTGGCTCTGCGCACGACGAGATCGCCTTTGACCTTCGCCGCATCGAATACGTGTAGCGGTCGCGCACGATCGAGAGTGATGAGGTTGGTGATGTCGACAAGCGCATTGATCGGGCGCAGCCCAACGGCACGCAGTTTCTTCTGCGCCCAGTCGGGCGAGGGGCCGTTCTTCACGCCGCGGATGAGGCGCAGCGCGAAGGCGGGGCAGAGCGGGGGCGTCGATCCGAACTCGAGCTTGACCTTCACCGGGCAGGGGAACTTGCCCGGAATGGGCTTGATTGCCTGGTCCTTGAATTCGCCGCCGCTGGCCGCGGCGAGATCGCGCGCAATGCCGTGCACGCCGAGACAGTCCGCGCGGTTCGTTGTGACCGCGACGTCGAGCACCGCATCGTCGAGACCCATGAACGCTGCGAACGGCTTGCCTACGGGGGCGTCATCCGGGAGCTCGATGATGCCTTCGTGATTGTCCGAGAGCAGGAGTTCGGCCTCGGATACGAGCATCCCGCGGCTCTCTACGTTGCGGATCTTGCCGACACCGAGTGTCATCTTCTTGCCCGGGATATAGGCGCCGGGCGCGGCGAACACGCCTTTCATGCCCGTGCGCGCGTTCGGCGCGCCGCACACGACCTGCACCGGCGCACCGCTGCCCGTGTCGACCATGCAGACCTTGAGGCGATCCGCGTTTGGATGCTTCTCGGCCGAGATCACCCTTGCGACCGTAAATGGCGCAAGCGCCTTCGCCCGGTCCTCGACCGACTCGACCTCGAGGCCGATCATCGTAAGTCTCTCGACGATCTCCTCGAGCGACGCGTCGGTCGCGAGGTGCGTCTTCAGCCAGGAGAGGGTGAGCTTCATTCGCTCAGCCCTCCCGCGAGCGTCGGAAAATCGAGCGGCCGGAAACCGTAGTGCTCGAGCCAGCGCACATCCGCTTCGAAGAACGCGCGCAGATCCGGCATGCCGTATTTCAGCATCGCGATGCGATCGATCCCCATTCCCCACGCGAAGCCCTGGTACTCGTCCGGATTGAGTCCGCAATTCTTCAGCACGTTGGGGTGCACCATTCCGCAGCCAAGAATTTCAAGCCAACTAGTACCTTCGCCGAATCGCACTTCGCCGCCCGAACGGTCGCATTGGATGTCCACTTCCAGCGACGGCTCCGTGAACGGGAAGAATGACGGCCGAAACCGCATCTTCACATCGTCCACCTCGAAGAACGCCTTGCAGAATTCGGCGAGGATCCATTTCAGGTGGCCGAGATGCGACGACTTGTCGATCACGAGTCCCTCGACTTGGTGGAACATCGGCGTGTGCGTCTGGTCGGAGTCGCAGCGATAGGTGCGCCCCGGGATGATCATCCGGATCGGCGGTTTCTGCGCCTGCATCGCGCGGATTTGCACCGGCGATGTGTGCGTGCGGAGCAGGAGCCGCTCGCCGTTCGGCTTCGGACTGAAGAAGAACGTATCGTGCATTTCCCGCGCCGGATGATCGGGCGGGAAGTTGAGCGCGGTGAAATTGTTGAAGTCGGTTTCGATGTCCGGACCTTCGGCCACAGTGAAACCCATGTCGGCGAAAATCGCCGTGATCTCGTCGATCACTTGGCTCACCGGGTGAATGCGCCCGCGCTCGGCAGGCGTCGGTCGCACCGGGAGCGTCACGTCGACCGTGTCCGCCGCGAGCTGCGGGCCGAATGCCGCGCGCTTCAGTTCCGCCCGCCTTGCGGCGACCGCGTCGGTAACCTTGTCCTTGAGCCCGTTGATCAGCGGGCCCTTGGCCTTGCGCTCATCGGGCGTCATCGTGCCGAGTGTCTTCAGGAGTTCGGACACCGAGCCCTTTTTGCCCAGCGCGCCGACCCGCACCACCTCGAGCGCGGCCTCGTCCTTCGCCGCAACGACAGCGGCGAGAATCTCCGCTTCCAGCTTCCTGAGGTCGGACATCACGAATCTCCCGGCCATCTATACCCGAACGCAAGCGACGCAGCGCGCATCTCGCGCCTCGCGGAATAGGCCTCGGCAGGCGGTAA
This sequence comes from Xanthobacteraceae bacterium, assembly GCA_036556265.1. GTDB lineage: Bacteria > Pseudomonadota > Alphaproteobacteria > Rhizobiales > Xanthobacteraceae > JAUSIF01. The sequence goes on along the minus strand of DATBJU010000001.1, from coordinate 31,064 downwards.
GCCGGCTCAGAGCATGATCACCGAAAAGTGGAAACCGGATTTCGGAGAGGATCATGCTCAAGCTAAGCGAGCGCGGCGCGAGCCTTGTCGACCAGGAGCTTGAACGTTGCCGGCTCGTGCACGGCGATGTCCGCGAGCACCTTGCGGTCGACTGCGACCCCGGCCTTGCCGAGGCCGTTGATAAATCGGCCGTATGTCAGGCCCTGCTCGCGCGCCGCCGCGTTGATGCGTTGAATCCAAAGCGCGCGGAACGTCCGCTTCTTCTGCTTGCGGTCGCGGAAGGCGTATTGACCGGCTCGATCCACCGCGGCCTTCGCCGCCCGGATCGTGTTCTTGCGCCGCCCGTAAAAGCCTTTCGCGGCTTTTAGGGTCTTCTTGTGCTTGGCGTGGGACGTCACGCCGCGTTTCACGCGGGCCATCTCTGGGACTCCTCAAGCTCGCTGGTTCTGTTCAGCCGTAAGGCAGGTAGTACTTGCGCACGGCCCTGCTGTCGGCTTCGGAAACCGCTCGGGTCCCGCGTAGCTGACGAATCTGTTTCTTCGTCCGCTTGATCATGCCGTGACGTTTTCGCGTCTGTCCGGCGATCACCTTGCCGGAAGCGGAAAGCTTGAAGCGCTTCTTCGCACCGGACTTGGTCTTCAACTTGGGCATTTGGCTCTTCCTTTGAATGATGAAGGCCGCGCGCGCGGCCGGTTCTTCGAGCGGGAGGGTCGCCACGGCATGCCCTTGGAGGGCCGGGCCACCCGAAAAGGCGCGGTGATAGAGCCCGCGCGCGCCTTTTTCAACACCCGCGGCGGGGCGGGCATCGCGTGCGCGTTCGTGCACCGCACGACCTCGGCTTGTCAACCGTTCGCCGAGCACCGCGCTAGCGCGGCGCGAGGATCATTACGATCTGCCGGCCTTCCGACATCGGCTCCGCCTCGACCTTGGCGAGGTTCGCGACGTCGTCGCGCACGCGCTGCAGCAGCTTGTAACCGAGGTCCTGGTGCGCCATTTCGCGGCCACGGAAGCGCAGGGTGACCTTCACCTTGTCGCCCTCCTCGAAGAAGCGGCGCATGGATCGCATCTTGACCTGATAGTCATGGGTATCGATGCCGGGTCGAAGTTTGATTTCCTTGACCTCGACGGTCTTCTGCTTCTTGCGCGCCTCGGCGGCCTTTTTTTGCGCCTGATACTTGTACTTGCCGTAGTCGAGGATCTTGGTGACGGGCGGATTGGTATTTGGGGAAATCTCGACAAGGTCGAGGCCGGCCTCTCGGGCCAGGGCAATTGCTTCGTGGGTTGGGATCACACCGCGGTTGTTTCCTTCGTGGTCGATCAGCTGAACCTCACGGATACGGATCTCTTCGTTGACGCGCGGCCCGTCCTTTTGGACCGGCGCGGTAGCTCTCATTGGACGGCGAATGGGTGTCGTCTCCTCTCCAGTTGGTAAGCCACGCCCCGTCGGCCGCTCGTGCACCGCCGGCGCGCAACAGGAGGATTGAGACAAACGCGGCGCAAGTCAATGACCGCGTGAGGAGGGCCGCTTCCGCAACGCGGCGACTTCCGCATAAATGGAAAGGACACGTTCCGTGAACGCCCGCCGCGGAAACCGAGCGGTAACGAAGATGCGCCCGCGATCGCCCATGCTCTCGCGCGCGTCGCCGCCCATGGCGAGGACCTTGAACAGGGTTTGCGCGAGTTCAGCCGCGTTGCCGGCCGGATAAAGCAAACCTGTCGCGCGGTCTTCGTTTGCGAAGGGCGGCGACAGCACAATTTCATCACGCCCACCCGCGTCCGACACGACCACGGGTTTGCCCATGGCTTGCGCCTCTAACATCGCCCGTTGCGGTCCTCCTGGCGGTAGAACGGCGGAAACGGCGATGTCGGCGAGCGCATAGGCGGCCGGCATATCCGGACAGTGGCCGACGATGCGCACGAACTCGGAGAGCGCCGACTGGTGCACGCGGTCCCAGAGTTCGGAACCGTATCGGCTGCCGCGCTGTTCCTCGCCGACGAGCACGCACACGAAGTTCTTGAGTCCGGCCTCACGCAGGCGCTGCGCGGCAGCAATCAGTACGTGTGCGCCTTTCCGCCGCGATAGCCTGCCTGGTAGCAGCACGACGCGTTCGCCGGGAGTGATGCCCCAATTGCGCGCGAGCGCGGCGACACGGTCCGCCGAGACCGCTGCCAGCTCGAATTCGACGAGATTCACACCGCGATTGATGACGGCAATGCGCTCGCGCGGCGTGTGGTAGCGCTCCTCGATCGTGCACGCGAGCCGCTCGCCGAGCGCGATTACCCGAGCGCCGCGTACCATCGCGCTGTTGTAGAGCCGCTTGAGAGGGTTCTGTTCGCGAAAGAGGTTATCGCAGGTGGCGACATAGGGCACGGACGCGATACGGCCGGCGAGCAGGCAGCTCCAGGCCGATCCCCTGCTCTGGGCATGGAGGAGATCCGCGCCCTCATCGCGCGCGAGCGCTGCAAGCCGGCGACCGTTTGCTGCGATCTGTGACGGGTTCTTCGAGGCGACAGGCAGCCGCACAAAGCTCGCGCCGATACGCGCGAGGTCCGCCTCTCGGCGGCCGCCTTCAGAAACGACGACCGATCGATGGCCGTACTCTACCAGCGCCTCGGCGACTTGCACGACGCTTTCACCGGCGCCACCGGACTCAAGGTCGGGGATCACCTGGATGACAGTGAGCGAATGCGGAGCGGCGGATTGAAGGGCTGGCACCGGCGGCTTCTAGACGCGCCTTGCGGCGGCCGCAAGGCGGTTGCGCGGCGCTTCCGTGCGTCGTAGCTCGTGCGCAGAACAGCATGGACGGCGAACTCTCCTTTCTCGAAGTTGGAAGCGGCGCCTTGGCACGCCGCATTGCGATACGTGAGCAGCCGGGTGGCGCACCTGGTCTCTTCTGGCTTGGCGGATTTAAGTCCGACATGCGCGGCACCAAGGCTCTGGCGCTCGCCGATTTCGCGGCGCGCCGCGGTCGTGCCTATGTGCGATTCGACTACTCCGGCCACGGCGAATCGGGCGGCCGCTTTGAGGACGGCACGGTCTCGTGCTGGCTGGAAGAGGCGCTTGCAGTATTCGATGCTCGCGCGCGCGGGCCGCAGATCGTGGTCGGCTCGTCCATGGGCGGCTGGATTGCGCTCCTGCTTGCACGCGCGCTTGCGCGTCGGTCCTCCTCGCAGGCGAAACTCATGGGGCTCGTTTTGATCGCGCCGGCGCCCGACTTCACCGAAGAATTGATGTGGGCGGGCTTTCCGACCGAGGTGAAGCGCGAGATCGAGGATAAGGGAAGCTGGCTGCGCCCTTCCGCATACGGCGAGGATCCCTATCCGATCACCCGTGCCCTGATCGAGGACGGCCGCAAACACCTTGTGCTCGACAAGCCGATCGAGGTCGGTTGCCCGGTCCGAATCCTTCAAGGCGTGAAGGACCCGGATGTGCCGTACGCGCACGCGATGAAGCTTGCTTCGTGCCTCGCGCAGGACGACGTGGTGCTGACCCTCGTGAAGGATGGGGATCATCGCCTCTCGCGACCGGAAGATATCGAACGCCTGATCCGCACGATCGAGGAGCTCTCCTCGATCTCCTAGGCGGCCGCGTCCCACTCTTCGATAACAACCGGGTCGTCTTCTCTCTCGCGTGTTGCCCGCGCGAGCACGGCGAACTCGTCGGTGGTCAACAGCCGCGACAACGCCCACACCGCTGCGCCGCGCACGAGCGGCGAGCGGTCCTCGAGCAGCCGCCGCGCGTCCGGCACGAGCGATCTGTCTCCGCTGTTGCCGATCGCGATCAACACATTGCGGAGGAAGCGATCGCGTCCTGTGCGCTTGATTGGGCTCTTCGCGAAGCGGATACGGAAGGCCGTATCGTCGAGACTTGCGAACTCGCGCAGCCTGGGCGCGCGATTTTCCGCTCGTGCCGCCAGTTTCGCCTCGCGCCCCTGCTTCGCGAACTTGTTCCACGGACAGACGGCAAGACAATCGTCGCAGCCGAAAATGCGATTTCCGATGAGCGGCCGCAGCTCGCGGGCGATCGGTCCCTTGTGTTCGATCGTCAAATACGAAATGCAGCGTCGCGCATCGAGTTTGTACGGCGCCGGAAAGGCGTTCGTCGGACAAGCGTCGAGGCACGCGCGGCACGAGCCGCAATGATCCGGTTCCGGCGCGTCCTCCGGCAGTTCCAGATTGGTGAAAAGTACACCGAGAAAGAGCCACGAACCGTGTGCGCGGGAGACGACGTTCGTGTGCTTTCCTTGCCAGCCGAGGCCTGCAGCTTCGGCGAGCGGCTTTTCCATTACCGGCGCTGTATCGACGAAGATTTTCAGCTCGCTCGCGGCCTGCGCGACGAGCCATTGCGCAATCCGCTTGAGCTTTCCCTTGATCAATTCATGGTAGTCGTCGCCTCGCGCATAGACCGAAACGACCCCGTGCGACTTGTGCGCAAGTGCGGAAAGCGGATCTTCGTCCGGCCCGTAGTTCAGCCCGAGTACGACTATGCGTTTCACGTCCGGCCAAACGGCCCGCGGGTCGGCGCGCCGCTCGCGAGTTCGCTCGAGCCATTCCATGTCGCCGTGCGCGCCGGCGTCGAGCCAGTCGTGTAAATGCGGGGCGGCATTCAGGATCGACTCAGGACGCGTGACTCCGATCGCGTTGAAGCCCTCTGCACGAGCGCGGTCGAACAGCGCTGCCTTCAGCGACCCGAGACTTAGAAGTCGAGATTTGCGTAATGCGGCGCCGGCGCCATCCCGGCCAGCGTCTCGCCGAGCAGCGGTCGAAATGCCGGGCGCGACTTGACGCGCGCGTACCAGCTTTTTGCGCTCTCGTTCGTTTCCCACGGCACGTCACCCAGATAGTCGGCCACCGACAGATGCGCAGCAGCCACAAGATCCGCATAGGACAGGCGGTCGCCCGCAAGCCAGTTCCGGCTCTTCAGGAGCCAGCCAATGTACTCGAGATGATAGCGAATATTGGCGCGCGCCGCGCGAATGGCGGAGGAGTCCGGCGGGCCGCCACCTTCCGAGACCTTCAGATGCCGTTTGAAGATTTTTTCCTGCACGAGATGGCCCGAAACCTCTTCCCCGAACTTGTCAGTGAACCAGTGGGCGAGGCGGCGCACCTCGACGCGCCCTTCGCTCTCGATCGGCATGAGCCGGAGCTTGCCGTGGTCCGGCCCGAACCGCTCGTCGATGTATTCGGCGATTACGAGCGATCCCGGTGCAACGAGCCCGTCGTCAAGGAGCACCGGTGTCGTGCCAGCGGGGTTCAGTGCAAGGAATTCCGGGCGCCGTTCCCAAACCGGCTCGTCCAGAAAGTCGGCCGCGATGCCGTACTCGGCGAGCACGATTCGGATGAAGCGCGAATGCGGGCAAAATCGATGATGAATGAGTTGCATCCGCCGGCCCTTCACCGCAATCCATGCGGCGAATCGCGGCGATCCTACGGCGGCTTTGCTCAGGAATCCAATTGCGATGCGGCTTCTGCCGGGCCAGCATGCCGGCCCGAATCGACCCCGCGATCTTATTCAGGACCACCCGCATGACCCTCGGCACGCTCCTCGAAGCGGTACTTCTCGGCCTGCTTGAAGGACTGACCGAGTTCATTCCCGTTTCGTCCACCGGGCATTTGCTGCTGGCCGGCCATTTTCTCGGCTTCAGGAATCCGGGGAAGACATTCGAGGTGCTCATCCAGCTTGGTGCGATCATCGCTGTCGTTGCAGTCTACTTCGGCAAGCTGTGGCGAGTGCTGCTCGCGCTGCCGAGCGACCCCGCGGCGCGACGCTTCGCGCTCGGCATCGTCATCGCGTTTGTTCCGGCGGCGGTAGCCGGCGTTACGTTGCACGGTTTCATCAAGACGGTGTTGTTCGAGACGCCTGCACTCGTATGCGTGATGCTCATTCTCGGCGGCATCGTTCTGTTCTTCGTCGACCGAATGACGCTCAAGGCGACCTACGACGACGCGACGCAGTTCCCGCTGCTCGTCGCACTGAAGATCGGACTGTTCCAGATGCTCGCGCTTGTGCCGGGTGTGTCGCGCTCGGGCTCGACCATTGTCGGCGCGCTTCTCGCAGGCTGCGACCGGCGCGCGGCGGCGGAGTTTTCCTTTTTCCTCGCCATGCCGACGATGCTGGGTGCTTTCACCTACGACCTCTATAAGAACCGCTCCCTGCTTTCATTCGACGACGGGCTGCTGATCGCGCTCGGCTTCGTGGCCGCCTTCTGCGCGGCAATCATTGTGGTGCGCTCGTTGCTTGATTTTGTTTCGCGCAACGGGTTCGCGTTCTTCGCGTTGTGGCGCGTCGTTGTCGGCGCGCTGGGGCTCGCTGGCCTCTATCTCGTGCGCTGAAAGCTAGGTGGCTGGCCGAGAGAACTGCCCCGCCTTGCGGAAGCGCCAAAGGTACGTCGGCAGAACGGTTTCGAGCGAGGTCGGCGAGATGCCGAGACCCTGCAGGGTTCGGCCCTCGCGCTGCGCCGCTTCCGACACCACGTTGTCGCGCTCAAGCTGTGCGATCTGGTCGCGAGTGACCAATGGCTTCGGCAGCCATTCGAGGAAGAACGCCTGCATTCGCGCAATCGCAAAGGGAAGCGGGATCAGCAGCCGGCGCCGGCCGATCTCGCGCAACATGATCTGCATCAATTCGTCGAACGTTCTGATCTCCGGCCCGCCGAGCTCATAGATCGTGCCCGGCCGAGCGCGCCCTTCCAGCACTGCATTCACCGCAGCGGCGACGTCGCCTACGAACACCGGCTGGAAATGCGTCTTGCCGCCGCCAATCAGCGGCAGCGCCGGCGAGATGCGGGCCATCGCCGCAAACTTATTGAAAAAATCGTCCTCCGGTCCGAACGCAATCGAGGGGCGCAACACGACGGCCGAAGGCACGTGGGCGAACGCCGCAACCTCGCCCGCAGCCTTCGTACGCGCATAGACCGAACGGGAATCGGCGTCTGCCCCGATTGCCGAGAACTGAACGAGGCGAGCGCCAATGTCTGCCGCGGTGCGCGCGACGGCAGCCGCGCCCTGCGCCTGGATCGCGTCGAACGTCTGCCGTCCGCTCTCGTAAAGTATTCCGACGAGGTTCACGAGCGCGTCCGCACCGGCCGCAGCGCGCGCCACAGAATCGGGAAACCGCAGGTTCGCTTGCACTGCGTGGATCTGTCCGACGCGTCCGAGCGGTTGCAGATGATGCGCGAGGTCCGGCCGCCGTACCGCGACGCGGATGCGCCAGCCGCTCTTCGCGAGCGCGCGCACCACATGGCGGCCGATGAAGCCGGAGCCGCCGTAGACCGTGACGAGACGATCTTCCGGAACCGCCGTCATATCAGAACCCTAGGTGAGACCCGACGCCCCGCGGGCGAGCGAGCGATACTCGATGGTCCCGTTGCCGTAAAGCCGCGCCGGGTTCGCCCCGTCGATTGACAATCCGGAAGGCGGCACCCTACCTAACGGCGGAGCCCAGGTGGCGGAATTGGTAGACGCGCTGGTTTCAGGTACCAGTGGTTAACAGCCGTGGAGGTTCGAGTCCTCTCCTGGGCACCAAGCATTTTGGCGCCGGCTACGATTCGTACATCGATTTCCGCTACCCCTGTAACGGGCCAACTGCGGATTCGATCCACGTGAACGGGCAATGACCATTCGTCTGCACCGGGGCGACCTGCCGGACCTTTCCGCCTACGGAACGGTGGTTGCGATCGATACCGAGACGCTGGGGCTCAATCCCAATCGCGACCGGCTCTGTGTCGTGCAGCTTTCGCCCGGCGACGGCTCCGCGGATGTCGTGCAGTTTCCCGTCGGCGACACTGAGGCCCCCAATCTTGTGAGGCTGCTGCGCGATCCTAAGCGCCTCAAGCTCTTCCATTTCGCACGCTTCGATCTTGCCGTGCTCTACAAGACCTTCGGTGTGATGCCGGAGCCGGTTTATTGCACCAAGGTCGCCTCCAAACTCGCGCGCACCTACACTGACAGGCACGGCCTTAAGGACATCGTGAAGGAGCTGCTTGGGCAGGATCTGTCGAAACAGCAGCAGAGCTCCGATTGGGGAGCGGAGACATTGTCCGACGCGCAGGTGGCCTACGCCGCTGCGGACGTGTTGCATCTCCACGCGCTGAAGGAGCGCCTCGATCAGATGCTGGCGCGTGAGGGAAGGGCGGAGTTCGCCGATGCATGCTTCCGCTTCCTGCCGGTCCGGGCGCGTCTCGACCTCGCAGGCTTCGCCGAAATCGACGTATTCGCCCACACCTGAGGGGTTCCCGCTTCTCCCGTCCCTTGCCTGTAGCGCCGATCCGGCCAACTTCGCGGGAAAGCCGCAATTCTCGGCTTGGTGAGGCTCGTATGATGAGCGTGTCATGAGCCGGGCCAATCCCATGCCCCGAACCGACCTCGCGCTGCTCGTTCCCGGAGACCGGTCCGGGCGGGAGCGCTATGCCGCTTTCCGCGCGGCAAAACGGCATAGCAGGCGCGTCCGGATCTTGCGCTGGGCGTTGCCGGCGGCGGCACTCGGCGGCCTCGCGCTGATTGCGCTCTTCCTTGTGCTCGATCCGCTCCGTTTCTACCGCGATCTTCCAATCGAGTTCGGGCGCATCTCGATCACCGACAACAAGCTGACGATCGACGCGCCGAAGCTTACCGGCTTCACACAGGATCGGCGGCCTTACTCCGTGACCGCTGATTCCGCCGCGCAGGATCTATCGAAGTCCAACATCATTGAACTCTCTGGAATTCACGGACAGGTCGAACTTGCCAACCGCGGCGAGACGTCGATGCGTGCCAAGAACGGCGTCTATGACATGAAGGCTGGCGTGTTGCGTCTGTCTGAGGGAATCGAGATCGCGGCGACCGGCGGCTACCAGGTTTTGCTCACTGATGCGCTCGTCGAGGTACGCAAGGGCCATATCGTGACCGAGAAACCGGTACGCGCCGTCTTTCCCGACGGGTCGCTACAGGCGCAGCGGCTGGAGATCTTCGACCACGGCGACCGCGCGCGCTTTGAGGGCAACGTCGTGCTGACATTTCGCTTGCCGCCTGCGGGCGACGCGAAGACTGCGGAAGCCGCGAAATGAGATCGCGAATTCTGTTTCAGATTTTTGTCGCTGCCGCCGTTCTCGTTGGCGCGTCCACTGCGCTTGCGCAAACGAAGCAAGGCGGCGCGAACCTGCCAAGTGCGTTCCAGGGGTTCGCGCGCGACAACAAGGAGCCGGTGAAGATCGAAGCAAACGCATTCGAGGTGCACGATAAGGATCGCTTTGCGGTGTTCATTGGCAACGTCGTTGTGCAGCAGGGCGAGTCGACCATGCGCAGTCGTGAGCTGAAGGTATTCTACGAGGGATCGCTGCGTGGGCGCGAAAAGGGAACGAAGGAGGAGCCCGCTCCCGCTTCGAAGCCCGCAGCGGCGGGTGGCAACGATCCGGCCCAGCGAATCCGCCGGCTCGAGGCACACGGCGGCGTCATCATCACAAACAAGGACCAGAAGGCGAGCGGCGACCTCGGCGTTCTCGATATGCCGACGAACACAGCGACCATTACCGGCAATGTCGTGCTGACGCAGGGGCCGAACGTCATGCGCGGCGACAAGCTCGTCGTCGACCTGAAAACCGGGTACTCGCGGTTGGAATCCGGCTCGAAGGACGGCAACACGCGCGTCCAGGGCCTGTTCGTACCCTCGTCGGTCGAAAACAAAAAGTCCGGCGGCTCAAAATAGCCTTTTTCAGGCAAAGACTTATTACGCGGGCTGGGGCCGCCGCCGGCTAACCACTCGAACGCCTCTGCGTTGCCTCCGGCCCGAGGACCGAATATAGCCGCCCGAGGTGCAAGTGCGCCGCAGCAAGGAAACCGTGCTGAAAGTCCTCTCTTGGCTACGCTCGAAGCCCCAGCGGGGCGACAGCTCCGCGGCTTTCACCGATGCGTGGCGCTTGGACGAAACAGGTGCGCCGCAGTTGCTCGAGCGTCGCGCGAAACCGGAGCCGCGCCCGGTCCCGGAGTCTCGGCCGCTCCGGCCCGCGCGGCCCGCGGCTGAATCGCGCGCGCTTCGCGAATCTCCGCCGGTCGCCGATCCGCAACCCGTGCGCGACGCGCGCGTCGTGCAGGAACTTCGCCCGAAGTCGGCGCCACGACCGGTCAAGCCCGCGCGCGTGATCCAGGAGCTTCGCCCAAAGACTGCAGCCCGGCCCGCCCAGGAATCGCAGCTTCTCCACGAGGTACAGGAGTTGCGTCGTGCGACGGAGTCACGCCGGGCGGCACGCCCGCAGCCATCCCCCAAACCGCATCCGCAGTCGCTGGCAGGCACGCTTGCGGCTGCCGGCCTGATGAAGAGCTTCAACGGGCGCCGCGTCGTAAACGACGTGACAATCGGACTGCGCCGTGGGGAAGCGGTCGGGCTCCTCGGCCCGAACGGCGCCGGCAAAACCACCGTGTTCTACATGATTGTCGGGCTCATCCACGCCGATGCTGGCGTGATCATGCTCGATGGCCATGATGTCACGGGTCTTCCCATGTACCGGCGTGCCCGGCTCGGCATCGGCTATCTGCCGCAGGAGCCGTCGATCTTTCGCGGGATGTCGGTCGAGGACAACATCCGCTCCGTGCTGGAGGCCGTCGAGCCCAACCGCAGCCATCGCGAGGAGGAGCTCGACATGCTGCTCGACGAGTTCAATATTGAGCGGGTTCGCCGCTCGCCTGCGATCGCTCTGTCCGGCGGTGAGCGTCGGCGAGTCGAGATCGCCCGGGCATTGGCGTCACGGCCGTCGTTCATGCTGCTCGATGAGCCGTTCGCCGGAATTGACCCTATCGCCGTCGGTGACATTCAAGAGCTCGTGCGTCATCTGACCCGCCGCGGCATTGGTGTCCTTATCACCGATCACAACGTGCGTGAGACGCTCGGCCTCGTCGATCGTGCGTATATTGTGCACTCTGGCTCGATCCTCATGGAGGGCGACCCGGACCAGATCGTCCAGAGCGAAAAGGTGCGCCGCGTCTATCTCGGGGAGGAATTCCGACTTTGACTGGCTACGCGCAGCGTTTCGGTAGAAAATTGCCGTAGCCGACCACGAGGAGCTGCAACGGCAGCAAGCCTGATGGCGCTTTCGCAGAAACTCCAGCTCAAGCAGAGCCAGGCGCTCGTGATGACGCCGCAGCTCATGCAGGCAATCAAGCTCCTGCAGCTGTCGAGTCTGGATCTCGTGGCCTACGTCGACGCTGAGTTGGAGCGCAATCCGCTGCTCGAGCGCGCTGACGAGCCGCCGCGGTCCGCGGAGGGGGAGGCCGCGACGTCGAGCACCGAACCCGCTGGCGAGGAAACTGGAGCCGATGATTGGGAACGCGACGCTGCGGAGCCCAACCGCGGCGAGATTGAGGAGCGATTCGACACCAACATCGAGAATGTCTTTCCAGACGATGCGACCGAAACAGGTGCCGCATCCGCGCCGCCGGAAACGCCGGGCTATTCCGAGTGGGCGAGCGTCGGCCGGGGTGGCAGCATCGACGGCGACTACAACCTCGAATCATTCGTGTCCGCGGAGACCTCGCTTGCCGATCACCTTGCGCGACAGTTGACGCTCGCGGTCACCGATCCGGTTGAACGCATCATCGGTCAGCACCTGATCGATCTTGTGGACGAAGCAGGCTACGTGCGTGGCGAGCTGCCCTCGATCGCGGAAAAACTCGGCGCGCCGCAGGAGCAGATCGAGCGGGTGCTGGCCGTGCTGCAGACCTTCGATCCGCCCGGCGTATGTGCACGCGACCTGTCCGAATGCCTCGCGATCCAGCTGAAGGAGCGCGATCGCTACGATCCGGCGATGCGCGCGCTGATCGAACATCTCGATCTCCTTGCCAAGCGCGATTTCGCCGAGCTGAAGCGCGTTTGCGGCGTGGACCAGGAGGATCTTCACGACATGGCCGGCGAGATCCGCCGCCTCAATCCGAAACCGGGACTCGCCTTCGGCGGTGGCGTCGTGCAGCCGATCGTGCCCGACGTGTTCGTGCGAGCAAATCCGGACGGAACCTGGTCGGTGGAGCTGAATTCGGACACGCTGCCCCGCGTGCTGGTGAACCAGACCTATTACGCGAAGGTATCGAAGAACGCGATGAGCGAGAAAGAGCGCGGCTTCCTTGCCGAGTGCCTGCAAACTGCTACCTGGCTCACGCGCGCGCTCGACCAGCGTGCTCGCACAATCCTGAAGGTTTCCACGGAGATCGTGCGCCAACAGGACGGCTTTCTTGCCTATGGCGTTCAACACCTGCGGCCGCTGAACCTGCGCACGGTTGCCGACGCGATCGGGATGCACGAATCCACCGTCTCCCGCGTAACAGCCAACAAATACATGGCCACGCCACGCGGTATCCTCGAGCTCAAATACTTCTTTTCTTCGGCGATTCCGGCGACGGGCTCGGGCGAGGCGCATTCATCGGAGGCCGTGCGCCATCGGATCAAGGAGATGATTGATGCGGAAAGCCCGGATGCGACATTGTCGGACGACACGATCGTGACTCGGCTGCGTGAGGCAGGCGTTGAAATCGCACGTCGCACGGTCGCGAAGTACCGCGAATCGATGCACATCCCGTCGTCGGTTCAGCGCCGCCGGGAGAAGCAAGGTTCCGGCGTCGCCGGTTGAGGCGATCATCATGAGATTTCGTAAACCGATGATTTTCGCCCTAGAGGGCCATTGACCCGGCGCGGGTCGGCTCTTATGGTCCCGCGCCTTCGAATCCGGCAAGCACTGCTTCGCTGCGAATTCGCATCGGAATCACCTCATGCTCAGTGACATTCTGGCCGCGCCGGCGGTCGTGGCCGCGCTGAAAGTCAAGAACAAGAAACAGGCGTTGCAAGAGCTTGCCGCGCGCGCCGCCGAGGCCGCAGGCAGAAGCGAGCGCGAGATTTTCGAGACACTCTTGCAGCGTGAGCGCCTTGGCTCGACCGGTATTGGCCGCGGCGTCGCGATCCCGCACGGCAAGCTTGCGAAGCTCGACCGATTGGTTGGACTGTTCGCGCGGTTGGAAAGGCCGGTGGATTTCGACGCACTCGACGGCGAACCGGTCGACCTGATCTTTCTACTTCTTGCGCCGGAAGGAGCCGGCGCCGATCACTTGAAGGCCCTGGCGCGCGTGGCCCGGCTTCTTCGCGACGACGAGATCGCAGACAAGCTGCGTGCTGCACGTGACAGCGACGCGATCTTCGCGCTGCTGACCGCGCCATCCGCGAGCCACGCCGCCTGACGGAGACGTTTGATCGGGACAGCCATCCTAGGGGATGTCGTACCGGGATGCGCTGTACCCGCGACTTCTACGATTGAACAATTAGTGCACGCTCACGGTGTCGAGCTCATGCTCGCGCGCGTTGGCTTCCGCAGCGGCGCGGCTGTCCGTCACCATGATCGGCGTGCCGTCGGCGGCATGCAGCGAGAAGAGCTGAAGACCCGGTGCGAGAGCCGGCGCCTGCGGAAACAGCGCCCGCACCTCCTCCGAACGAATCGGGCGCACATACGCGATCTCACCGCCGCCGAGGACTGCGAACGCCTCTTCACTCAGCCTAGTATCGGCCTTTTCGTTGATGATCTTGTTCATGCCTCGTACTCCTCACTCGCGCCCCGTTACCTCGATCTTTCCGTCGCGATCTGGATGCGACGCGCGACGCGCGCCGTCTCCGGCCGTTCCAAGTCGATCGAAAGCAATCCATCCTTCAATTCGGCGCCGACAACTTCCATCCCGTCAGCCAGCACGAATGTGCGCTGAAATTGCCGGGCGGCGATGCCGCGGTGGAGAAACACGCGACCCTCATCCTCTTCCTCCTGGCGTCCGCGAATCGCGAGTTCGTTGTCTTCAACGGAGACATCGAGTTCGTCCGCGGAGAAGCCAGCCACTGCCAGAGTAATGCGCAAACGCTCAGGTCGGTTTCCCTCGCGCGACATCCTCTCGATATTGTACGGCGGGTAACCGTCCGTGCCCTTGACCACGCGGTCGAGCGTCCGCTCGATTTCATCGAAGCCCAAGAGAAACGGGCTCGACAGCATTGGAATCCGTGACATGCGCAAAGCCCTCCACGAGCGACTTTGTGGGCCCGTTACGGCGCCCGGAAGGCTAGCCCTTTCGCGCTGCGCCTTCGCCGCGGATATGGTGTGCCGAGCAGGCCCGCGCAAGCAGCGTAAGCTGCAGGTTTGGTTGACGAATCCTTGTGCCGCCGGCCGCCTGCGACGGGCATCTTGGCGCGGGATTTTGGTGGAGCCAGGCGGAGTCGAACCGCCGACCTCTTGAATGCCATTCAAGCGCTCTCCCAACTGAGCTATGGCCCCACGCAGCCGCCGGGTTGGGATCGCGCGCCGCGGCAGAAGTCGCGAGCACGCGTCAGCGGCGAATGTCGGAACAATTCGAGCCCGCCGGTTCAAGCACATGGCCGGAATCGGCTCAAGTGGGCCTCAGGACTCCTCGTCCTCTTCGAGCTTTTCGCCGATAATATCGGAGACGTCGCCCGCTTCCTCCTCTTCCTCTTCGAGGAACGTATCGTCGTCTTCGCCGCCCGCCACCTCGACCTCGTCTTCACCCTCGGTGTCGCCGGCACCGCCCTTTTTCTTGTTGTTGGCGGCCTCGGCGTCCGCCTCCTCAAGCGAGATCACCTCGGCCCCGGCGGGCGTCGGCGGTTCGGGTTCCTCGGCCACCGCAACAGCAACCGGCTCCGGCCGCGCCGGCGCACGTGCCGAGGCGGCGGTCGGAACGTAGACCGTGCCGCACTTCGGGCACATGATCGGGTCGCGGGCTAGGTCGTAGAACTTCGCTCCGCAGTTTCCGCAAATTCTTTTGAGGCCAAGCTCCGGCTTCGCCACTGCACGCGCTCCACGGCTCTGAAAAATGGGTGCCTCCATGGACTGCGCTCAAATGGCTGTCAAGGCCGAAAAGTGCAAGTTCAGCCCGCGGTGACGGACCGCACCTTGCGTGCTAGAGGCTGCGCGATTTTTCGTGAGGATATAGCCGATGCCGACGGCTGCGCCCGCCAAGGAGAGGGCCGCTCTGGCGCCGCTTGTTGCCCGGCGCGCGGGCCCCATTGCCGGCCGGGCACGCGTGCCGGGTGACAAGTCCATTTCACATCGCGCGCTGCTGATCGGACTCCTCGCCGTCGGACCGAGCGAGATCGAAGGGTTGTTGGAGGGCGAGGACGTGCTCGCCACAGCGCGGGCGTGCGCTGCGCTTGGTGCAACCATCGATCGCGCCGGCTTCGGACGCTGGCGTGTGCGGGGGGCCGGGATCGGAACGCTACTCGCGCCCCAACACACGCTCGACTTCGGCAACGCCGGTACGGGGACGCGGCTCACGATGGGGGTCGTGGCCGGGCATCCGATCGAGGCGACATTCGACGGCGATGCCAGTTTGCGCCGGCGTCCGATGCGCCGCGTGCTGGAACCGCTCGCGGCCATGGGCGCGGTGGTCGTGGAAGAAGGCGCGGGTGGATGCCTACCCGTCCGCCTGCGCGGCGCGCGCGATCCGATCCCGATCGAATTCGAAAGTCCCGTCGCCTCCGCACAGGTCAAGTCGGCCGTGCTCCTGTGCGGCCTCGCCGCGCCGGGCGAGACGATCGTGATCGAGAAGGAAGCGACGCGCGATCATACCGAGCGCATGCTCCGCCACTTCGGCGCGGAAGTGGTGTGTGCCCCGGAAGGTGCCCGCGGAAGCCGTATAACGATCAAGGGTCGCCCCGAGCTAGTGCCCCAGCGGGTTGTCGTGCCCGCCGACCCTTCTTCGGCGGCATTCCCGCTCGTCGCTGCGCTCATCGTGCCTGGATCCGACCTCACACTCACGAATGCTCTCGCGAACCCGCTGCGCACAGGCCTGCTCGAAACGTTGCGCGAGATGGGTGCCGCAATCGAAGCGATCGACCGGCGTGAGGAAAGTGGCGAGCCCGTGGTAGATCTGCGCGTGCGGGCATCTTCCCTCAAGGGTGTGGATGTGCCGGCCGCCCGCGCGCCGTCGATGATCGACGAGTATCCGGTGCTCGCAGTGGCGGCGAGCTTCGCCGAAGGGACCACGCGCATGCGCGGTCTTGCGGAATTGCGACTCAAGGAGTCCGACCGGCTCGCTTCGATTGCTGCAGGACTGCGGGCGAACGGAGTCGAGGTGGAGATTGTGGGCGACGATCTCTTTGTGCACGGCCGCGGCCGCGCGAAGGGCGGCGGCAAGGTCATGACGCACATGGATCACCGCATCGCCATGAGCTTTCTTGTCATGGGGCTCGCAAGCGAGAAACAGGTTGGCGTCGACGACGCCTCGTTCGTGGCCACGAGCTTTCCTGGCTTCGCCGAGCTCATGGGCAAGCTCGGCGCCGACATCGGGTAACCGATGGTTATTACCATTGATGGGCCGGCCGCCTCCGGGAAGGGCACGCTCGCCCAGCGGCTCGCCGCACATTTCAGTCTTCCGCATCTCGACACGGGGCTTCTCTATCGCGCCGTCGGCGAGAAGGTGCTCGCCGCGGGCCGCCCGCTCGATGACGTGGCGGCGGCGGTCGCTGCGGCGCGCTCAGTTGAAATCGAGGAACTCGATCGCGATCGCCTCATGAAGAAGGGGCTCGGCGAGGCGGCGTCGCGCGTGGCCGCTATGCCGGATGTACGCGCCGCGCTGCTCGGCTTGCAGCGGAGCTTCGCCGAACGGCCGGGGGGCGCGGTGCTCGACGGCCGCGATACCGGCACGGTCGTCTGCCCGAACGCCGATGCGAAGCTCTTCGTGATGGCGACAACCGAGGCTCGCGCGGCCCGCCGCTACAAGGAATTGACGGCGCGCGGCGAGAAGACCACGTATGATGAGGTTCTCACGGACATCAGGCGGCGCGACGAGCGCGACGCCGCGCGTGCCGTAGCACCGCTGAAACCCGCGCCTGATGCGGTCTTGCTCGATACCACCGACTTGGATATAGAGGCCGCATTCCAGGAGGCCCTGAAGATCGTCCGCGGAGTGTGAATGACAGGGTGCGGGCAGCCCGCGCCCTGTTTGTCATTGAGGAGACTGAATGCCTGCTACCGCCACCCAGCAACCCACCAGGGAGGACTTTGCCGCCCTGCTCGAGGAGTCCTTCGGCCGCGCCGACTTGCAGGAAGGATCCGTCGTCAAGGGAAAAGTCGTTGCGATCGAGAAAGACATCGCCGTCATCGATATCGGCCTGAAAACCGAGGGCCGCGTGCCCTTGAAGGAATTTGCCGGGCCTGGTCGGGAAGCGACGCTGAAGGTAGGCGACGAAGTCGAAGTCTTCCTCGACCGCATCGAGAATGCTCTGGGTGAGGCGGTTCTGTCGCGTGACAAGGCGCGGCGCGAGGAATCGTGGGTGCGCCTGGAGAGGGCGTTCCAGAACAACGAGAAGGTCTCGGGCGTCATCTTCAACCAGGTGAAGGGCGGCTACACCGTCGATCTCGACGGTGCCGTCGCTTTCCTGCCGCGCAGCCAGGTCGACATCCGGCCGATCCGCGACATCGGCCCGCTCATGCACAATCAGCAGCCGTTTCAAATTCTCAAGATGGATCGCAGGCGCGGCAACATCGTCGTCTCCCGCCGCACCGTTCTGGAAGAGACCCGCGCCGGCCAGCGCCAGGAGCTCGTATCGAGCCTCGAGGAAGGCCAGGTTGTTGATGGGGTCGTCAAGAACATCACCGACTACGGTGCGTTCGTCGATCTCGGCGGCATCGACGGACTCCTGCACGTAACCGACATCGCCTGGCGCCGCGTCAATCACCCGACCGAGGTGCTCGCGATCGGTCAGACCGTGAAGGTCAAGATTATCAAGATCAATCACGAGACCCACCGCATCTCGCTTGGCATGAAGCAGCTCCAGGGGGATCCGTGGGAAGGGATCGAGGGCAAGTACCCTGTCGGCACCAAGGTCAAGGGCCGCGTCACGAACATCACCGACTACGGGGCGTTCGTGGAGCTCGAACCGGGCATCGAAGGCCTCGTCCACGTGTCGGAGATGTCGTGGACCAAGAAGAATGTTCATCCGGGTAAGATCGTCTCCACCTCGCAGGAGGTCGAAGTCGCGATCCTTGAAGTCGACCCGGTCAAGCGTCGCATTTCCTTGGGCCTCAAACAGACGCTCGCCAATCCGTGGGAGAGTTTCGCCGAGAAGCACCCGGTGGGTTCCACGATCGAAGGCGAAGTGAAAAACAAGACCGAGTTTGGTCTCTTCCTGGGCCTTGAAGGTGACGTGGATGGCATGGTTCACCTTTCCGACCTCGACTGGAATCGCCCCGGCGAGCAGGTGATCGAGGAATACAAGAAAGGCGACTTCGTGAAGGTCGTCGTCCTTGACGTCGACGTCGAGAAGGAGCGCATCTCCCTCGGCGTCAAGCAGCTCCAGGGGGACCCATTCGCGCAAGCCGGCGATCTCAAGAAAGGCGCCGTCGTCACCTGCGAGGTCACCGCCGTGAGCGAGGGCGGAATTGAAGTGAAGATCGTCGGCTCCGATCTGTCGTCTTTCATCAAGCGCTCCGATCTGTCGCGCGATCGCGCCGAGCAACGGCCCGAACGCTTCGCAGTCGGTGACAAGGTCGATGCCCGCGTTACGCTGTTCGACAAGCGCGCGCGCAAGGTGTCGGTGTCGATCAAGGCACTCGAAATCGCCGAGGAGAAGGAAGCAGTCGCCCAGTACGGCTCGTCCGACTCCGGCGCCACGCTTGGCGACATCCTTGGCAGCGCACTGAAGCAGCGCTCGGGTGACAAGAAGGAATAAGGCGGCTGCGGACTTTCGTCCGCCCCGTTTCCTGCACGTTGGGCTCCCGGTAACCGGGCTATGAACCAACACGATACGACGACCCGGGACCGGCTCGCGGAGCTGATCCGGGAACGTTCGTTTGGTCGCCGCAAGGTGGTGCTCGCGTCCGGCCGCGAGAGCGACTTCTACTTCGATATGAAGCCTACGATGTTTCATCCCGAGGGCGCTTCGCTGCTGGCGAAGATAATTCTCGCGCGCCTTTCCGGTCTTGGCATTGACTACGTGGGCGGCCTCGAAATGGGCGCCGTGCCCCTCATCGCGTCGGTGGCGGCCCTGAGCCACGATCGGGGAAAGCCGCTACCGGGGTTCTTTGTCCGCAAAGCCGTGAAGGATCACGGCACCAAAAAGCGAATCGAAGGCCCCGCGAGCCTCGCTGGCAAACGCGTCGCGATCCTTGAAGATGTGACCACGACCGGCGGCTCGGCGATCCAGGCCGTCGAGGTTGCACGCGAGGCGGGGGCGGAGGTTGCGCTCGTCCTTTCGATCGTCGACCGGCTCGAGGGTGCGGCGGAAACCTTTGCCAAGGCGGGCGTGCCGTTCGCCTCTCTGTTCACCGCCGATGACTTTCTCAAGCGCTGAAGACGTTGTTTCCTTTTCGATTACCGCTTGCTGACCTACGCCTTGATGGCACCATGCGCGCCGCTCTAGCTTTCGCACCGCGGCGCGATTCGGATCGCAGCCCAACCGGAGGTCCCCATGTCTTTCGATGCCGACGCGATCGTCGATCGCCGCCGTCTGCGGCGAAAACTCGCACTTTGGCGCGTGCTTGCAGTCACTGCAGTCGCTGCGCTGGTTGTCGGCATCTACGCTGCGGCCGACGGCGGCGGCTACTTTGGTGAGACGCAGGCGCATGTCGCGCGCGTAACGATCGGTGGCGTCATCCGCTCCGATCGCACGCGGCTCGAGATGTTCGAGAAGATCGCTAAGTCCGGTGCGAAGGCCGTGATCGTTTCGATCGACAGTCCGGGCGGCACGGTCGTTGGTGCGGAGTCACTTCACGAGGGACTCCGGCGCCTGGCGGAGAAGAAGCCCGTCGTCGCGGTCGTGCAGGGACTTGCTGCCTCGGGTGGCTATGTCGCAGCGCTCGGCACCGATCGTATCTTCGCGCACCGCAATGCGATCGTCGGGTCGATCGGTGTCATCTTCCAGAATCCGAATGTCAGTCAACTCCTGACGACTCTCGGGGTGAAGGTGGAGGAGATTAAATCGACGCCGCTCAAGGCGGAGCCCAATCCCTACTCACCGACAACGCCTGAGGCGCGCGCAGCGATGCAGGCGCTCGTCCTCGATAGCTACGGCTGGTTCCGCGGCCTCGTGAGTGAGCGGCGCGGACTGACCGACGCCGAACTCGCGGCGGTGACCGACGGCCGCGTCTTCACGGCGGGTCAGGCGCTCCCCATGAAGCTCGTCGACGAGATTGGCAGCGAACGGACCGCGCGCGAGTGGCTCGAAAAGAACAAGGGCGTATCCGCCAACCTCAGGGTTCGCGACTGGCGCGGCGGCCGCTTCGGCTCGGAGTTCCGCTGGCTGGAGATGGTCGGCCGCGTCGCCGAGGGGATCGGCATGCCGGGCTTGGGTGCACTGCTTTCCGCCGAGGCGCTCGGCCAGGCGGCCGCGCGCGCGCAACTTGACGGCCTACTGGCCCTCTGGCACCCTTCCTTGACGGATTGAGGTCTTACAACCCGTTTTGATCATTCGGGTTTTTGCTCGGGGGCGGCTGAGCGTAATGATTAAGTCCGAGCTCGTGCAGCGGATTGCTGAAACCAATCCGCATCTCTACCAGCGCGACGTCGAAAACATCGTCGATGCCATCCTCGATGAGATTACGCGTGCGCTTGCTCGTGGCGATCGCGTCGAGTTGCGAGGTTTTGGCGCGTTCTCGGTCAAGAATCGTCCGGCTCGCCTCGGCCGCAACCCGCGCACCGGCGCGCAAGTGAAGGTGCTGGAAAAAGTCGTCCCCTATTTCAAGACCGGCAAGGAAATGCGCGAGCGGCTGAACCGGCCGCGCCGTTGACTTCGCCACAAGCGGTTACGCGCAAGCGGGAAATCCGGCTCGGTTCGCTTCTGCTAGAGTTGGCCGGGAGCTTGCGGAAATGCGAAAAGTATTGGCCTGGATCATCCTTGCGCCGATCGCGACGATCGCACTCTTGTTTGCCCTCGCGAACCGCGGCTGGGTCACCGTGTCCATCGATCCATTCTCCCAGATCGCGCCGGCCTACGCGATCGAACTGCCGCTCTTCCTCGTGATGTTCATCGCACTTATTCTCGGCGTTCTGATCGGCGGCACGACCGTCTGGTTTGGACGGTTGCGATGGCAGATGGCGGCGCACCGGGCTGAACGCGAGGCGGCGCGTTTGCGTGCAGAGAAAGTCGAAGCGGAAACGCGGAGCGGCGCGCGGGGCTTTGACGTACCTCGCTCGCTCGTGCCGCCCACTGACCGGCCCGCGGTCCGCTGAGTAGCCTATGCGTGTGATTTCGGGTGCCGACATCGCGTCGTCGCTCGACTTTCCGTCGCTCATTGATGCGCTCAAGGACGCCTTCCGCGCCGACATCACCGTGCCGCCGCGCCATCACGTTGCGGTCCCGCATCCCGATGCCGAGGCAACGCTCCTGCTCATGCCGGCCTGGAGCGGCACCGGGCGGGACTCCTTCATTGGCATCAAAGTTATCGCGATCTTCCCGGCCAACGTCGCGTGCGGCGTCCCGAGCCTCACGGGAAGCTACTTGCTGCTTTCCGGAGATACCGGTCTGCCGCTCGCGCTTCTCGACGGCGGTGCGCTTACCCGTTGGCGCACAGCCGCGGCATCCGCGCTTGCCGCGAAATATCTTTCTCGCGCCGCCGCGAGTCGGCACCTGATCGTTGGCGCTGGTGCGCTTGCGCCCTATTTTGCCCGGGCCTTCCGCGCCGTGCGGTCCATTCGTGAGACCTTGATCTGGAACCGCACCGCTGCCAGGGCTGAGGCAGTTGCCAGCGAACTGCGCGCGGAAGGGCATGCTGCGCTTGCCGTCCGTGATCTGGATGCCGCGACGCGCAGTGTCGACATCGTCTCCTGCATCACAGGCGCGGAGGCGCCGCTCGTGCATGGCGCGTCGCTCAAGCCGGGGACCCACCTCGATCTTGTTGGAGGCTTCAAGCCGCAAATGCGCGAAGTCGACGACGAGGCGGTCGTGCGCGCGCGTGTTTTTGTTGATACTCGCAAGGCCGCGGAGGAAGCGGGTGATCTTCGCGGGCCGATCGAACGAGGATTGCTTCGATCGGATGACATCCGCGCCGACCTGTTTGCGCTCTGTCGTGGCTTGGCGCCGGGACGCGGGACCGACGAGGAGATCACCCTGTTCAAATCGGTTGGCACGGCCGTCGAGGACCTGGCCGCCGCGATGCTCGTGTGGCGCCGGCTCGGCGGGAAATGAGGCCGGGTGGACAAGCCTCCGGCCTCGTGTCATCGAAAGCCATGTTCGAGATCAAGATTTGCGGGATCAATGACTTAGCCGCGATGGACGCCGCCCTCGCAGCAGGTGCAGACCTCGTCGGCCTCGTCTTTTTCCCGCCGAGCCCGCGGAATGTCTCACTGGAGACGGGCGCGAAACTCGCGGCGCGCGCGCGCGGCAAGGCGCGCGTCGTGGCGCTGACAGTGGACGCCGCCGACGATCTGCTCGACGGTATCGCCAAGTCGGTCGCGCCGGACATTTTTCAACTGCATGGGTCCGAGTCGCCTGCACGTCTCGCAGAACTGCGCAGGCGCCTTGGACGGCCGATGATGAAAGCGATTCCAGTAGCGGCCGCCGAAGACCTGAAGGCCGCCACGGAGTACGCGACCGTCGCCGATCGTATTCTCTTTGATGCACGTCCCCCGAAGAATGCAACCCGCCCCGGCGGGCACGGTCGCGCCTTCGACTGGACGCTTCTTGCACAAGTCGACCGATCGAAGCCGATGATGCTTTCGGGCGGGTTGAACCCCGGCAACGTGGCGGAGGCAATCCGAGTGGTGCGCCCTGACGCCGTCGACGTCTCTTCCGGGGTCGAGAAGAGCCCGGGCGCGAAGGACCCGGAGAAAATCAGGGCATTCATTGCGAATGCGCGCGCCGCCGCTGCGGCGCTGAAATCCCCGGAGCGCGTGCCGTGAAGCCTACGCCCAATTCACTGCGTCTCGGGCCGGACGAGCACGGCCATTTCGGCATCTATGGCGGGCGCTTTGTCGCCGAGACGCTGATGCCGCTCGTGCTGGATTTGGAGCGCGCTTACGACGAAGCCAAACTCGACCCGGCTTTTGCGGCAGAGATCAAACATCTGCACACGCATTATGTCGGTCGGCCGAGCCCGCTCTATTTCGCCGAGCGTCTCACCGAGCATCTGCGGGGCGCGAAGATTTATCTCAAGCGTGACGAGCTCAACCACACCGGCGCGCACAAGATCAACAACGTGCTCGGCCAGATCCTGCTCGCGCGGCGTATGGGGAAGAAGCGGATCATCGCCGAGACCGGCGCAGGTCAGCATGGTGTCGCGACAGCGACCGCGTGCGCGCGTTTCGGCTTGCAATGCATTGTCTATATGGGTGCAGTGGACGTCGAGCGGCAGAAGCCGAATGTCTTCCGCATGAAGCTGCTCGGCGCCGAGGTACGGCCGGTGACGTCGGGCTCCAAGACCTTGAAGGACGCGATGAACGAAGCGTTGCGTGACTGGGTGACGAACGTCGAGAGCACCTTCTATTGCATCGGCACGGTCGCCGGCCCGCATCCCTATCCTGCGATGGTACGCGACTTCCAGAGTGTGATCGGTAACGAAGTGCGCGAACAATTGCACGCCGCAGAGGGACGCTTGCCCGATTCACTCGTCGCCTGCATCGGCGGCGGCTCGAACGCGATGGGCCTGTTCTACCCGTTCCTCGACGACAGGTCGGTAGAGATCTACGGCGTCGAAGCGGCAGGGAAGGGGATCGCAAGCGGCGAGCACGCGGCCTCGATCGGTGGCGGCAGGCCCGGTGTGCTCCATGGCAATCGCACCTACCTGCTCATGGACAGCGACGGGCAGATCACGGAGACGCATTCAATCTCGGCTGGTCTCGACTATCCCGGAATCGGGCCGGAACACGCCTGGCTGCATGATACGGGTCGCGTGAAGTATCTCTCTGCCACCGACGATGAGGCGCTCAAGGCGTTTCAGTTGCTGTGTGCGCTCGAGGGGATCATTCCCGCGCTCGAACCTGCGCACGCGCTCGCCAGGGTGACGGACCTGGCTCCAAAAAAACCAAAGGATCACCTCATGGTGGTCAACCTCTGCGGCCGTGGCGACAAGGACATCTTCACCGTGGCCGAGCATCTCGGAGGCAAGGTGTGACGGGCCGTATCGAAGCGCGCTTCCAGGCCCTGCGCGAGCAAGGACGCGCCGGGCTCGTCACGTATACGATGGCGGGCGATCCCGACTATGAAACCTCGCTCGCTATCGCAGGGGCGTTGCCCAAGGCGGGCGCCGACTTGATCGAGCTCGGGATGCCGTTCACTGATCCAATGGCTGACGGTCCGGCGATACAGGCCTCGGGCCTGCGCGCGCTGAAGGCCGGCCAGACCTTGAAGAAGACGATCGAGCTCGTCCGCGCATTCCGCAAGGGCGACGCCGCGACGCCGATCGTTCTCATGGGCTACTACAATCCAATTTACGTGTATGGCGTTGAGAAGTTCCTCAAGGACGTCAAGACTGCAGGCGTCGACGGCTTGATCGTCGTCGACTTGCCGCCGGAAGAAGACGAGGAACTGTGTCTGCCGGCACTTAAGGCGGGTCTTGCCTTCATCCGCCTCGCAACGCCGACGACTGACGACAAGCGTCTGCCTGCAGTTCTGAAGAACACGTCGGGTTTCGTCTACTACGTGTCGATTACAGGTATTACGGGCGCTGCCGCCCCCGATACCGGCAAGGTCGCGGCTGCGGTCGCGCGCATCAAACGTCACACCAAATTGCCGATTGCGGTCGGCTTCGGCGTGCGAACCGCCGAGCATGCCCGCGCGATCGCCGCGGGCGCCGACGCTGTCGCCGTCGGAACCGCGCTCGTGGAGGCGGTTCGCACGAGCCTCGATGACAAAGGCCGCGCGACGAACAAGACGGTCGGGGCGGTTGCCGATCTCGTCTCCGCGCTCGCCGCGGGCGTGCGCTCGGCGCAGCGCGTTGCCGCCGAATAGCCGGGACTAGCGCCGGCGCGGCGACCCGACGATCGCTGTGACCTTTGACAGAAGCTTGGTTGCGATCACGCCGTGACCGTCGGCGGTGATGTGTATTCCGTCTCCCTGAAGCTGATGGTCCGAGAGAGCGTGCAAGCTCGGTATCACGATCGTCCGGATGCCGCGTCTTGTCAGCTCGTCGACAATCGCGGCCGCATTGGCCCTGGTGTTGACTTCGCGGCGCCGATCATTGGTGTCTGTCGTGTCGAGGATGACGAGCCGCGTCCCGCCCGGAACGGTTTCCTTCATGCGCACCCGCATTCCGTTGGTGTCATCGCCACTGATGCCTGCATTGACCACGCGCACGTCGTGTCCGCGCGCCCGCAGTAACGCTTCAAGTTTTGCCGGCCACGCGTTCGACGCGCCGACGCCGCGTCCTGCCGTGTTGCTCGCACCCACGGCGACGATGCGATACTCCTCGCCCTCGGCGGGAGCGGCGGCAAGCGACACGGACACAAGCGAGGCCGTGGCGAGCAGCCCGCGCAACCAAGAATGTGCGCCTGGGCTTGACGTCCCCGCGATTCCTCCCAAATGAGAGCGGTCAATCATCGGGCGCCCTCGCTTTCGCATTTCGCCACGACCTGGCTCCATGTATAAACTGCGCCTCACTGTGCGCAAATTGTCGAGGCCGGCCCGCCAGCGGAGCGCCCATTGAACTGGATTTCCAACGCGGTCCCGAAGATTCGCAACCTCCTGCAGCGACGCGAGGTGAAGGAGAATCTATGGATCAAATGCCCGGAGACCGGGCAACTCGTCTTCCACAAGGACGTGGAGGCGAACCAATGGGTGATTCCGGTCTCGAACTATCACATGCGCATGGGCGCGACCGCGCGCCTGAAGTCGATCTTCGACGGCGAGACCTGGTTCGACATCGCCGTGCCCGAGGTTCCGACGGATCCGCTCAAATTTCGCGATGAGCGTCGCTACGCGGACCGCCTCAAGGACGCGCGCGCGAAGACCGGCATGAACGACGCGATCAAGCTCGGCTTCGGCCGGCTTGAGGGTCAGCCCGTTGTAGTTGCGGTGCAGGACTTCGATTTCATGGGCGGCTCACTCGGTATGGCCGCCGGGGAGGCCGTAATCAAGGGCATCGATACGGCGATCGAGAAAGGGACACCCTTCATCCTGTTCGCGGCATCCGGTGGCGCCCGCATGCAGGAGGGCGTGCTCTCATTGATGCAATTGCCGCGCACGACGGCGGCGGTGCAGCGGCTGCGGGCCGGGAAAAAACCATATATCGTCGTGCTCACAAATCCCACCACCGGTGGCGTCACCGCCTCCTACGCGATGCTCGGCGACGTGCAGATTGCCGAGCCCGGTGCCCTGATCGGTTTTGCCGGCCCACGCGTGATCGAACAGACGATCCGCGAAAAGCTTCCCGAAGGTTTCCAGCGCGCTGAATATTTGCGCGAGCACGGTATGGTCGATCTCGTCGTGCACCGCCATGAGATGCGCGCGACGCTCGCGCGTCTTTGCCGGCTCTTGACCAAGCTGCCACCACGCGTCAGCGAGCGGCTGCTGCCGCCCGACATGCCGGCGCCGGTGCCGTCCGCGTGAGCGCGCAAACGGCGCGCGGATCGGAGCGGGCCGAAGCACTGATTGCGCGTCTCGCCAAACTCCATCCGAAAAAAATCGATCTGTCGCTTGGCCGTATCGAGCGGCTGCTCGACCGTCTCGGCAATCCCGAACGCCGGCAGCCGCCGGTCATTCACGTCGCGGGCACCAACGGCAAGGGGTCGACCGTCGCCTTCCTGCGGGCGATTCTCGAGGCGGCCGGGATGGCGATCCACGTGTACACGTCACCCAACCTCGTTCGCTTCAACGAGCGCGTCCGGCTCGCGGCCAAACGAGGAGGTGTCCATGTCGGCGACGACGAGCTCGCCGACGCCTTGGCCGAGTGCGAGCGGGTCAACGCCGATGATCCCATCACGTTCTTCGAGATCACCACCGCAGCCGCGTTCCTGATTTTCTCTCGACATCCGGCAGACGCGCTGCTGCTGGAAGTGGGTCTCGGCGGGCGGCTCGACGCAACGAACGTGGTCGACAATGTGGCTGCAGCGGTCGTCACGCCGGTTTCGATCGACCATACGGAGTTTCTTGGGTCGACGCTGAAAGACATCGCCGGCGAGAAGGCGGGCATTCTGAAGCGTGGTGTGCCCGCGGTGATCGCCCATCAGGAGGCCGAGGCCTTACGAGTGCTCGAGCGCGCCGCGCACAGGCTCGGCGCGCCGCTCTCGGTTTCCGGTGAGCAATGGAGTGCGCACGAGGAGCGCGGGCGGCTCGTCTATGCGGACCAGGATGGTCTGCTCGATCTTCCACGCCCTCGGCTTCTCGGGCGTCATCAGATCGACAATGCCGGCACGGCAGTGGCCGCCCTGCGCGCGAGCCGCGCCTTCGACGTTCCGCCCACGGCGTTCGAGACGGGCATGGTCACCGTTGACTGGCCGGCGCGCATGCAGCATCTGACCTCCGGCCGTCTTTCACCGCTTTTACCCGTGGGCTCCGAACTTTGGCTCGACGGCGGCCACAATGTCGGCTGCGGACTGGCGATCGCCGCGGCGCTTGCCGAACTTGAGGAGCGGGTACCGCGACCGCTCGTCCTCGTCGTGGGAATGCTCGGCACGAAGGATACGGACGGCTTTCTCGCCTGTTTCACGGATCTCGCACGTCATGTATTCGCGGTGCCCGTGCCAGCAGAGGTCGCACGCACGCCGGCGGAAGTCGCCGCCGCAGCGAAGGAGGCCGGTCTGGTGGCGGAGCCGACAGCGAATATCGAGGATGCGCTTCGCCGCGTCGATGCGCTCGGGCTTGAGATGCCACCGCGCGTGTTGATCACCGGCTCGCTTTATCTCGCGGGCGCGGTGCTCGCCGCGAACGGCACGCCGCCAAAATAGAGATCGGCGGCGCACAAAGCGCCGCTGCTGCGGACCTCAATCGACCAGAACTATCGCGCCTGCGCCTGGAGCCAGTAGGCGAGCCCGCAGAAATTGGCTTCGGCAAGCGTCAATTGGCGATTTTGCGCGATGTTGGCGATCCATGCCGCCCAGATAAGGCTCGCCGCGCAACCCATCACCAGCCAAACGGCCACGGGCGAAGTGCCGCCCGTAGAATGAGGCGAGGGCGGAGGGGTAGTCGCGGTGGCCATTATTGGTGTGAACGCAAGCGCTAACGCAACGATCACAGCAACAATCGTTTTCTTCATGAGTCGCCCCCACCCGATTGGAGAAAGGTTAGCACACCGCGTGAATTTTGCTACAGCGTGGATTGGCTTCACTATGCAACACCCAACCGCCGACGCTTCGCCTTTCACTCTAGGCGTTGTCACCGCTGGCAGCCACGGAGAGCCGAGGCATGTGGGAAGCTTCTAAGGATTTGATTCATGGATGGCTGCGGCCCGACCCGTGGACGCTTTTCATCCTTGCTTACTGGACCGTCTTCGCCGCGATTGCCTGGCTGGAAACGGTAAATCCGGCATTCCGCAACTCGCCCGACCGGGAGCGACGCTGGCCGACGAACATTGGGCTCGGGATCACCAATATGCTGTTACTCTCGCTCGTTCCGGTCTCCGCTTTGCTTGGCGCGACGTGGGCGGAGCGTAACGACTGGGGCCTGCTAAATCTGCTTGATGTCCCTCTGTGGGCTGCGGTCGCGACGAGCCTCATGATTCGGAGCCTTGTCGAGTACGTGTTCCACGTGCTGATGCACAAAGTACCGTTCCTCTGGCGGCTGCATCGCATTCATCATTCGGACGCGCGGCTCGACGTCACGACCGCCGTCCGCGACCACCCGCTTGAACTCGTGGCGCTGGTCGTGACGTTGGGGCTCAGTGCGGCCGCGTTCGGCCTGAATGTCTGGGTAGTGGTCGTCTATGAACTCGCCGAATCCGTAATCAGCCTCGCCGCGCACGCCAACCTTCGTTTGCCGGACCGCTTGGACCGTGCGCTGCGTTGGATTTTAATCACGCCTAACATGCACTGCCTGCATCATTCGGCGTACCAGCCGGAAACCGACAGCAACTACGGGCAGGTATTTTCTGTTTGGGATCGGTTGTTCGGCACGTACTCGGCGGCGCCGCGCGGCGGCTACGACTCGATTCAGTTCGGCCTGGAGGAGGTTCAGGACGCCCGGGCAGCCAGCTTCTGGTGGCAACTCCGCTCGCCGGTCTACCGCTCGCTGCGGCGATAGCGCCGCGAGATCAAAAAGCGGCCAAGGCCCGGCCGCCTTAATGCATTCTCGACGCGTTCAAATCGTCCCGTTGATCCACTGCACGAGCTTGGCTTTCGGTGCCGCGCCGATCTGGCGCGATGCAAGTTCGCCGTTCTTGAAGATCATCAGGGTCGGGATCGA
Source organism: Xanthobacteraceae bacterium (assembly GCA_036556265.1). GTDB lineage: Bacteria > Pseudomonadota > Alphaproteobacteria > Rhizobiales > Xanthobacteraceae > JAUSIF01. Next base: position 1,789 of record DATBJU010000001.1, on the reverse strand, counting down.
CATGATGCCGTACTTGGAGGCCGTCTGCGGGTTCTCGTCGACATTCAGCTTCACGATTTTTAGCTTTCCCGCGAGTTCACCTGAAACTTCCTCGAGTACCGGCGCCACCATGCGGCAAGGTCCGCACCACTCCGCCCAGAAGTCGACCAAGACGGGTTCTTTGGATTTCAGCACGTCGGTTTCGAAGGACGTGTCGGACACTTTGGCGACGGCCATGGCAACCTCTCGGAAAGTCGGGGTGAATCGACGTGCTGTCGGGGTCGGTCGATAAGTAGGGATGATTGCCCCGGGCCGTCAAGGCGACTCAGGTCGGAGGGTCAGGAGCTGCTGCGCCTCCTCGGCCGCCAATTTGAGCCGTCCCGGTTCGATTCTGTGGATTGCGGGACCCGCAGTCCAGACAAGCAGTGCCTGCATGGCCTTGCCCGGATAGATGCGCGCCAATACGTCGCTGTAGAGCGCGAGTTGCCGAACATAGTTAAGCGGCGCCGTTTCGGGCGCGGGCACGCCGGTCTTGAAATCAGCGACTAGCACCTCATCCGGGGTGCACGCGACCCGATCGATGCGGCCAACGATCTCATGCGAGTGGCCGCGCAGAAGCACATCGACTTCCGCGCGGCTCTGCGGACCAAACAATGCCGCTAGCTCCGGGTGCTCGATCACGCGGAGCGCTTCCGCCACGAGCGCGGCACCTTCCAGTTCCGTGATGTCGCCGGCGGCACCTGCCAGGAACCGTGCCGCGGCATCGCGCCGCTTGTCTGCGGGTAAGTCCGGCAGTCGCTGGAGCAGGCGGTGCAGGAGATCGCCACGCCGCCGCGGGTCGAGCGCACTCGACGTTGGTTGCGCGTAAGGGGAGTGCGGCTCGTCGTCCGGATCGAACTGAGAGGGAAGGATGCGCAGGCGCTTGGCCGTCGCAGGCCTGGTTGCCAGCGTCAGCCAGAGAGGAAGTGTAATCGTCTTGCCCGGGGCGGCCGCGCCCGCTTGCGCTGCGTACGCCCGCTTTGGCCGCCAGCGCAGTGCCTTCGCATAGGGCACGTCAGCCGCGACAAGCTCCGAAGGATCGCCGGCCTCGAGCGCATCGCGCACGAGGCGGTACCAGCAGCCCTCTTTCATCGCGACTCCGCTTTCGTGTCCGCACACGACCAGTGCGTCCGCTGCCCGCGTAAGCGCAACATAGAGGAGCCGCCGATACTCCGCCTCGCGCAACTCGTCAGCCGCAAGCCGTGCGGCCTGCTCGCTCGCGGAATCGAATGGCTTTCTGCCCGCCCAGATGAACGCCTCGGTTCCCGGCACGTCGTGCAATCGCGTGCCACGCCCGTCGGGGATCGAGGTCGTGTCCGCAAGCACTACGATGGGCGCCTCCAGCCCCTTCGCGCCATGCGCCGTCATGACCCGCACCGCATCGCTTTCAACCTCGAGGTCGCGCTTTACCTCGGTGCCGGCGCGGCGCAGGAAATTGAGGAAGCCGACGATCGTGGGTGCCTCGGTCTGCTCGTAGGAAAGCGCGCGCGTGAGAAACTCGTCGATTGCATCAGCCGCTTCGCGACCGAGACGCGCGAGCATCTGCTCGCGGCCCTTGTCGCGTCCAAGTACGCGCGAGTAGAAGTCAAACGGTCGCAGTGCCGAAGCTTCGTTGCGCCAGCGGGATAGCTTCTGCGCGGCTTCGGCGAAACGCGCGTCTCGGTCGGCGCGCTCGCTCAATGAAGCGGCGAGCGTCCCTGCGCGTCCATACGCGAGCAGATACAGATCGCTTTCATCGAAGCCGAACAAGGGGCTCTTGAGGGCGCAAGCG